>JANXUR010000119.1 GCA_025356095.1 Acidobacteriaceae bacterium | reverse complement strand
GCCCGAGAAAGTTTTTGGTTAAATCGCATTGAGGCGTGTTCCGCAAGCGACGACACTGTATTGTTAATTTGTGGAGCAGATCACGTTAGATATTTAGTGCCAAAAATATTGAGAAGAGGCCACAAGGTTCCTGCCGAGTTCTATTTTCCGGATATACTCGCGGACAAACCTCCTTTGCCCTTCGGCAGGTTGATATCACCGTCAGGCCTTCCACTATGATGCTATGTCACTGGTGTACGTTAGACTGAAAAACGTCGCTTAGCATTACCCACAAGGGTTTTTTAGCGTCAGTGCATGTGCTCGCCCAGCCCGGGGCGGAAGCGCAGAAAGAGTTGCACGGTGACCGGGTTCTGGCCGTAGGTGGCGTCGAGGGCGGCAGGTTTTTTGTAGAACGTGAGGTCGGCACCGAGGGCCACCTGGCCGGTGCGATTGTGGACTAAATCGCGCACGCCTCCGAAAGTGAAGGCAGCGATACGGTAATTCGTGGCCAGTCCAGGAAAAAGTTCGTCTTTATCCACCAGTTCGATACGCGTGAAGGCATAGTTGCGGGCGCGGAAGTTGAGAGTGAATTCCAGTAAATAACTATTGGTGGCGGTGTAGTCCTTGTGCTTGCGTCCCCAGATCGCGGTGGCGGCTGCGTAGCCGTCGTGCCAGCGGCGGGTGTAAGCGAGGGAGGCGCTGTGGCGGTGCTCGTCGCCTACTTCGAGTGCTTCAGGATGAATCAGCTTGCCATAGCTGTACTGCGCCACCCAGCTTTTTGAGGGTGCGAGGCTAATCCGGGTGGACCAGGAGTCGAGCGGTGCGAAGTCGAAGTTGTAGCGTTTTTCGTCCGGCTCACGGCCGTTGAAGGCAGAAAGCTCCAGCCTGACGCGATCATAACGCAGGCCGCCGGTCAGTACGCCAAAGCTGATGTGAGTGGAGTCCTGCAGGTGGTGTCCCAGTGGCGCGGCGGGCAGTTCGCTGGCCGAGGCGCGGTGCATAAAGGCCACGGGGCCCAGAGCCGGTTCGCCGGCGAGGGCGGCGTAAGCCGACCACTCCCAGCGGGAGCTGAGGGGCACAGTGTAAAGAGCTGCGATCTCGCCAAAAACGTCATGGGGATGCTGGTGATCGAGCAGAGGGTGGCCCTTGTAGGTTTCTCCCGTCTGGAACAGTTGAGGATAGCCGGGGTGGGGCGAGGTCAGCGATTCAGCGGAAAGCATTTCGCGGAACAAGAGGTTGCCGCGGCCAAGGCTGTGCTGCTGCATAAGCATGGCCCAGTTCATGGATTCTGCCTTGCCCGCGCCGCGCGGCCCGCCGGTGTGGGTGAAACTGGCAAACAAGACGCCATGTGCCATCAAGTCCCAGCCCCCCCCCGCCGAGTGCTCCAGATGTGAGCTGGCGTATCGGCTGGCTGCCAGCCAGTGCCGGAACTGGCATGGGGGCTGGGCAGGAGGCTGCCGTCGGATGCCATGCTCATGCCTGCCATGCTCATGTGGGCCATGTCATGCGTCCCATCCTGCGCTGTGCCGGGCTTCCCGTTATTGTCGGCCGAGGGTAGGGTCGCCGCAGTGGATGGCGGCGGTGGAGCTTGCGCGGCAAGCCTTCCCAAAAACACGGCGCAGAGTGCTACACAGGCCAAGAAAGTGGCACAAAGGTTGCGGAGCGCCGCAGGCGGAAATGGGGTGTGGATCAACGTCAACATCAACGTCAACATCAACATTTGCAAAGCAGCCTAACTGGTAATCCTCACCCGGATCTCTTCGGGGATGCGGCCGCGGATCTCTTCGGGGAGTCGGTCGTGGACGTGGCGGGCGCCGAGTTTGGCGGCATCGGCGATGGTCATCGGAGCGGGGGTGGCCAGCGCAACGCCAAGCCACACCAGCGCTGAGAAGGCGAAGCCAGCGAGGGCGGCTAGCTCAAACCACACGGCATAATGCGGGTTGAAGTGGCGGACGACGAGAAACGCGAGCAAGAACAGCAGGGCGAATATGGACGAAATAACAATCAAGGCAACATCAATGCCGCGATGCAAGGCTCGGCGCGAGCGGCAGTGGGCACACTCTTCAAAGTGCTGCTCGTAGTCGAGGCTCATCTCAGGATGCAGGCCGGAAATATCATAGCGCCAGCCGGCAAGGATGTTGCCCACGACTTGATCGGTACAAGGTTGACTCATTGCTTAGTTGGATGCACGCGGAGCCAAACAGAAACTCTTCCTAGAACCGGATGGTTTCCAGCGGTTCTTCCTGACCGGCGACCAGCAAACGGTTGGCCAACAGCCGGGGACGGCGTTCCAGCGCCTGTTCGGCGGCGCGACGGGCGACTTCCGGATGATTATTCTCGCCGGAAATGTGACCCAAGATTAAAAATGCTGCTCCTCCATCATAATCCGCGATGAGGAAATCTGCGAGGGCCTCATTGCTTAGGTGACCCACGCGGCTCAACACCCGCTGTTTTACTGACCACGGGTAGGGGCCGATACGGAGCATTTCCAGATCGTGATTGGATTCGATGAGGATGAGGTCGCAGTCGCGCAGGTTTTCTCGGACGCTGGGCGGCAGGTAGCCGAGGTCGGTGACAATGGCGACTTTGACGCCTTCGGCGGCAAAAGTAAAGCCAACCGGGTCGGCAGCGTCATGCGGGATGGTGAAAGGCATCACCTCGACCGAGCCAATGGTAAAGGGCTGGCCGGAGCGGAATAGTTCACGCTTGGCCAGCGCGGGGCCAGCGTCGCCGGTCTGATAGCCAGCGTCACGCCAGCTTTTGTACCACGCGTTGTAAGTGCTGCCGGTCATGTAGGCTGGCACGTCGAACTTCTTGGCAATGGTGGCCAAGCCATTCACGTGGTCGGAGTGCTCATGGGAGATCACGACGGCACTGAGCGAGCCGGGGTCTTCGCCTGCCAGCTTGAGGCGGCGGCGGGTCTCGCGGCAGCTCAAGCCGGCGTCCACCAGGATGCGCGTAGCACCGCAAGTGATCAGCGTCGAATTGCCCTTGCTGCCACTGGCCAAGACTGTGACGGAAACTGCCATATGGTTAAGGATAGGCGAGATTGGGGCGAGGGAAAACGAAAATCTGAGGAAAAGTGGGAAACGGAAGGCTGGGCTCCGCGTGCATCGAAGATGCTACTTCGGCACTGCTCCATGCCCGTCGTCCTTACTTGTCGAAGATGTTGTGAATGGTGCTGCGGGTAAACTGTCCGGCATAGGCTCCGACGATGGCGGGGAGGATGGTGAGGAAGGACTCATAGACCTCGGCGCTCGTAGGTTTGTTGACGAAGAGAAACAGTGCTCCGAAGCGGGCGATGGGGATGAAGACGGCGATGAGGATCGCCCAGCGCCAAGGCTTGCGCGGCTGAATGATGGCGGCAGCCATGGCGAAAAAGACCATGGGCAGGGCAGTGAAGTCGGGACCCTGCTCCGGCAAGGCAAGGATGAGCCATCCGCTGAAAGTCCCGAAGAGCAGGCAGAGGATGTAAGTAAGCGGGTCTAGCCAGCGGGTGCGGCTGGCGCTGTATTCGATGCCTTGATCAAGCATGGGTTCCTTTCGAGCGGTTAGCAGCCAGCCGTTAGGAGTTAGCTAACGGCTGACAGTGCACTGCGAACCGCTACTTCTGGTACACATAAAAGCCGCGGCCGGATTTTTTGCCGAGCCAGCCAGCGTCCACCATTTTGACCAGCAGCGGACAGGGGCGGTACTTGGGGTCGCCGAGGCCATCGAGTAAAACCCGCATGATGTCGAGGCAAACGTCGAGACCGATAAAGTCGGCGAGAGTGAGCGGGCCCATGGGATGCGCCATTCCCAGCTTGAAGACTTCATCCACGGCTTCCGGCGTGGCGACACCTTCCATGACGGCGAACATCGCCTCATTCAACAGCGGCATCAGCACACGATTGCTGACAAAGCCGGGCGCGTCGTTCACCTCCACCGGTGTCTTCTCCAGTTGCAGCGCAAGGTCGCGGATGGTCGCGTACACGGCGTCTGTAGTGGCGAGGCCACGGATGACTTCCACCAGCTTCATCATCGGCACAGGGTTGAAGAAGTGCATGCCGATGACTTGTGCCGGGCGCTGAGTGAGCGCGGCCAGCTTGGTGATGGAAATGGACGAAGTATTGGTCGCCAGGATGACTTCCGGGCGGCAGATGCGGTCAAGATCGCGGAAGATCTCCTGCTTGATCGCGAACTTTTCGCTGGCGGCTTCGATCACAAAGTCGCAGTCGGCGAAGCTGGCGCGATCGGTGGTAAGCGAGATGTGGGCAAGTGCGGCCTGTTGCTGCGCGGCGGTGATTTTACCCTTGCTGGCTTCGCGGTCAAGATTCTTGGTGATGGCGGCGAGGCCGCGATCGAGGAAACGCTGTTCGAGGTCGGAAATCAAGACCGTGAAACCGGATTTGGCGAAAACGTGGGCGATGCCGTTGCCCATGGTGCCAGCACCGATAACGCCTACTTTTTGAATGGGATGAGTGGCGGACATAGAACAAACCTCCTGAAGCGAGGGTATGAGGATGGACTGCGAACAAACAGGTAAGGATACCATCGGGGCAGCGCCAGCTTGGCGGGTGTCTGGCCCGCCGGGAAAATCTTGTCAAGCCCCCTTTTTGCAAAATAACCCCTAAGTGGTTGAGGGCGCGGCAAATAGAGTTTGGGCAGAATAGTACATTCACCCCGGCTGACTTGCTATTCTAGATACATAGCAAAAAACAGCAGAGAGTGGAAAGCAGCAGGTGGGGCGTTTCCGTACGTTTGGGCAGACTGCGGGCTGAAATCAGCGGGCAGTTGGGCAAGGGCATGGGAACGGGATGAGTTGAAAAATTACTGATAATAAGCGACTTGTGAGATTGCATGCTTGATTTAGCCTTTGTGCGCGCGAATTTGCCTTTGCTGGAAGAGAAACTCCGTCAACGCGGAGCTGACCCGGCTGAGGTGTTGAAGAACTTCAAAGGAATTGACCAGCGGCGGCGGGCGGCGATTACCGAATCTGAGACGCTGAAGGCGCGGCGCAATGAGCTGTCGCAGCAAATCGGTGCGCACAAGAAGGCGGGCGAAAACGCCGACGAACTGCAGGCCGAAGTAAAGGCGATGAAGGACCGCGGCGCCGCTCTGGAAGCTGATGCCGAACAAGCCGACGCCGAATTGCAAGATACGTTGAAGGGCATCCCTAACCTGCCGCACCAGAGTGTGCCGGTGGGCAAGGGTGCGGAAGATAACGTGGAGGCGCGGCGCTGGGGTCAGGCGCCAAAGTTTGATTTTGCGGCGAAGTCGCACTGGGAACTGGGCGAGCAGTTGGGCATTTTGGACTTTGAGCGTGCGGTGAAGATCACCGGAGCCCGCTTTGCGGTGTATTGGGGGTTGGGTGCGCGACTGGAGCGGGCTTTGGCCAACTTCATGCTCGACTTGCACACCGGCGAGCATGGCTACACAGAGGTGCTGCCGCCGTATCTGGTGAATTCGGAGTCAATGGTTGGCACCGGGCAGTTGCCAAAGTTTGAGCAGGATCTGTTTCGTGTGCCGCACGGCGAACGGGACTTGTGGCTGATTCCGACGGCAGAAGTCCCGGTGACGAATCTGTATCGCGACGAGGTTTTAGAGGAAGGCCAACTGCCGGTGAGCCTGACCGGGTACACGCCGTGCTTCCGCAGCGAAGCGGGTTCGCATGGGCGCGATGTGCGTGGATTGATTCGGCAACATCAGTTCCAGAAGGTGGAATTGGTGAAGTTTGCCAAGCCAGAAGATTCTTACGCGGAGTTGGAAAAGCTGACCGGTCATGCGGAAAAAGTGCTGCAAAAGCTGGGCCTGCATTATCGCGTGATGGCCTTATGCACGGGCGACATGGGGTTTTCGTCTGCCAAAACGTATGATTTGGAAGTTTGGTTGCCGGGGCAACAGGAGTTTCGCGAGATTTCTTCGTGCTCGAACTTTGAGAGCTTTCAGGCGCGGCGGGCGAACATTCGCTACCGGCCTGCGGGCAAGAACAAGACCGAACTGTTGCATACCCTGAATGGCAGTGGGTTGGCGATTGGCCGCACGTGGCTCGCGATTCTGGAGAACTATCAGCAGGCCGATGGCAGCGTGCTGATTCCAGATGCACTCCAACCCTACGTAGGCACCGATCGCATCACCGCACGCCAGCTTTAGTGGAATGTGCTGACCGCAAGGCGCTGGCCGAAGAGTAGTGTAGTGTGGGTCGCAATGTGGCTGAGTTTTCGCCGCTGAATTTTTCTCCAAAGAAAGCAGTTGTAGTGATGGGCGCAATCGCACGTACAATTCGCGGCTACATCCTGTGGACCTACGACCGGGGCACCATTCACTATGACGTGATGGTGACGCTGATTTTGCTGTTCATTTTTGCGTCGCCGTTTCTGATTAAGTATGGCGACAAACTAGTGGAACAGAATCTGCATCTTACCGGGGTGATGGTGATGCCCTCAGCCGAAGGCGAATTTGTGTATCAGATTCCGGCGTCGGCGGTGCAGGTTACCAGTGGTGAGGCACTCACTGAGCAATTGGTGCATGTGATTGAGCCGATTGCGGGCGAAGTGACCTTAGTGGGATTTAACCCGGTACTGGATGCAAGTGGCAAGGTGCAGGCATACCAAGTGCGGGTGAGGAAGCGGTAAGTCTTGGTGGATCGCGTGAAAGCTAAGCACAACAAATTACAGATGGTTTGCGCCCTAAGAAAGATTGCCGCGTTCGCGGCGCTGTTCGCGGGCCTGTTCGGCGGCGCAGCTACTGCTCGCGCGCAGAATCTGGAAACAGTGCTGAACAAAATGGACGCAGCTTCTGAGGCTTTCCGAACCACGCAGGCGGATTTTTCGTGGGATCAATACCAGTTAGTGGTGAATGAGACCGACGTGCAGGAAGGAACGATTTACTTCCGGCGCGGCGGCAATGAGACGCAGATGGCAGCCGACATCCGCCAACCCGACGCTCGTTATGTGATCTTTAGCGAAGGCAAATTACGCATGTTCCAGCCCAAGGCTGATCAGGTTACTGAATACAACACATCTGCCAAAAACCGCAGCGAGATTGAGAGCTTTCTGGTGCTGGGCTTTGGCGGGCGCGGACACGAGCTGAGCGCCAAATTTGACCTGAAGTATGACGGCATGGAGAAGATAGAAGGGGTGGACACCTGGAAGATAGAGCTAACCCCGAAGTCGGCTAAGATGCAAAGTTGGTTTAAGCAGATTGTGCTTTGGATTGACACCACGCGGGGTGTAAGCATACAGCAGAAGTTCTTACAGCCCGGCGGAGACTATAAATTGGCGCACTACCGCAAGATTGAGGTCAACCAGAAGTTGCCTGAGGGTGTATTCAAACTGAAAACAACCAACAAGACTAAATACATCCAAGCGAATTAGAGATCTGGATGAAAAGAGAAAGAGGCGGGACGCGAATGCGCTCCGCCTCTTTTTTTGTGACAGCAGCTCCGGCTTTGCCACGGCAGCCCAAGGCTAGAAGCTATAGCGCAAAGAAAACTCCATATCTCTAGGCTTAGTGAGGGTATTGGTATACTTTCCGAAGGAAGCAGAGTTCGATAGGGACGAGTTTGCATTCGCAGCGTCAAAGCGCACAGAATTAGTAACGTTGTAGACCTGCCAGGCGAATTTCAACACCTGAGACTCTGTAACCTTCCAGGACTTGGAAAGGCCCGCGTCGAAGCCGTAAGTACCGGGCCCACGCAGATTATTTCGGTTGCCGGTTTCTCCGGGATAAGCAAAGCGGAACTGTGAGCTGGCGTTGTTAATGGCGGCAGCGCTGCTCCCGAAGAGGTTAGGATCGCCCTGTGGGTCAATGAACTGGCCCGTTTTGGGGCGCTTGCCAGTGAGCACCGCGTGGGAGGTAAGCTGCCAGTTCGTCGGCCAAAAGCCTAGGCCCGGAGTGACGGTGAACGGGAAGCCGCTAGACCAGCGGAAGAGTCCGGCGAGTTCCCAGCCGCCAATGACGGCATTGACGAAGCGGCCACTATCTCCGGCAAACCGCTTGCCGTGGCCAAAGGGCAACTCTGAGACCCAGTTAAAGTTGATCTGGTGGGTGAGGTCGAAGTCAGATACGCTGCGGTTCTGTTTGGGGTTCCAAGAGTTGATAATCTGACTATTGAAGCCGAAGCCCGCGAACTCACTAATACGCTCCGCATTCGAGCCATAGTCGAATGACTTAGAGTAAGTGTAGTTCAAGTCAAACGATACGCCATGCGACATCGCGTGGCGTAGCGAAAATTGGCCCGAATTGTAGGCGCTGTTACCCACGGTACGCCACGCGTAGAGCGACGAATATTGATTGTCAAAAAACTGAAAGGTGCTAGGCCCCTTTCCAGTGTCAGCGCAACCGGGGAAGCAGAACAGATCTGTGGCGAACAGAGCGCTGGTTTCATTCCCCACATTGCAGCCAAATAGATCGTACAGCGCCTGGGTTGCCGTCAGGTTGGTAGGGACGTTGGCCTCGATACCTTTGCCTGGGTTGCAGCCATTGAGTTGCGTGGCAGCCGGGCCGGCAGCATTGGCAAACAAGTTCTCCCAGTAGGGGATAGGTTGAACATCGGCAACTTGAGTATTTGAGTTCGCCAGTTTTGCGAATTGAGTGGCCGCACTATAGTAGTCAACTTTAGACTTGGGGTCAACTAAATTGAGTGGTGCGGCTAAGTCTTCTTCCTGTAGCAGGCGGTGAGCGAAACGGCCTACATACGAGGCCTCAAAGACAAAGCCGTGGGCAAGCTCGCGCTGCCAGGAAAAATTGATGACGTGGGAATAAGGAGTCTTGAGTTTGTCGTCAAGTCCCCAAGTAATGGCAAATCCTCCGCTGTTGAGGTCGGTAGGCGGAGTCACTGGGAACCCAGCGAGCGGGGCGGGCGGCTTAAGCTGGCAAGGGGGGGCACTACACCCCGCAGAGCTAGTATTGGGGATATCAGTCAATGCAGTGAAGCGGGCAGAGCCGTCCACGGTTTGTACGCCAGCGGGGTTGCTGATGGAGGTAGTGAGTCCGAACGAGCCGTTGACGTCGAAGGTGTTTACCACGCCCTCGCCAAAGTGGTCATAGTAAATACCGTAGCCGCCGCGAACCGAGCTTTTGCCTGCGCCGCCAAACAGGCGTCCGAGTAAGCCGGAGCTATTGTTCGGTGCCCATGCAAAGGCGAAGCGCGGTGCTAAGTCTTTGTAGTCATAGTTCCAGTAGGGTTGCTTGCCGTTGGCCTTGCCTGACAGGTCAAAGGAGAGTACGGGCGAATAGGTTTGGCCGCTCGCGGCGGCTGCTCCCCGTTTCTGGAAGAAGTCATGCAGGCTGGTGGTGGGCGAAACCTGAGTGCCCGTAGTTTCATAAGGCGGCTGTAGTAGCGAGTAGCGCAGACCGTACGTTACAGTAAGAGTTGGAGTAACACGCCAAGTGTCTTGCGCATAAACTTCAAGCTCATTGCTACGGAATTTACGCTGCACCGGAGTGCCATCGCCAAGGACAGAGCCGTCTTTGCGAATGTTGTAAGAAGCGTTGATGTTGGTTACCAAGCCGGCGACTGCCGCGATCGGCGAGTCATAGTCACTACTAAAACCGGCCAGAACAGAGGGATAACCTTGCCCAGAGAATGCCCCTGGGTCCAGGCTGCCGCCTGTGTTGGCGATGCCGGAGGTATCCAGCCATGAGACGTTGGTGGTAGCACCAGTAAATGACGTGCCATTGGACGTGCGGTTGTTGCCAATGAGCCGGTAGTTTCCGCCGAACTGCAGAGTATGCTTACCTCGGCTCCAGGTTACGTCGTCCACGAAATTGTTGACAGGCACATTGTTGCTGTTGGAGGTGGTGAAGGCGGTAATGTCATCCAAATTGCGGAAATGAACAAAGTCGGTCTTTTGTTGTCCAGCGGAATCTTGACTCTGGCGTATATAGCCGTAGCGCAAATTGTTGATAAGACTGTTGCTGATGAGTGCGGTGTAGCCAGCGATCAAGCCTTTTGAGGTAAAGACGCCAGTTTGCGCCTGCGGCTGTCCGGGAAATTGGGGGGGGAGCAATGAGTTATGGTCGCCGATCAACCCACCGCGCACAAAAAGTTTGTGATTGCCGTTCTGGGTGATATTGTAGTCAACCTTGGCAATATAGGTATTCAGGTTGTTCGGCGCAGGTGCGGAAAATGTGTAACCGCTGAACAGCAGGCCGTCCCCAGCATTCGTGGAGTTGGGGTGCGGGTAGCGCTGGAAGATAGCTAGAACTGCGGGATTTGCGCCGGGCCCTTGCGGACAAGATCCAATGCCTGTGCAGTTGGGGTCGAGCGCGGCGAACTGTGCCGGAGTGAGAGTGACAATGCGGTTAGTCGGGTCGAGTGGATTATTCTGCACGTCAAAGCCGGCTTGCGGGCTGGAACAGTTAGGGTCGGCGACATCGCACTTGTATTGGATGATGCCATTGCGCAGATTGTCGGTGGGTACTGTACGAGTTACTTGCGTACTTTCGCGTTGGCGTTGGCCCTCGTAAGCGGCGAAGAAAAACAGACGGTCCTTGATGATGGGGCCACCAAACGTAGCGCCGAAGGTATTGCGCAGAAGCTTGCCGGGAACGTTATGCTGGCCTGCGTTTAGTTGAGCCTGCTTATTAAACCAATCGTTAGCGGTAGTAAAGGTGGGCCGATGATACTCATAAGCAGTGCCGTGAAAGTGATTGGTGCCACTTTTGGTGACGAGAGAAACCTGGGCGCCGGAGGAGCGGCCAGAATCGGCATTGGAGTTAGCGGTAGTAACTCGGAACTCCTGTAGGGAATCGAGTGTAGAGCGCAATGCTCCTTGAAAGGCAAGGCCTTGTGTTTGGTCGTTGTTGTCAACCCCGTCGAGGGTAACGTTGGTCTGGTCGCTGCGCGCTCCGTTCACGGAGCCGCCGCGGCTATCAAAACTCTGGTCTACATTGCCAGCAAAAGTAACCCCGGGCTGGAGCGAGAGAATGCCGACCGGGTCACGACCTTCAAATGGCAGTGCGGCGATCTGCTCGGTGCTAAAGGCGTGGCCCAGTGTGGCATCTTGAGTATTCACCAGCGGAGCTGTGCTACTTACTTCGATGGTAACCGATTCCGCAGCCACCTGCATGGTGAAACTCTGGGTGGCGGGGGTATTCACCAGTAGTTGCAAACTCTCTTGCTTGAGCGTGGCAAAGCCGGCAGCGGTCACGGTAAGGCGGTAAGTGGAAGGTGGCACTTGCAGAAACTGGTACTCGCCGCGATCATCGGTAATCGTGGTGCGAGTGAGGCCATTTTGCGGATCGGCGAGCACGACTTTGGCGCCGGGGACCACGGCACCCTTGGGGTCGGCGACGGTGCCGTGTAGGGATGAGCTGGCTTGGGCCACGAGCGTAGCTGAAAATGCGATGAGGCAGACGAAACCGATGAGGCAGCGGCTAAACATCCCTAAGACAGACATGAGCGGAACCCTCCGAGGGTGATTGCGTTGGGTGCAACGTGGAAACTGGCTTGGGCAAATGCGTAAATTATGACAAAAAGTCGGTAGAGACAGCCATTCGAGCCGACCCAAGAACTCTGGTGATTCAGGAGCGCGAATTGTCTGCCTCCCAGAATTGAGGGTGCGACATGCAACTGGCAAAAGCGATTGGCAAGAGTTTGCACGTTCGCTGCGGAGAATGCAAGCCTAAAACGGCTAGGCCGAGCGGAACCAGCGAAAGCGTTGGACGAGAGGTAAATTAGTTTTCATGACAGGCAAGGCTGCGATGTTTGCGATGTTATCGAGGCACACTGCGGCCCAGCAGAAAATCACCGGAAAGCACTCGAGCGTATACCGCGGTTCGGGATTTTCCAAGGAGCCGAGAAAGGCGCTACGTAGAGCTACGAAGAGCAACGTTAGCGCCAGAGCGAAGAGGCTCACGCGGCGGCGGAGGGCGAGCAGAAGTCCCGCGAGCGCGGCTGAAATGTATGCCAGATTGACAAGGCCCAACGCGATAGCTCTCATGCTGTCCGCAGGGTCGTTTTCCCAGTCCCACCAGCGGGATTCGATGCCAAGCAACTCGGTGCGGGGGCGCAGCCACATATCTGCAATGCGGGTGAGAGGCAGAAAAAGATAATAGCGAAGCGGTTGTCGCGTGATGCGGGCCCGCGCCAGCGAGGCGAATCCGGCGTCAATCTGTGGCGTGATGGTAGTGCTGGCGTTGTACTGGTCTAGCAGCGCGGCGGTCTGCTGATATTCGTCTAGCGAGTCGAAGGCACGCTGCGGCAGCTTGCCGATTTCCATGGGCGCATCGCCTTCGTTCCAGTAAAACTCTTCCACGGAATCGTAGTCGGCGAGCCAGGTTTTCACCCAGCGGTCGAAGCCATGAGGCACGAATTCGCCGGGCATGTTGGCGTAGCGCGGGGCGACCGGCTCGAAGACGCCGAAGACGGCGTAGTTGCGCACAGTCCAGGGGACGAGCGGTGCAAGCGCGGCGGCTGAAAGAATCAGAGCGGCGGAGAATATGCGCCAGCGATGGGGCGCATCGAAAAAAAAGCGCCACACCAAGTAGAGTCCGGTGGTCGCCAGCAGGATGCCGCCATCGGGCCGCAGTAGCACACCGCAGGCGCAGGCTAGGCCACAAGCTGCCCACAGCAGGCGATAGCGGCGGGCGTCGCGTATGCGGGCCAGCCCGCAGAAGGCGAGGTCGAGCGCGAGTGCGGCGAAGAAGATGGCGAAGGTCTCTGTGAGCGGCGCGGCGGTGTAATTGGCGGTAAAGGGACACAGGGCTGCGAGAGCGAAGGCGATCTTGACGGCTCTTGCCTTGTGAGCGCCATCCTGGGTAACGCAGCGGCGGGCGATATCGGCGATGAGGAAACAAGTGGCGATATCGGCAACTACTTGTACGGCGAGCACGGCGCTGTAATTCTCCAGACCGAAAACGCTCCACACGGCGGCAAGAATCGCAGGATACCCCGGCAGGCGGACGAGCGTGGGCAGGGCATTCGGTCCTAAGCCAAAGACGCCGCGCGTCAGCCAATTCTTGGCAATGCCGCCGTAAATAAAGCCGTCGTCCGTAATGAGCGAGAAGCGCAGCACAAACAGCAGACGCAGCGCGAGCGCGAGGCTGGTGAAGGCAAGGAAGAAGCGGCGATGCTGGCGCAGGATGGGGAGCACTAATGGGAATATACCCTGAGCGCGGCTTGTGGCCAAGGATTCGGTCGCATTGACCCTGCCGCTTCTGCCGCATACGATTAAAGGTGCCGGGCGCGGTGGAGTTTTCGCGTCGCGGCAAACAATCCTCATGGCCAAACCTATTTTTTTAGACCCCGAGCAGAGCCGGTGGAAGCGCATCCGGCGGATGCTGGATGTGGCGGGCGTGACGCTCACGCTGCTGATTTTGTTTTTCGGCTACAACGCGTGGCAAAACACCAAGCTGCAATCGCTCTCCCTGCCCGATGAGAAGCGTCCCTACCGCGCCTATAAGGACACGCAGAAAGAGATACAGCGTGAGGCGGCGAAGGAAAAAGAGAAAGAAAAGGCTAAGAAAGCCATTCTAGGCGGACGTTGGAGCCAGCATCGTAAGACCGATGCTCCGGCATCGCAGATCAAGTTGAATGAGGAGGAAGGTGTGCGCGCGGCATTTTATGTGCCGTGGGATGCCGCGAGTTTCTCGTCGTTGAAGGAGTATTCCAAGCAGATTGATTTGCTGTATCCCGAGTGGTTGCATGTGCTGACACCCGATGGCCACTTGCAAGGCGTGACGGCGGAAAACAAGCTGTTTGACGTTTATGCTGGCGGCACAGCACGTCCGGTGGATGAACAGGTGATGCCTTTTCTGAAGGCGAGCGGGGCCGAGATGGAAGTCTTCCCCTTGGTGAACAACTTTGATCCCATTCGCAACGACTGGGTGGATATTGGGCCTTTTCTTAGCGACCAAGGCGCGCGCGAAGGTTTTCGGAAGCAGATTGAGCAGTGGCTGGCGACGGATAAATACCGCGGCCTGATGGTGGATTTCGAGTCATTCGCCACGTCATCACAGCCGGGTTATGTGGCGTTGCTGGAAGAGTTGGCGGGCGACCTGCACCAGCATGGGCAAAAGCTGTATGTGTCGGTGCCTTCGCGCAATGACG
The DNA here is from genome assembly GCA_025356095.1 of Acidobacteriaceae bacterium. GTDB lineage: Bacteria > Acidobacteriota > Terriglobia > Terriglobales > Acidobacteriaceae > JANXUR01. The sequence continues at coordinate 14,127 of JANXUR010000119.1, read as the reverse complement.
ACTTTGACTACAAGGATGTGGCGGGTCGCGTGGATGGCATGGTCGTGATGAATTATGACCAGCACTATCCGGGAGGCGAGGCGGGGCCGATTGCGGCGCAGGACTGGTTCACCGACAACTTGCGCAACACGCTGGCGTTGGTGCCCAAAGAGAAAATCATTTGCGCCATCGGCAGTTATGGCTATGACTGGCCCCAACGCCAGACCAAGCGTGGGAAGCCACTGCCGCTACCCGCGGACGAGCGCGACAGCAGCGCCACGCTGCAAGAGGCGTGGCTAGCAGCGAAGGATGCGGACGAGAAAATAACTTTTGACCCGGGCTCACTGAATTCACACTTCAGCTATTTAGACGACAAGAACTGGCGTCACGATGTTTGGTTTCTAGATGCGGTGACGGCATTGAACCAGATGAGGGCAGCCGAGTCGCTAGGCATCACGACGTTTGCGCTGTGGCGGCTGGGGTCGGAAGACCGCTCCCTATGGAAGGTGTGGGATGTGCCCGGTGATGCCAGCGCACCGGACAAGTTGAAAGTAGTGCCGCCGGGACAAGATGTGGATATGGAGGGCCAAGGCGAGATCCTGCATATTCAGCAGCAGCCCAGCCCCGGTGCGCGGACAATCACGTATGACGCCAAATCCATGCTAATCACGGGGCAGGATATGGTGAGCACGCCGTTACCGTATCGCGTGGGACGGTATGGGGCAAGTCCTAACCAGATCGCGTTGACCTTTGACGACGGGCCGGATCCGAAGTACACCGCTCAGGTCCTTGATATTTTAAAAGCAAAGCAAGTGAAGGCGACCTTTTTTTTGATCGGCGTACAGGCGGAAAAATACGCCGAACTGGCACAGCGGGTGAAGAATGAAGGTCACCTGATTGGCAATCACACCTTTACCCACCCGGACATCAGTGAAATCAGCAAGACGCAGATGAAGTTGGAGTTGAACCTGACCGAGTTGTTGTTTGCGGCGCGGCTGGGCATTAAGCCGCTGATGTTCCGACCGCCCTATTCTGTGGATCAGGAGCCTGACACGGAAGACCAAGTGGGGCCGCTGGAGTTGGTGCAGTCGCTCGGCTACGTGACGGTGGGTAACAAGATTGATCCGAATGATTGGCGCGAGCGTCCCCACCGCTCTGGCGAGGAAATTGCGGCGGAGGTGTTGTCGCATCTGCCGCCGTGTAGCCAGTACGACCTGCAATGCGGCAACATCATTCTGCTGCATGATGGAGGAGGCAATCGCGAAGAAACGGTGCGCGCACTGCCTTTAATCATTGACGGCATCCGTGCCAAAGGTCTGACTTTGGTTCCGGTGACCACGCTGATGGGCAAGACGGAAGCGGACGTGATGCCGCCGATCCCGGCGTCTGACATTTGGCCGGCGCGGCTGCTGCGCATTGCATTTTGGCTGGCGGACGCGATTCTGCTGATTGTGGTCTTCACCTTTTTTGCGGGCGACGTGCTGATGACCTCGCGGCTGTTGTTTGTTGGTTTCTGCGCCGTGTTTGATCGCTTTCGCGAGAAGATGACGAAGCAGCCGATGGGGCTGCCGCCCTTCGATCCGCATGTTGCAGTGCTGGTGCCTGCATACAATGAAGAGAAAGTGATTGAGCGGACGGTGCGCTCGGTGCTCGATTCCGACTACGCCAATCTGCGGGTGATTGTGATTGACGATGGCTCGAAAGACCACACCCTGGCTGTGGTGCAAGAGCGGTTCGCGGCAGAGATTGCGTCGGGTAAAGTGACGGTGCTTACCAAGCCCAACGCAGGCAAGGCTGAGGCACTTAACTTCGCACTGCAATATGTGACGGAAGAGATTTTCGTGGGCATTGACGCGGATACGATTATTGCGCGCGAGGCGATTGGCCGATTGGTGCCGCACTTTCGCAATGGGAAAATTGGTGCCATGGCGGGCAACGCCAAGGTGGGCAACCGGGTGAATTTGTGGACGCGCTGGCAGGCGCTGGAGTACATCACCAGCCAGAACTTTGAGCGGCGCGCGCTGGATCTGTTCGGAGTGGTGTGCGTGGTACCGGGTGCGATTGGCGCATGGCGCACCGCGGCGGTACGGGCGGCGGGCGGCTACCATCCTGACACGGTGGCGGAAGATGCGGACCTGACGATGACGCTGCTGCAAAACGGCTATAGGGTTTACTACGAAGACCGCGCCCTGGCTTACACTGAGGCACCGACGAATGCGAACGGATTGATGCGGCAGCGCTTCCGCTGGTCATTCGGCATCTTGCAGGCAGTGTGGAAGCATCGCGGCGCGATGCGCAAGCCGGGGCCGTTTGGCTGGTTCGCGCTGCCGAATATTTGGATCTTTCAGATTGTGCTGCCACTGTTTTCGCCAGCGATTGACATCATGTTTTTCGGCAGCTTGATTTGGTATGGAGTGCAGCGGGTCTACCATCCGGAGTCGTTCGACCCCACCAGCTTTCTCAAGATCTTGCTGTACTTCCTCACCTTCCTGGTGATTGATTTTGTGGCCTCGACGATCGCGTTTCTGCTGGAGCGTCGCGATGTTGGGATGCCGGAAGATCCGTGGCTGCTGAGTCAGGTGTGGTTGCAGCGGTTTGCCTACCGGCAGTTGTTTTCGATTGTGTTAGTCAAGACTATTCGCCGCGCTATTGAAGGCAAACCCTTTGTCTGGGACAAGCTGGAGCGCACGGCGGCGGTGACCGCTCCGGCGAGATTTAGCTAGGGCCAAGATGCAGACGGCGGACGGGAGAGACACCCGTCCCGCACACGCTTTCACGGGACTGGTGCCCACCCCGGTGCTAGAATTGAGTGTTTCCTGATGTTTGACCTGCCCCTCCCCGGGGCTTGCGAGGCTTCTTATGGCAACGACACTTTCTACGCTTCCTATTCATTTGCAGGATGGCCCTTTTGTGAACGACCCGGTGATTGATTTTTCTGTGCCGGAAAATGCACGCAAAATGCGCGAAGCGATTGCGCTGGTGCGGTCGCAACTTGGCCGCGAGTACGACATGGTGATTGGCGGCAAACGGCTGCGCACCGAGCACAAGATTCGCTCGGTGAATCCGTCGTGTGCGGCGGAGTTAGTCGGATTGCATCAGGATGCCGGACTGGCGGAAGTGGAGCCTGCGATGCAGGCGGCGCTGAAGGCGTTTGAGGGCTGGCGCCAGACGTCTGTGGAAGAGCGTGCGAGTTTGGTATTCCGCGTGGCGCGCATCATTCGCGAGCGCAAGTATGAATTTATGGCGTGGCTAGTGGTGGAAGTGGGCAAGAACTGGGCCGAGGCCGACGGCGACGTAGGCGAGACGATTGATTTTGCGGAATTTTACGCGCGCGAAGCGCTGCGGCTGGCCAAGGTAGAAACGGCAGTGCAACTCCCCGGTGAACGCGACCAACTGGTGTACATTCCGCTGGGCGTGGGCGCGGTGATTCCGCCGTGGAACTTCCCCTGCGCGATTATGGCGGGCATGACAATGGCTTCGATTGTAAGCGGGAACACGGTAATTTTGAAGCCGTCGCATGATGCGCCTACGATTGCCGCAAAGTTTATGGAGGTGCTGGAAGAAGCGGGCCTGCCGGACGGGGTGGTCAACTTCTGTGCGGGCAGCGGCGCCACCTTTGGGCGCGCGGTAGTGGAGCATCCTAAAACGCGCTACATTGCGTTTACCGGGTCGCGCGAAGTCGGGTTAGACGTGAATGCGCGCGCGGCGCAGCAGCAGCCCGGACAAATTTGGATTAAGCGCACGATTCTGGAAATGGGCGGCAAGGACGCGATGGTCATAGACGCGGATGGCGACCTGGATGCGGCAGTGGAAGGCGTGGCGCTGGCGGCGTTTGGCTACTCCGGGCAAAAGTGCTCGGCGTGCTCGCGCGCCATTGTGGATGAGCGCATTTACGACGTGTTTCTGGAACGCTTGCAGGAACGGGTGGGGAAGATCGTGGTCGGTGACCCGGCGGACAATGCGGACATGGGGCCGGTGATCAGCGAAGGTGCCATGAACAAGATTTTGCAGTACATCGAAAAGGGTAAGAAGGATGGGCGTTTGCTGAACGGTGGTGGCCGTGATGAGGCGGCGGGCAACGGCTACTTTCTACAGCCCACGGTGTTTGCCGACATTCTGCCGGGCTCGACTCTGGAACAGGAAGAGATTTTTGGTCCGGTGCTGGCGGTGATTAAGTCACGTGGCTTTGAACATGCGATGGAGATTGCCAACGGCACGCAGTTCGGCCTGACTGGCGCGATCTATACCAGCTCGCAGGAAAAGATTGATATGGCCAAGCGCGACTTTCATGTGGGCAATTTGTACATCAATCGCAAGTGCACGGGCGCAATTGTGGGTGCGCACCCGTTTGGCGGATTCAACATGAGCGGCACCGACTCCAAGGCGGGCGGGCCGGATTATTTGTTGCTGTTTACACAGGGCAAGAGCATCGCGGAGAAGATTCGTTAGCGAGGTTACTTCCGCTCGGGTGGCTGAGCGCGTTAGCGCCAAGCGGGAAGCTGCAAGCCACAGAATCGAAATGCAACCCACACTCGCCCTTGGAAGTCAGGGGCGGGTGTGGGTTTCTTCTTTGCTGCCAAAGCCGGGGGCTGCGGCGGAACGAGCGGCCGCAATCGCTGCCGGTGCAGCTTCGCGCGCAGCGGCGGCACGTTGCGCTGCCGGACTTTTGGGAGCAGGATTCTCTTGCGAGGCGGTCGCTGCCTCCATCAAAATGCGGTGATGGATGGTGAAGAGCGCCAGCTCCAGGCGATCGGAAACCCCGATTTTGTCATAGACATTGCGCAGATAGTTCTTGATGACCTGCTCGGTGGTACCGAGCTGGGTGGCGATTTCTTTGTTCTTGTAGCCCTGCACAATCAGCGCAACAATGCGCAGCTCTTTGGGAGTAAGCCGATCGCGGACGCGCATACCGACCATGTCGGTTTCAGAGGGCTCGTTCGACGCACCAGAGTTTTGCGCCCAGCCTTCGCCGCGGCTCACCTTGCGTACGCACTCCACCAGCGATGCGCTAGGAATGTTGCGGAACACGATGCCGATGGCACCGGCGTTCAGAAAGCGAGCGGTGCTGGCTCCGTTTTCGGCGAGCACAATCACGCGAGCGTCGGAAGTGTTGGCCGCTTGCATCACGGTGGCAAAGTCGGGATGGAAATCGCCCGCGACAATGAGGATGCCGGGGCGGAATTTTTCAACGGCCATCAACATCTGCTCGGGCGTCTGTGCTTGAGCGACGATGCGGATCTCGTCTTCCACGGCCAGAACTTTGGCCATGCCCGCGCGAAAAATGGCTTGGTTATCCGCCAGAATAAGTTTCAGCATCGTGGTGCTCCCGTCCAAGAAATACGTTCAAACATCGCGTGCAACGTTTTGCAATTCCGCAAAAAAGGCGATCAAGAATTGCGCACCATTTCGTACGAATCAATCACACAGGCTACGCCCTGATGGCCGTCGCTGTCGGTAGGGCCATCGGAGCGCACCACGCGCCCCTTGCATTGCAGCACCACCGGGTTGCCCCCGCCGGTTACCTCGGCGGGCAGTGCTATCTGGAACTCAATGTTGGCTCCAACTTCCATGGAACCTTCGGCGCGGACGTAAACTCCAGCGGCGCTGAGGTTAGAGGTAAAACCCTTGACGTCCTGATTTGTTTCCGCCGTGTGGATGGTGATGGGCAGTTCCAAAGGGAAGCGTTTTCCGGTACGTGCATCAGACAATGGAGACCTCCTCGAACGCCTCGGCTGAGGATTCTGGCGTTGCGAGTGCAATAAGCCCTTATAGCACGGCGAGGGCTGCGGCGAAAGCTACGCGAAGGTACATCCCCTAAAAGCAGGGCTTGGTGGGTACAGCTTTTGGGGTTTCAGCCGAGTGGTGATAGCGGCGCGCAACTAGCGGGCGTAATAGCCTTTGCGGGTGCGCAGGGTTATGCCGGGCCGGTTCGGAATCAGGGTGAGAGCGTGAAAATTGCCATCGGAGGTGGGGTGGGCGGGCCGGAACGAAAGTATGTATTGGCTCCGCAACTCTTCTTCTACCTCTGCCAAGGCTCGGTTCACGTCGTGGCGGGTGGCGGGATAAAAAGTGCGTCCGCCCGTAGCCTCGGCGAGCTTCCGCAAGAATTTGTCACCACGCTCCACGCTGGGGCTGTCGCTAGTATTGATGGCGTAAACGATGACCTCGGCGCGCTGGGCGGCTTCGATCGCGAAGGCGAGAGTGGCATCGCTCTGGTTGTCATTGCCATCGCTCAGAATGAGCAAAGCGCGGCGCGCGGGTTCGTTGCTGGCGGCCAGCCATGGCCTACGGCACAGTGTGACGATAGCGTCGAACAGAGCAGTGTTGCCGCCGGAATGCAATTGCTTCAGAGCCTGATTGAGCCGCTGCTGGTCGGAGGTCAAATCCTGAGCTATGAGCAGATCGGTGTTGAAGCCAGCGATGAAGGCGCGGTCGCTGGTGGGGTCGCTGGTGGGGTCGCTGGCGGGGCGCAGGATGCGGGCAAGAAAGTCACTGACCGACTGCAACTCGAAGGGGAACTTGCTGTGCACGGAGCCACTCAAATCTACGACCAGTCCAATATCGAGCGGCAGATTGGCTTCGCTGCGAAAATCGAGAAATGGCTGCACTGGCTTCCCCGCATCGAGGATGCTCAGGCTCACGGGTGTCAGGTCATGCACAAAGTGGCCGCGAGCGTCGGTAGCGGTGACCACCAGGCGAATCTCGCGAACCTCCTGACGGATGACGGGGATGACGCCCGGCGGTTCAGCCGTGGGTGGCGAAGTTTGTGCTTGCGCGGTGGCGGATGTCAGCAGCATCGTCCACGCCAGAGTGACAGGCAAAGCGCCCGCCAGAGCGACGAATAAAGCGCGCGGGAGCTTGGGGGCGGGCAGCATGGAGACTTGGACTCACTGGTTATTCTAGTGGCGGATCGCGATGCGGGCCATCCACTGACAGGTTTCTGCCGAATGGTGGATAATGCCCTTTCAGCGATGTGCACCTAGATTTACGCCTAGATGTACACCTAGATGTACACCGAGTTGAGGTGTTTGATGGGAGGCGGGATGAGGACGAATAAGCTAAGAGTCAGGCGGATTGCTATTTTCTGCACAATTTTTATGGGACTGGGAGCGACTGTGACTTTGAATGCGGAAACTGAGCTGACGGCGGTGAATGCCGAAGCATTTATGAACCGGGCGGAGTCTCGTCTGGCTGAGCTGAGTGTGAAGGTGAATCAGGCGAGCTGGGTGCAGTCCAACTTTATTACCGAGGACACGCAGGCGCTGGCGGCTGCGGCGAATGACGAGATCGCCGCCGTGACCACCGAATTGGTGGAGGAGTCGAAGAAATATGACGGTGTGAAGATGTCGCCAGATTTGGCGCGCAAATTCATGCTGCTGCGGTTATCGCTGACGGCTCCGGCACCCAAGGATGCCAAGCTGCGGCGTGAGATGACCGAGTTGGGCAGTTGGCTGGAGGGCGAGTATGGCAAGGGCAAATACTGCCGCAAGGGTGCGGACGGCAAAGAGCTTTGTCAGGACATTACTGAAATTGAACAACGCATGGCTGAGAGTCGCGACCCCGCCGAATTGCTCGATCTGTGGAAGGGCTGGCATGGCATCGCTCCGCATATGCGTGATAAGTACACGCGCTTTGTTGGCTTGTCGAATCAAGGGGCGCGTGAGCTAGGCTTCAAAGATGTAGGCGCGCTGTGGCGCGGCGGCTATGACATGACGCCGGAAGAGTTCAGTGCTGAGCTCGACCGTCTCTACGATCAAGTAAAGCCGCTGTACTTGGCGCTGCACACGTATGTGCGCACTCAGCTTTCCAAACACTACGGGCCGGGAGTGGTGCCGCCCACGGGGCCGATCCCGGCGCATCTTTTGGGCAATATCTGGGCGCAGTCGTGGGGAAATGTTTATCCACTGCTGAATGTGCCGGAAGAGAACAAGAGCTTTGACACCTCGGAGTTGCTTAAGGCGAAGAAGCTCGACGCCAAAGGCATGGTGAAGTATGGGGAAAACTTCTTCAAATCCATGGGCTTCGCCCCGTTACCCGATACCTTCTGGGAGCGCTCGCTGTTCACCAAGCCGCGCGACCGTGACGTAGTCTGCCATGCCAGCGCGTGGGATCTCGACAATGCCGACGATCTCCGCATCAAGATGTGCATCAACATCAACGAAGAAGATTTTGTGACCATTCACCATGAACTCGGCCACAACTTCTATCAGCGGGCTTATAAGCATCAGCCATTCCTGTTCCAGAACGGCGCGAATGACGGCTTCCACGAAGCAATTGGCGACGCCATTGCGCTGGCGATTACGCCGGAATATCTGCATAAGGTTGGATTGCTGGAAGAAGCGCCCAAGGCGGGGAATGATGTGCCGCTACTGATGAAGCAAGCGCTGGACCGCGTGGCGTTTCTGCCGTTTGGATTGTTGATTGACCAGTGGCGCTGGAAGGTGTTCTCTGGCGAAATTGAGCCAGCCGATTACAACAAGAGCTGGTGGGAACTGCGCAAGAAGTATCAGGGCGTTGCACCTCCGGAGGCGCGCGGAGAAGAGTTCTTTGACCCGGCAGCCAAGTATCACGTGGCGGGCAATGTGCCGTACACGCGCTACTTTTTGGCGCATGTGCTGGAGTTCCAGTTCTATCGCGCGCTGTGCCGCGAATCGGGTTATCAAGGGTCACTGCATCGCTGCACCTTCTTTGGGTCGAAAGAGGCAGGCGCAAAGTTCAACCAGATGCTGGAGATGGGTCAGAGCAAGCCGTGGCCCGACGCGCTGCAAGCTCTAACCGGCCAGCGTCAGATGGATGCCGGGGCGCTGCTGGAGTATTTTGCTCCGCTGAAGCAGTGGCTGGATGAGCAGAACAAGGGGCAGACGCAAGGCTGGTAGGGCGGATTTTTGTCGCGCCATTTGCCTACGGCCTCGGGATCGCTCGGTCGCGCAGCACGTAAATGAGGGCCGTTTCGGCAACTCCATACTGGCCGCCCGGTCAGTGAGGGGGGAGGGTACGCGCTTGCTTTCCGCCCGTGTCCTTCCGCGGTTAGGAATCTTCGGTTTTTTTCGTATATTTACCCCATGTTTACTGATTTGTTACTTGCTCCTTGTAGTACGCGAGATGTAGCATCACACACACTCTCCGCCGCCGTGGGGCAGCGACGAGCGTTCTCTGGATTTCCGGTTCAGGGTTGATGCAAGTTTGCCCCAGTTGTCGCAATTGTTCGAAGGTAGGGGCGGATCGCCACCCGTTGTGGCGCGATGCCAAAAGAACCGGAGCCGAGCCTTTGCCTAGCGTTCGCGGAATCGTTCACGGAATCGTTCACGGAATCGCTCACGGAAGCGAGCCGTGCCACAAAGTTCGTGGCGCTCACAACGAGGTCTCACGGCGAAGTCATGATCGCCGCTCGTTGGCATCCGTGGCGCGCGGCGGCAAAGTCACCAGGAGTCGGCGCGGTCGCTGCCAAGTTGTTATAAGCCACCCATCCTTTGCTATACGAGCCACATGGAGAAATTAATGTTGAAGCGGACACGTGTTCTTTCGGGGATTCTGAGCCTTGCTGCCAGCCTGTTGCTGGCGGCGGCTCCACTCTCGGCGCAGACTGTCACTGGGCCGATCGTACACAAGGAAGTACATCACGACACGTCGCTGCCGTTGCGCGACTTGGCTAGATTGGCCCCTCCACCAACGCCCCACGCGCCAAAGCATGAAGCTGAAGCATGGCGGCGGATTCCGCTACCTGCGGGGATGGAACCCAACGTAGAAGATCCGGTTTTGCAGCGCACCACCATTCCCAACACGCCAACCGTGGGCTTGAGCTTTGACGGCATCGGCCAAGGCGTAGCAGGCTTCACCGTGGGCAGTGCCCCGCCAGACACCAACGGTGCCATAGGCGCAACTCAGTTCGTCGAAATGGTGAACTCCAGCTACGCGGTCTATAACAAGACGACCGGGGCGCTGGTATTGGGCCCGGTAGCGAACAACACGCTGTGGGCCGGGTTTGGTGGCGGTTGCCAGACGAACAACGACGGTGACCCAGTTGTGCTGTATGACAAGATTGCCGGACGATGGATTCTGACCCAGTTTTCGGTGAGCACGACCCCCTACTTGCAGTGCCTGGCGGTTTCCACCACCTCCGACGCGACTGGCACCTACAGCCGCTATTCGTTCTCCTACACCAACTTTGATGACTATCCGAAGATGGGCGTATGGCCGGACGGCTATTACACGACCTTCAATATGTTCAACGGCAACACCTTTGTAGGTGCGGATTCTTGCGCTTACGACCGCAGCAAGATGTTGACGGGAGCCGCAGCCACACAGGTTTGCTTCCAGCAGGGTTCGGGTGTCGGCGGATTGCTGCCGTCAGACTTTGACGGCACCATTCAACCTCCGGCTGGCTCGCCGAATTACCAGATTTACTACGGCACCAACTCACTGCAACTCTATAAGTTCCATGTGAACTTTACGACGCCAGCTAGTTCCACCTTTACCGGGCCAACCAACATTCCGGTAGCGGCGTTCTCCGCACTCTGCGCGGGCGGCACTTGCGTTCCGCAAAAAGGTGTGACGCAACAACTGGATTCACTGGCAGATCGTTTGATGTTCCGCCTGGCATACCGCAACTTCACCAGTCACGAGTCTTTGGTGGTGAATCACTCGGTAGTTGCTGGTTCCAGTGGCGGTGTGCGGTGGTATGAAATCCAAAACCCCAACGGGACGCCGACGGTGGCGCAGCAGGGTACGTTTGCGCCTGATGCCAACTATCGCTGGATGGGTAGCGTGGCCATGGATTCAGCGGGCGATTTGGCCGTGGGTTACAGCGAATCCAGCAGTACGCTGAATCCATCGGTCTATTACGCAGGCCGCATTCCTACCGACCCAGCCAACACGCTGGAAGCGGAAGTAAATCTGGTGGCGGGCACGGGATCGCAAACCGGCAGCTCACTCAGCCGCTGGGGTGATTACAGTGCGCTAAGCGTTGACCCCGTGGATGACTGCACCTTCTGGTACACGCAGGAATACATCAAAACCAATGGGGCGTTCAACTGGAATACGCGCATTGGCAACTTCAAATTCCCCGGTTGCGGCAGCACCACGCCGGACTACACTCTTTCCTCGTCGCCCACCAGCGTCTCGATTGCGCAAGGCAACAGTGGTACCAGCACCATCACGGTGAATCCGCTAAGCGGCTTTACGGGTAGCGTGGCGCTCACCGCAACGGGTTTGCCCAGCGGTGTGACCGCATCCTTCAATCCAACCAGCACTACTGGCACCAGCACACTGACCCTGACCGCTAGCAGTATTGCGACCATCGGCACGGCGACGGTGACCATCACCGGTACTTCGGGTACGCTTTCGCACACCACCACCGTCAGTTTGACGGTCAGTGCAGGTGGCACTCCGACGGCGACGCTCAGCCCTTCCACACTTACCTTCGGAAGCACGGCGGTGGGTGCGACGAGTGCTTCGCAGCCAGTTACGCTGACAAACTCCGGCACGGCGGCGCTGGTGATTACCGGCATTGGCATCGGCACCAACTACACGCAGACCAACAACTGCGGTGGGTCGGTGGCCGCAGGTACAAGCTGCACTATTAACGTCAGCTTTGCGCCAACCACGACGGGCACCCTCACCGGCACACTGACCGCAGTGGACAATGCCACTCCGAGCCAGCAGACGGTAACGACCACCGGTACGGGCATTGCAGGAGCGGACTATTCGCTTTCGGCTTCGCCGAGCAGTTTGAGCATTCTGCAAGGCGCGGCTGGAACCAGCACCGTGACGGTGAGCCCCATCAGCGGCTTTACCGGTACGGTGACGTTCAGCGCGTCGGGATTGCCCAGCGGCGTCACGGCAGCGTTCAGCCCGGCGAGCTCCACCACCAGCAGCGTCCTAACCCTGACGGCCAGCGGCACGGCTACGACGGGTACCTCAACGGTGACAGTGACTGGCACCTCCGGCTCGCTCACGCACACTACGAGCATCAGCCTGACGGTGACCGCAAGCGGCGGCGGCGGCGGGCAAACTGCGGTATATGACGGCACGCTGAAGGCACCGAAGTGCGCCACGGCAGGTTCGTCGTGCGACACTGGCTCAACACTCGTTTTGGGACGCGCTACCCTTGCCGGCGGCGTGGAACCGAACCAGCCCAACACCATCAACGCGACATGCGCGGATGGCACCAGCGGTACCTTCCACTCTGATGAATCGAACGATCGCTTGCTGATTGCGACCACCGACGGCAGCACCATGGCACCGGGCAAACTGGTCAGGGTCACGGCGACGGTGTGGGCATACAGCGGCTTTACGTCCGATGCGCTGGATCTCTACTACGCGCCGAACGCCAACAGCCCGGTGTGGACGGCAATCCAGACCGGCATCGTGCCAACCGCAGCAGGTTCGCAGACACTCTCGGCGACGTTTACGCTGCCAGCGGGTGCATTGCAGGCGGTTCGCGCGGTATTCCGCTATACCGGCACGGCGGGCTCCTGCACCACGGGCGCTTACGACGATCATGACGATTTGATCTTCGCAACCGGCGCGACCGCTCCGGACTACTCACTCTCGGCCGCTCCGGCGACCGTGAGCGTCACCCAGAGCAGCACGGCGAACAGCACCATCACGGTGACCCCGACGGGCGGCTTTACAGGCAGCGTGGCACTAACGGCAAGTGGTTTGCCCGCAGGTGTCACCGCAGCATTCAGCCCCGCCAGCACTACCACCACGAGCGTCCTTACCTTTACCGCGAGCAGTACGGCGACGGCAGGCACGAGCACGGTGACAGTGACGGGCACTTCGGGCAGTACCACTCACACCACCACCATTAGCTTGACGGTCGTTGCGTCGGGCGGCGGCGGTGCCCAGACGGCAACCTATAACACTACCTACAAAACTCCGGCTTGCACCACGGTGGGTTCGTCGTGCGATTCCGGTGCCACCCTGCTGAATGGACGCGGCACGGAAACGGGCGGCAATGAAGTGAATCGCCCGAACACCATTAACAACTCCTGCACCGATGGCAACAGCGGCACCTACCATTCGGATGAATCGAATGATCGTCTAGTCATCGCTTCCACAGATGGTACGGCCCTGACCCATGGCAAGACGGCCAAGGTCACCGCCACGGTGTGGGCTTACAGCACCTTTACTTCGGACGCGGTGGATTTGTATTACTCCGCCAATGCAACGACTCCGACGTGGGTGTTTATCGCAACCATTGCGCCACCGGCAGCGGGCGCGCAGGCTCTCTCTGCAACCTTCACCTTACCTACGGGTAGCGTGCAGGCGGTGCGTGCCAACTTCCGGTACACGGGGACAGCTTCTTCGTGCAGCACCGGTACTTACGATGACCACGACGACTTGGTGTTTGCGGTGCAGTAAGCCGCAAGCAGCAACGTCGTAACTATTGCAAGGGCCAGCTCCACCGGAGCTGGCCCTTGTTTTTGCTTCCTAGGTTTGGAATCGCCACGTGCGAGGAATCTTGCGCGAGGGTGCTCGCTTACTTGCTTGCTTACTTACTTACTTACTTACTTACTTACTTGTTTACTTAGTTGCTAAGGCTTGCTGGCGGCGTGGCCGGCTCTTTGTCAATCTCCAGCGACTCGATGTCCAGTTTCCGGCCGCTGCGAATATCCATGCTCGGGGTGCCGCAGTGGATGCAGCGGAAGCTGCGCAAACTCGGCAATTCGGATTCGAGCTGACACTCGGCGCAATAGACGCGAACGGGGATGTGTACGACCTCGATGCGGGAGCCTGCCAGAATGCTGCCTTCGGTGGCGATGCCATAGCTGAACTGCAGGGCGTCTTCCACCACGCCACTCAAGGCACCCACGTTCAGCTTTACGCTATACACTTGGGAGACGTGCCGTCCGATTAAGCTTTCGGTGACGGTCGTGACGATTCCGTGAACGATGGAAAGTTCATGCCCTGGGCAATTCTCTCTGTGTGGGCGGCGCACCATGAGTAGAGCGGGAACGCTGCGCTTGGGCCATGCGGGGCGGTGCCGAGGGCGAGACCGATGCAGGCTACATCTAAAGTGGCTGAACCAGCGGCCGGACAGTTCTGCCGGAACGCTGCCGGAACGCTGGCCAGAATGCTGGCCGGAACGCCGGGCGATGCGGGGTGGCCATTGCCTCGCAGCTTTCCCCGGTAATGGGTCAGCAT
>JANXUR010000114.1 GCA_025356095.1 Acidobacteriaceae bacterium | reverse complement strand
GCGCATGGGCTGACGCGGACTCGGAACATACGTGCCGGGCTCTCGTCTTTCCGGTCTAACCACTCCGCACACGGTCACCAATTGCTACTGTGAGGCAGGCACGGTAGGGCGGGGCTTTCAGCCCCGCGTCCCCGGCCGATGAAGACTCGCGGCTTCAGCCGCCGGGGTAACCGGTCGCCAAGCCGAACTGTAGGGATACTCATCCGCCATGCGGGCCAATCCCCGCCGAACCGGATTTTGATGGATGTAACGCACGATTTCGGCGAATTCATTCTCGTCACGGACGCGGCGGTCGTGATATTTTGAGGTCCAGACTTCGCCCTGAAACCCCAGTTCCTTCCTTGCCCGGTAGGAAAATCCTCCCTTGATCAACTGCACCGCGCGTTCTAACGATTCCGGTGGCGTGATGAGGATGTGGAAATGGTCGGGCATTACGACGAAGGCGTGAAAAGCGAATTTTCCCGCGTCGCGATAGTGCATGATCGTGTGGAGAAACAGCCGCGCCATACGATCAGATTGCAGGATGTTGCGCCGTCCTTGGGTGACGGCGGTGACGAAGTATGCGGAGGACATGAGGCGGAGTGTAGCGTCTCACGGATGAGGATGGTGTGCCTTGGGTGAGAAAAGTTTGGTGATTTCCTGAATCAGGAATTGCTTCAGCGACCGTTCACCCCGGCGGCTAAAGCCGCACCTCCCATGTTGCCGCGCGGCGCGGGGCTGGAAGCCCCGCTCTACCGATTGTGCCTCGTCCGAGTCAAATTGACGGTACGGGATGCTCAGTGCCTCCGTGTGCGCCCTTGCTTGTCCTCCACCAAACTCTGCGCCTTTTGCGGTGAGGTGTTTATGCCACCCAAAGCCAGCTTCCGCCCTCCGCGCACTTGCAACTCTTCCCTTAAAACCTGAAACTGGTGCTGCATGGGCCGCATACAAGTTCTTACCGATAAAGTCGCCAACCAGATCGCGGCCGGCGAGGTGGTGGAGCGGCCTGCGTCCATTGTGAAAGAGCTACTGGAAAACTCACTGGATGCAGGCGCGACGCGCATCCGAGTGGATGTAGAGGCGGGCGGCAAGAAGCTGATACAGGTGGTGGATAATGGCTGCGGCATGGTGCGTGACGACGCGCTGCTGTGCTTTGAGCGCCACGCCACCTCGAAGATCAAGCATGCGGAAGACCTGCTGCAAATCGCCACACTGGGCTTTCGCGGAGAGGCGCTGCCTTCCATCGCGTCTGTCTCGCGCCTGCGGCTGGAGACTTGCGCTGCGCGCGATGCGGATGCCGCTGCCTTGTCTGAAAACAAACCTACCGACCTTTCGGGTACTGTCGTTGAAATTCACGGCGGACGCATCCTCAAGGTCGAAGAGGCCGGGCTGCCGCTTGGCACATCCATTCGCGTGCAGGATCTTTTCTTCAATCTGCCTGCGCGCAAGAAGTTTCTGAAGGCCGAGTCAACCGAACTGTCGCACATCGCATCGCTGGTAACGCATTATGCACTGGCGCATCCGGAAATGCATTTCGAGCTTCATTCGGCGACTCATGCCATGTTGATGGCACCGCCGGTCGCGTCTCATGGCGAGCGCATTTATCAGGTATTTGGCAAGGAGACGCTCGATCAACTGCTGCCCGTGGCCGCGATGATGGGCTTGCAGCACGCGGGGCTGCCGCAGCCTCCGCCGTGGCGGCGGGAAGAGGATTACGAAGCGCCAATTCCAGGGGAGTTGCGTCTGCACGGCTTTGTGTCGCGGCCGGAGGTGCAAAAGCTCAATCGCAATTCCATCTACATTTTCGTCAACGGACGCCTGATTCGTGATCGTCTGGTGCAACACGCGCTTACCGAGGCATATCGCAATATTTTGCCGCCCACGGTGTATCCGATTGTGTTGCTGTTTCTGGAAATGCCGCCTGCCGAGGTGGACGTGAACGTGCATCCCTCGAAGACTGAGGTGCGATTCCGTCAGCAAAGCGCAGTGCATGATTTTGTGCGTGACTCGGTGCGCGGGGCGTTGATGATGTTTCGGCCGGTGGCGCAGTTTGGCAAGGAACTGGTGGCGAACCCTTCGGCTACAGCGGGCCTTTCAGTGTCGGGAAATTGTTCTGAACCGCCAGAGAACGAATCGGAAGATGGTTCGGTGGATCCCACCCAAATTCCGCAAGGGGCGCGGGATGAAAGTGGGGCACCAAGCATTGCGGATTCCGCCGTCAAGCCGGCATGGGGTCTAAATGCACCGCCCGCTCCACCACATACAGCGCGGTTGCCGTTCAGCATCGGGCAAGCGATTGATATCACCGCGAACGCCGCAATTCCCGTGGCGCGTGGTGCGCTTCCCACTCGAACCATGGCGGCGCAACTTGCGCCGGAAACGCCTGTGGTGATCGTGCCCGGCGGCGACAACTGCGCCAGCGCAATCTTGGACGAGGCCGAGGATGCCGCCGCAGTGCCCGCCGAACTTCATGCGCTTGGCACGCTCAAGCCGCTTGGTCAGGTGAAGGAGTCGTTCATTCTCGCCGTCAACCGCGAAGGCCTGTGGATTATTGATCAGCACGTGGCGCACGAGCGGGTACTCTTTGAAAAAATCCAGAAGCAGCGTGCGGCGAAGAAGGCCGAGAGTCAGCGCCTGCTGATGCCACTGCTGGTGGAGCTTACGCCCGCGCAGCAAGCGGTGTTCGCAGAAATCGCGGGCGAACTCGCCGACAATGGCTTTGACGTCGAGCCGTTCGGTGCGCGCACGCTGGCAGTGAAGGTTGTGCCCGCCGGGCTTGATGCCAGCGAGGCCGAACGGATGTTGCGGGAACTGCTGGAGCAAGTCGCCCAAATCGGCAGTGACGAACTCGCGCTCAACATGGAGATGGTGCGTAACCGCATCGCGGCCTCCATCGCCTGCCACGCGGCCATCAAGGTCAATATGCCGCTGACGCAGGACAAGATGGAGTGGCTGCTGCGCGAACTTGCGCTCACCGAATATCCCATGACCTGCCCCCACGGCCGCCCGGTCGTCCTGCGCTATTCTGTCCGCGACATCGAGCGCGCGTTCAAGCGAATCTGACGGGCAAGTTTCGGGCTTCATCTTCCGAGTCTCCAGTACGGCGGGGGTGGGTGGCGCTTTGTGCTTCAGCCACCTTGGTGAGAGACAGGAAGCACGGTCGCCGCAGTCGTACCTGAAATCCGAAATCCGAAATCCGAAGCGGCCCCATTCCCCCGCCTGTTACCATTACTAGATACATGCAACCTGAAGAATTATTGGAACTTCGCCGCACTAAGTGGCGTGTCGCGGGTAGAAGTGCGGATAACGCTGCGGATAACGCTGCGGGCAACGCTGCGGGCAACGCCGCGCGCACCCTAGAAGATGCCGCTGCCTTTTTGGAAGAGGTGGGGCTGTCCCTGCTCTATCCCCACCGCCGCCCCATGCTGGTGCCCACGTTTGTGGGAGCCTACCTCGGTCGAGAGAACGATCTGCCAGACGGTTTGACCGCGCGCCGCGCGCCCGCTGAACAAGCAGCGGACGCTGCCTCTGAAGCCACCGCCGACGGTGCCAAAGAGATGATGGTGCGCCTGCTGCGGCGCAAGCTAGCCTTTGAAGCGCCATTCGGGCCAGAGAACAGTCTGCTCATCGCGGGCAGCACCTTTCCATTTTTCTATGCGCTGGTAGGGGACCGCAATTACAAAGAAGTGCCAGCCACCGGGCCGCGCGCCCAATATTCGCGCCTTGCGATTGATGCGTTTGAAGTAATCCGCCGTGATGGGCCTATTTCCAAGGACAAACTGGTGGAAGTCCTTGGCGGTGGCTTGAGCGAAGCGGGTATTGACTCCGCGCTGGATGAACTGTGGGCCAAGCTGCGCATCACTCGCGTGGACTATCGCGAGCACGAAGGCATCTTTTGGGACGTCCTCTACCGCTGGGCCCCGGACGCGGTGAAGGAAGGCTCGGCCATGTCCGTCACCGAGGCGCTTTCTGCTTTGGTGTCAAAGTATTTAGATGGAGTGGTGACGGCTGACCCGCAAGAGCTGGAAGAGTTTTTCGCGCAGTTTGCTTCGCGCGCCAGAGTGAAAGAAGCAGTGAACCTACTTTTGGCCACGCGCGAGATCACATTTTTGCGGCTTGGTGCCAAGACCGCGCTGGCGATTACGCCACCGCGGGAAGAGCCGCCACCGCGGGTGGCTCATCCGGTTCGCATTCGTTTGCCCAAGGCTGTGCGCGATGCGATGCCGTCGCCCTATGCGGAGGTTACGGGACGCGGCGAAACTCCGCCTGCGTTCACCAAAAGCTTTGCTCCCAAGCGCGAGTTTCCAGCGCGTAGCGCGGCAAGTGGCAGATTCGAACGGCGTGAGCCGCGAGCGGATCGCCCCGAGCGTACGGATCGCCCGGCAACTGCAGGTAGGCAAACGGGCGACCGTTTTGAGCGTCCGGCAAGGAGTTCAAGTCCGAGATCGGGCGACCGTTTTGACCGCCGTCGCGAAGATCGTCCGGGCCGCCCCCTCTTCGACAAATCAGATAAATTCGAGCGTCCGGCGCGTACTAGCGAAGAGCGGGAGGGTGCCGCTGGGGCCGAAGGCTACCCGCGCTCTGAAGTTGGCAGAACGCCATACGCCAAGAAGCCGTTTGGCGCAAAACCCGGCGGCAAATCGTTCGGGGCTAAACCATTTGGCAAGAAGCCCTTCGGTGCCAAACCCTTTGGGGATCGCCCCGGTCGTCCGCCCGCACGTTCCGGCGGTGCGCGTTTCGACAAGCCCTCCGATCGGCCATTCCGCAAGCCTTCCGCTGAGTTTGGCGACAGTAGCGATGCGCCTCGTCGGGAAGCGCCTGCGAGTGAAGGCCATGAGCGCAAGCCCTATGCCAAGAGGCCGTTTGGCGACCGTCCCGGTCGTCCGCCCGCACGTTCTGGCGGCGCAAGATTTGGCGGAGGCGCTGGCAAGCCCGCTGACAGGTCTTTTAGTCGTGCTGGTGCGCGCCCCGGTGCGCGCCTAGAAGAATCCTCGGGAGCAGGAGCCGAGAGGCCGGCATATGAGCGCAAGCCTTACGTTAAAAAGGGATTTGGAGATCGTCCCTCGGGAGCGAAGCCATTTGGCAAAAAGCCCTTTGGTGCCAAACCTTTTGGAGAGCGGTCAGAGCGGTCAGAGCGCACAGATCGGTCAGAGCGCACAGAGCGCTCAGGCCGGCCGGGGCGCCCGCCTGCACGTTCCAGCGGCGGAGTCAGCCGTTCTGGTGCGCCACGTCGTGAGGAGCCTGCAGGCGAGGGTTTCGAGCGTAAGACCTATGCCAAGAAGCCGTTTGGCGACCGTGCCGGTCGTCCCGGTCGTGCCGGTCGTCCCCCCGCAAAGGCGGGCGGAGATCGCTTTGGTAAGCCCGGAGGGCATCCGGGTAGCAAGTTCGCCGGTAAGCCAGCGGGCAAGTCTGGCGCGAAACCGGGCGGAAAACCCTTTGGTAAGCCGGGCGGCGCAGCAGTTGGCAAAACTGCTAAAAAGCATTACGGCAAACTGAAGAAAAGGCCCTCCGCGTAGGGATGGCGATGCAAGGGTGATGCTCTGGGTGCGCGGGTGCGGTTTGCCCCTTACAGCCGAGGCCCGCGACGCAGTAAAATCTTAAAGCGCCGAAAGCGCTTACTAAAACCATGACCTCTTCCGCATCTCCACGAAAACTAACGATTGCTGTTGACGGCCCGGCGGGCGCTGGCAAGAGCACACTGGCGGCCCGCCTGGCGCGCAAGCTGGGCTACACGAACCTGGAGAGCGGTGCCATGTATCGCGCTTTGGCCCTTCGGGCGATTGATCGCGACCTCTCTTTCGACAGTGAAGACGAGTTGTTGCGGTTGACCCGTGAGATCACCATCGCGCTGGAGCCCATGCTGGGCGGCAATCGCGTCCTCATCAATGGCATGGACGTTTCAGAGCGCATCCGCGCGCGCGACGTTACTGAAGCGGCTTCTCGCGTCAGTGTGCACCCCAAGGTGCGTGCATGGATGGTGGCTCGTCAACAGGAAATGGGCGCTGGCGGCGGCGTAGTGATGGAAGGCCGTGACATCGGCACTGTCGTCTTTCCCAATGCTGAGCTAAAAGTCTTTCTAGATGCCGACCCCGATGCCCGTGCCGAGCGTCGCATGGCGCAGCAACTGGCGGCAGGCAATCTGCTGAATGCCGAAGCGGTTGCGGAAGAAATGCGCGCCCGGGACACTCGCGACAAGACTCGTACCGCCTCGCCCTTGGCGGCTGCTTCGGACGCGGTGCACATTGATACTACCGGCCTGACCGAAGACGAAGTTCTGGTCAAATTAGTAGAGTTGGCGCAAGCACGGGCTGCGGAATTCGCTCAGGGTTGAGCCTTGGAGCGGGTAGGCAGCTTCATCGCAAGCAATCGGTAAGAACCGCATAGAACCACATAGAACCGCAGAATGAAAGAGCGTCTATGGCTGAAGACCATGGACGCTCTTTTTGCTGCTCGCATTGCTTCTCACATCACTTCTTACATCACTGCTACTAGCTGCTCGTGGCTGCCAGCCTAGTTGTTCTGCACCACGGGTGGAGCCGGCATGTCCTTCGAACCTTTTGGCCCTTTGGGGCCTTTTGGCCCCTTCGGGCCTTTGGTGTCGAGTGACGGGACTTCCACCGGAGCCTGCGTACTTCCTACCTTGGGTGGGGTCGGCGGGGTGGGGGCGGAGCTTCCGCCCTTCACAATTTCGATTCCACCATTGCGGTTGGTTAGGTGGATGCGTCCGCTACCATTACCAATCGTACCCATCGCCGTTTTCTCTTCGTCGCCGGAGATGCGCACACTATCGAACTCGCTGACAATGTCGTCGTGGCTATTGTGGGCTTCGACTTTATATCCACCCTTTTCTGGCACCGAGATGCGGATGTCGGAGCCTTTGTTCTCCACGTCAATGTTGCCCGAAGGCGGTGCGCTTAGGCTCAGGGCGACGTTGCCATCGCTATTTTGAATCTTCACGTCGCCGCTGACCTCGCTCAGATCTACATCCTTCGAGCGCGTAATCAGCCGGAATGGCCCTTGAATCGAGCTGCCGTGAAAGTCCCCTGAGTCAATAGTCAGGTCGCCGGGTACCGACGCAATGTCGAGTTCGGTGCGGGCCGAGCGGAAGCTCACCCCCTTCGAAATCGCCGTCATACGAATCTGATCCAAAGACCCGCTGATGGTGGCCCGGCCGGCAATATCGGAGAGCTCGACGTTGCCGATGTTGCCATCGGCATCCACATCGCCCTTCACCTGATCGAAGTGGATGGTACCGCCGCGGCCCTTGAATGACACTTTGCCGTTCACGTTGCTAATGGTCGTGTCGCCGTGGTCAGAGGTAATCAGCACGTCGCCCTCGCGTCCGCTCACCGTGGTGTCACCGCGGTGGGTGGTGATGGACAGCGAAGCCTGTTTGGGCAACGAAATTTCCAAATCCGACTGAATCCACGCGGAGCTATTGGCGATCGTCAACAGAAAGCTGTTGCCCGAACCAGTCAACTGCAGTTTCGATCCCGCGTTTAGTTTTTCCACGTCATTGGGGTTGCTGGCCCCAATCTTCTTGTGTGCAGTCACGCGAATCTTGTTGTCGGTAGAACTGATTACACTGACCGACCCGCGCTGCGACTCCACATGCAGGGTCGCATTGGCCGGAAAGTCCTGTGTGACCTCTTCGGTGCGGTCATAGGTTGGCTCCGCAAACGGATTCTCCCCGTCAATATTAAAGTCGCGGAATCGGTCCCATGGAACTTGACGCAGACCTTGGTGGGTCAACCCCAGCATGATCAGCAGGATGACCAAAAAGACACCACCGGCCCCAAGGCCCGCAGGCCGGACGCCGCGTTTCTGAGCGTCCAGATACTCGTAAAGCTTCAAGGCGCCCCAGCCGATCAGGATGACAGGCCAATAACGGCCGAACCAATCCCAGAAGCTGAGCCAGCTCAGTTGTCCGCTGGTGACCAGCAAAAGCACAATGCCAAGTCCAATCAGCATGATCGGGCCAACCAGCGAACGCGCTCGCGATCCTTGCGGCGGTGGTACAAGCGTGCTAGCCATGGTTTTCAGCTCCACTCCCCGGGTTAGGGTTGATGTTGTCGCTGGCGGTCGGAGCCGCAGGCGGAGGAACAAATGGTGAAGTACCCGGTGCAGTGCCCGGCATCGGCGGGTAACCCAACGGCTGGATGTGGCCTTCCGTCGAGGCGCTGCGTTGCGCGAATAACATGAGACCAATCACGATCAGCAGCAGCGGCCAGAAGTTGTGCATGCCCCAGCCATTGGTAAAGTTGTGGAGCAATTGAATGACGCCGACTGTCATCAGCACCACGCCCCCCATCACACCCTTCAGCCGGCAGCGTAGGCAGGGGCAACTCTTGTTAGGCACGTATCCGTCGTCGTAGTTCATTGGTTTCCTCCTACCGGTTCCAGCGCTGCACAAAGAGCCAGGCGCCAATTGCGATGAGAATTACAGGCCACAACTGTCCGAAGGCAAAGTCGAAGACGCCGATGTTATCCAGCAAAAACAGTACACCGAGGCCGATCAGCACAATCGCCCCGATGGGTGCTTTCGGCAAGGCGTTGCTGGTGCTCGACGTATCGGGCACCGGTGGCACGGATGGCACGGGCACGAACCCCGCCATCGCACTGCCTGATGGTGCAGGATTTGTGACCGGTGTGTTCCACGCAGCTGCCGGAACCGGCGGATTCATCGTTCCAGTGCCCACACCAGCGCCAAACATCCGATCTAGACCGAGCGGGTCGGGGGCTGGCAGCCCGGCAGCAATCGCTTTAGCGGAGTGGTAAGCGTCGAAGATCATGTAAAACAGAAACGCCCCCACCAGCATGCCGAACAGGCCATTGGAGTGCGCCGTGATGGCGACAAGGGTCGCGAAGATGCCGGCATAAATCAAGCCCTTCAAGAACTGGCCGTTGTACATGGCGCCTACGCCGGGGATGCAGGCCAAAATCGCTGCCAGCACTGCGTTCGGGTTGCGGACATTCTTCAGTCCTAGACCTTGCTCCAGAATGACCTGCGAGGTCGGCTTGGCGGCTTGCGCGGCCACTGGATCCAACTTGGCTGCCAGGCACGGCTCGCAGTACACCACTCCATTGACGGTGCGCTGACAAGCAGTGCACAGGGCTTTACCGCAGGTGCGGCAGTATGCCGTTGCGGGTTGATCGGTGTGAATGGCGCAGTTCATGCCGTTCTCCTTACTTCCAGATTGACGATTGGGCTGTGCTCGCGTGCGAGCAACACGTCGCGCTGGCTCTCACTCAAGTAGTTCTGTTGATGTTCGGGTTGCGAGTTTTTGTCACTTTCATTCTTCTGCTGCTTCTGTTCCGGCTCGTCATTTTGCTGCTTCGTCGGAGCAGGCTCAGAGGGCTGTAAGGTCTTGCGTAGCTCCCGTACCCGTGACTCCACTTCATACACAAAGCGGATGTTGTCGTAGTAATGCACCACCCGGCTTTGAGTCTCGTGATAGGTGCGGTTGATGGCGCTGGGACGTAAATCCATCTTCTGCAGGTCAGAGATCTTGACCCCGGCCACATTCATGGCCAGCGACACCGAAAAGAAGGCCATGGCCATAGAAAGACCAAAACGTGGCTCCATTACCAAAGTAAGCAGCGGCTGCGGGTTCAAAGCGTGTTTCAGTTGAAACCAGAAGGAGGCACGGGGCTCGGTGGCAGCCTGTTCGCGGGTTCCTTGCAAGCCGCTGGTGGCCAACAGAATGTTGTGAACCAGGTGTCTTGGGGGCGCAATTTCAGCCAGCGAAGTCAGCCATTTGCGGCCGGATTCTGCCTCGGCAAAAAGTGGTCCACAAGTGGCGCAAGCGCTGGAATGGCTGCGAAACTGCGCCATGCGCTCGCCGGTCAGTACGCCATCCAAGGCGTCCGCCAACAGAGCTTCGAACTCGCTGCACTGCATGGTGTACGAAGCGCCGGATTGGGTTGGGTTCGTCATGCTAAATTCACCTGCCTATATGTACGTTGCAATACTCGTCCTAGTTCCGCCCGTCCCCGGTTGATTCGGCTTTTGACGGTTCCTTCTGGTACTTTGAGCACAATCGCGATCTCGCGATAGTCCAAATCTTGCAAATCCCTTAGAATCACCGCCTCGCGGAGGTCCGGTGACAGCTTTTGCAGGGCGGCGTGGACGGCCACGCCGACTTCCTGACTTTCTGCCTGAGAATAGGGGTCGCGACCCTTATCGGCGATACGGTCTGCCATGCGGGGGGCGTCGTCTTCGCCTTCAGGGGTGGCGTCCATGGAATCGCTCAACCGCTCCAGCTTGGTGCGCCGAAAGTGATCTACCAGCAGGTTCCGGGTCATGGTGCTGACCCAGGTGAGGAACGCGCCTTTGGCGGGATCGTAGCTGTCGAGCGTTTTGTACATTTTGATGAACACCTCTTGCGTCAGATCCTCGGCATCATCGGAAGTTCCGGTGAACCGATAGCAGAGGTTGAAGATTCGCCGATGGAAGCGCTGGACGATATCCTCCCAAGCGGCGGCATCGCCAGCTTGGCAGCGTCGAACCAGCATCAGAATGAGCTGAGCGTCTTCCAACCAGAATCTCCCCGGAACTCCTGACTTTCGGCATGGACCGTACAGGCCCACCCGATTCCAACCTCAATCCTTTGTACGCAATTGAGGGGATGGGAGTTCCGCGATTTGCATCGCCGGTGCGGCGATTTCGCAGTGCGCCGATTTTAGCAGGTGCGGGAAGTGGGGAGGCGGCGCAAGTTGGGTGCGGGCATCCGCGCCCATCCCCGCCCGTCCCCGCCGGTGTCCGCCGGTGTCCGCCGGTGCCCGCCGGTCCGCTTGGGCTAAGCCCGAAACGCCCGGCGCAAGCGGGCTGCCCTGTATCGGGGAGTTTTCTGGACCTGCCCCGACCGAGGGGTAGGCTTCGCGGATGCCTGCCGCCTCGCAGGTCAAGACAGGTCAAGGGAAACAAGCAAGGCGGGCAAGACAAGCAAGACGGGCAAGGCACTGGGTTTCAGGGAATCCGGTAGAAAAAAGCCGCTAGTTGGGACGTAACCCTACTATAGTAATTAAGTAACAAAACATTCAATTTTGGGCTACGCTACTTTTTGCGGCCTACGCTGCTTGCACGGTTATGCTTTTGCGCACGGAAGAACGCGCCCGTCTGCAAAGGGCGGATAAATACCCGCCCGAGGCACCCGCCATGCGCCACCATATTTTGCGCATACCAAAAAACCCCTCCTTGGCTGCGAAGTACGCGGACAAGAAGGGGGCATTTGGTTCACTCTCATGCACAGCGCGGCTATTCCGGCGAGAAGAATTCGTCTCGCACCGGTTCTTCAAACAGGGAATAGTCGCGTGAAACTACGGTGATGCCGCTATCCGTCACAAAATACCGCTGGCGGTCGGCATCAAGGTCGTAGCCGATGACTGTGCCTTCGGGCACGTGAGCATCGCGGTCAATAATGGTGCGCCGGATTTTGCAATGGCGCCCGATATTCGCGTGTGAAAACAAAATGCTATCGGTCACCTCGGAATACGAGTTGATGCGCACGTCTGGCGAAAGCACGCTGCGCCGCACCGCGCCGCCTGAGATAATGCAGCCGTTCGGCACGATCGAATCCGTCGCCGCACCCATGCGGTTGGGTTCGTTGTGCACAAACTTAGCTGGCGGATACTGCCGCTGATAGGTGCGGATTGGCCAATCGCCATCGTACAAGTTAAATTCCGGATTGACCGAGGTCAGATCCATATTCGCGTCGTACAGGGCATCC
>JANXUR010000063.1 GCA_025356095.1 Acidobacteriaceae bacterium | reverse complement strand
CAGGGCCGCTCGGGGCCGCCCCGCACCGCACCGCCCGTCCCACCCCGTCCCACCCCGTCCCAGCCCCGCCCCGAGCCCCGTCCCACCCCGTCCCAGCCCCGTCCCAGCCATCGCCACAGGTTTGTGTAATCATGGTCGGTTCACAAATTTTATAGCCCCTGCCAAAGGATGCCACTCCATGCTCACCCGTAGAATCCTGTGCTGCGCGACTCTCTGCTATCTCATTCTCGCGGCCGCTGGTGCCTTTGCTGCCGACCGCGTCAAAACCGTCATCGGCACTCTCGAAGGCGCAGGCCCGCAGCCGAACGGCGTCCGCATCTTCCGCGGCGTGCCCTTTGCCGCCCCGCCGATCGGCGACTTCCGATGGAAAGAGCCGCAACCCGTTGCCAAGTGGAAGGGCGCACGCGCCGCTGCGCAGTTTGGCCCGCGCTGCATGCAGCAACCGCTGTTTGGCGACATGGTGTTCCGCTCCAACGGCGTGAAGGAAGACTGCCTCTATCTGAACATTTGGACACCCGCCAAACCCAAGGCCAAGCCTCTATTGCCGGTGCTGGTGTACTTCTACGGCGGCGGTTATGTCGCCGGAGACGGCTCCGAATCCCGCTACGAGGGTGAGAGCATGGCCACCAAAGGCATTGTCGCGCTCACCGTCAACTATCGCCTTGGCATCTTCGGATTCATGGCCCATCCCGCGCTCACGGCTGAATCGGCGCATCATGCGTCGGGCAACTACGGGTTGCTGGATCAGGCCGCCGCGCTGCGCTGGGTGCACGAGAACATCGCGAACTTTGGTGGCGACCCCAAACGCGTCACCATCGCGGGCGAATCCGCCGGCTCCACCTCGGTCAGCGCGCAGATGTCGTCACCGCTCTCCCGCAACCTGATCGCCGGCGCGATCGGCGAAAGCGGCTCCCTCATGGGTACGCTCACACCGCAGCCGCTGGCGACGGCCGAAAAGGCTGGCGCCGATTTCGCTACTTCACAGAAAGCCGATTCCCTCGCCGCGCTGCGCGCCATTCCAGCAGAGAAACTGATGGACGCCGCTGGGAAAATGCCTTGGGGCACCTTCAGTGTCACCATTGATGGCTACTTTTTCGAGCAGGGTCCCGGCGCGATTTACGCCGCAGGTGCGCAAGCTAAGGTGCCGCTGCTCCTCGGCTGGAACTCGCAAGAAGGCTTTTGGAAGGGTCTGCTGCTGGATCAGGAACCAACTCCAGAGAACTATGCCAAGGCTGTCGCCAAGCAGTTCCCGGCCAACGCTGACGAAGTGCTGAAGGCGTACGGCGCGAGCACACCAGACGAAGTGAAAGCCTCGGGTACAGCCTTGGAGAGCGATCTGTTTATTGGATTTTCTACTTGGAAGTGGGCTGACCTGCACGCCTCCACCGGAGGCGGGCAGCCGATGTATCGGTACTTCTACACGCATCCTCGGCCTGCAGCGGTGGGTAAGAGTGAGCCCGACAATCCCGGGGCTGTGCACTCGGCAGAGATCGAGTATGCCATGGGCAATCTGGGCGCCAATAAAGCGTTCCAGTGGACGCCGGATGACTACAAAGTTTCGGCCACACTGCAAGGCTATTTTGTCAACTTCATCAAGAGCGGCAACCCCAACGGCGCGGGCCTACCCGAGTGGCCTGCCATGACGAGTGATGCTTCACGCCCGGTGATGCGGATTGACGTCGACTCCGGAGCCGCACCCGAGCAGCATCGCGATCGCTACTTGTTGCTCGGCCTACAGGGAGCGAAGTAGAAGCAGGCAGAAAACAACCTCCAGCTTTAGGCTGGCTCTACCGTCAGGCGAGTCATCGCAGAACACAGGTGGCGCAAGCAAAAACCCCGTCCAAGGCAAGGCTTGGACGGGGCAGCCGATTTGTCACCCGTCGTGTCTACTTCGCCACCCCTTCGGTGATGAGCGGCGCTTCCGTCTTCTGCAGTTCTGCCGCCACTTTTTCCATCTGACGCATGGCACGCAGGTGGTTGCGGCCAGCGATCTTCATCACATCGTCATCCGAGTAGCCGCGCTGCAACAGCTCGGCAAACAGATACGGATACCGCGTGACATCAGCCAAGCCATCGGCCATGGCGGCAGGCTTCACATCATAAAAATCCGCGCCAATGCCAATATGGTCCACGCCTGCAACCTTGCGGATGTGGTCAATGTGGTCGGCGACGTCGCGGATGGTGGCGCGGGGCACTGGGTTTGTTTTGTCCCACGCGTCCATGTCGGCGGCAAGCGCTTTGTCGGCAATGTCACCACCGGGGCGCACATGGCGCTCGCGCAACGCGGCATCACGGCTGGCCGACCAAGCTTGGGCTTGCGGGGCAATAAAATCGTTGATGAAGTTCACGTGCACCACGCCACCATTCGCGGGCATCATGCGCAACACGTCGTCCGGTACGTTGCGGGGATGCGCATTCACCGCCAGCGCGCTGGAATGCGAGAAGATCACCGGCGCGCGCGACACGCTGATCGTATCCCTCATGGTGTCTGGGCTGACGTGCGAGATGTCGGCGAACATGCCGAGGCGGTTCATCTCCTTCACCACGCGCTTGCCCAGCTCAGTCAATCCATAGTGTTCGGGGCGGTCGGTAGCCGAGTCTGCCCAGTCAATATTGTCCCAATGAGTGAGCGTCATATAGCGTGCGCCCAGCGCGTGAAAGATGCGCAACGCAGCGGGCGAGTTTTCGATCATGTGCCCACCCTCCACGCCGAGCAAGCACGCGATGCGCCCGGCACGGTGGATGCGGTCAATGTCGTCGGCGGTGCGCGCCTGCTCCAGCCCGGCATTGCCCGCGATAAAGCGCAGTGCCACATCGAACTCGCGCAGCGACTCATGCAGCGAAACATGCTTGCGCTGCGTTGCCGACTCCACGTACACCGACCAGTACTGCACCCCAACTCGCCCTTCGCGCAGCCGAGGCAGGTCAGCGCAAAGCGTGGGTTGCACCTGACTCAGGTCGAACTTGGTCAGGTCGCCCGCAGCAACGTCGAGGAACATCGAAGGCAGGTCGTTGTGAGTATCAATCAAGGGAGCCTGCTCCAGTAGAGCTTTGGCGCGGGCAAGCAGTTTGGGTTCGGCAGCAGGCGGAGCGACGGCATCGCTGGCAAAAGCGCTGTTCGTGAATACGCTATGGGCCAGCGCAACCGAACCAGCGACAAGGCCAGTCTGTTCCAAAAAACTTCGGCGTGATAGCAAAAGGAACCTCCTTGGGCAAAGCAGTGATGGAAAAGGCATGGAGTCGCAGCGCTTCCCCATTGCATGTCAGGTCTATTTAATATCAGAGTGAGGAACAATTTTCCAAAATGATGGCTGAAAGCACAGATTTCATTCGCACCGCTGATTCTGCTCTGGCGGTGGCTGCTCGCGACCCCTTTGCCGGCATTCCGACGGAGCCATTTGTGCCGCGCTGGCCTTTTAATGGTGGTCATAAGCAGACGCTTGCCAGCCACTTTTTGCGCCGCAGTTTCGACCTTGCGCTGGCCGCGCCAGGTTTGACGCAAGAAACCCGCGAAGTCGAAACCGAGCCCGGCACGCGGCTCAAGATCATTTGCCATTGGCAGCCTAGCGCGGCAGCGGCGAAGGCTTCACAAGTCACCCTGCTGATTTTGCACGGCCTCGAAGGTTCAGGCGAATCTGGCTACATGATGGGTACAGCAGCCAAGGCACTGGCGGCGGGGATGAACGTCGTCCGCATGAACCAGCGCAACTGCGGTGGCATGGACTACGCCTCGCCCACGTTGTATCACTCTGGCCTGTCGAGTGACGTGAAGGCCGTCGCCCATCACCTGATTGAGCGTGACGGCGTACAGCGTCTGGTGCTCTCGGGGTTTTCCATGGGCGGCAATCTAGTGCTGAAGACCACGGGCGAATGGGGCGCAGAGCATCCGCCGCAGGTCAAGGGCACAGTCGCCATTTCACCTGCGCTCGACCTTGCCGCTTCTGCGGACGCACTGCACGAACTGCAAAACCGCGCTTACGAGTGGCATTTTGTGCGCAGCCTGCATGTGCGCTTTCGACGCAAAGCGGCGCTGTTTCCGGGCCAAGGCTATGACGTCTCCCGGCTGCAAGGTGCCAACAGTGTGCGGACGTTCGACAATCAGATCACCGCGCCCTACGGTGGCTTTGGCAACGCCGACAATTACTACGCGAAAGCGGCGGCCGCCAATGTGGTTGGGCAAATCACGCTCCCCACGCTCGTCATCCACGCAGCCGATGACCCGTTCATCATCATCACGCCGCAAAGCCGCGCCCAACTCGAAGCGAACCCCAACATTCACTATGTAGAAACCTGCACTGGAGGCCACTGCGCGTTTCTTGCACCGCCCAACCAAGCCTCCGCCTACGACGGCCGCTGGGCCGAACGGCAGATTGTAGCCTTCGCTCAGCACTTCTAAAAGTGGGAAACGCAATTCGTCACAGTGGAAATCCAGTCCGCTGCCTCACCTGCTCGGCCTGCGCCATATGGCGGCGATTGTGACCCGCCATGATCACCAGACCTGCCCCCACCGTAAAACGGATGAACGGAAACAATGGATTCACAAAGCGGACGCGGTTGACATCCACGCCTGCCGCAGTTTGCGTAAGAGCCTCCATCTTCGCGAGCGATTCGGCAAGCTGCTCGCACAGCGCGGCTGCATCGGCAAATTGCTCCGCGGGCACGATGCGCTTTGGCGCCGACGCACGGCTCTTGACCGGCAGCTCAACGAACTCGCGCATAAACCTTCCCGTCGGCCGGCCCGGGCGGACCGCTTGGGCCATATCCTTGGCCGCCGGCTGCGCTTTGGCGATCGCTAGGCGCATCGCCCCGCCGAAGGCGTCCATCGTCGCCCGCAAGTGGTCGAGGCATTGGCCCACGCTCCAGGCATGCTCACCATCCGGTTGCCAGTTGAGCTGATCCGGCGCAAGCCTCCCAGCAAGCAGGCGACATTCGTCTTCCTGCAGTCGCCACTGGGCGCACAGTTCGTTGAGTGCTAGGTCCATGGCCTAAAATACCATGAACCGTGTCACCCCTTTGCGACTCGGGTGATGCAGCAGTTATGCTAGAGCTAGCTATATGGGCGCGTAGCTCAGATGGACTAGAGCATCTGCCTTCTAAGCAGAGGGTCGCAGGTTCGAATCCTGCCGCGCCTA
The DNA here is from genome assembly GCA_025356095.1 of Acidobacteriaceae bacterium. Classification (GTDB taxonomy): domain Bacteria; phylum Acidobacteriota; class Terriglobia; order Terriglobales; family Acidobacteriaceae; genus JANXUR01. Next base: position 16,695 of record JANXUR010000063.1, on the reverse strand, counting down.
CCATTGTTAAATCCATTGTTAAATCCATTGTTAACTCGATTGTTAACTGCATTGTTAACTCGATCGTTAACTCTAGCTGTGCTAAGCTTTCGGCGTACCTAGCGAGCCTTCGCTTCCGCCCCTTCGCTTCCGTCCCTTCGCTCGCGTCCCTTCGCTCGCGGCGATGCCGGAAGTGCTACAAACAACCAGAAGGCTCTACCTTCCTGCCCGCATCGCACGAGCTGGCGGACGTAGGCAGCCATGCGAGCACGTGGAAGTGTGCCCCGGCTGCGCGGCGTTTTGCCACGACGATTCGCTGCATCATTCGCACGCACCGGTTCTGCTGCAACATCGGGCAGTTCCCGTTCCGGCGTACGCTGGGTTTTGTCACTTTGCGCCAAGCCTGCGGCCCTCGAACCACGTCCGCAGACCTGAAAGGTCTGCCAAGGAGATGCACCATGTTGCTAGGATTGAGAACGGTTGTCTATCACGTCAGCAATCTCGATGAGGCTAAACACTGGTACGCAAAGGTGTCTGGCGTCGCGCCCTATTTCGATGAGCCGTTTTATGTCGGCTTCAACATCGGGGGGTTTGAACTGGGCCTCTACCCAGAAAGTGACCCGGTAAGCGAGCCGGCAAGCGAACCGGCACCGCAGGCGAGATCAGCGGCCCGCACCAGTTCCACGGGTGCAGTCGCCTACTGGGGCGTGCATGCCTGCCAAGGCGGCATTCGACTTGCTGGTCGCCAACGACGCCAAGTGCGAGACTCCGCCGCAAGATGTAGGCGGCCGTATCTGGGTTGCCTCTGTGCGTGACCCGTGGGGCAATGTGCTGGGAGTAATCGAGAATCCGCACTTTAAGCCTCAGGACGTGCGCTAACGGACGTGCGCTAACGAACGTGCACTGGGAGCAACAGGCTTCGCTTGGGCGCTCGCCTAGCTGACGCGAGTGGCAAAGCGCGCGTCACTGGCACCAACGGCGCGCGGGGGCGAAGGCGGCGGAACCGGAACTGGCTTCTGCCGCCTCTGCCTTTCAAGCTTAGGATGAACTTCTGCTGTCGGCGGCGTTGGCGTTGGCACTGCCTTAGCGGTGGGTGGTGCAGCGGGTGGTGCGGCGGGTGGTGCGACTGCCCGTGTGGCAGGTGCTCCAGGTGCCGCTGCAGTTCCGCCCGCTTTGGGCGTACTGCCTTTTCCCGCTGCGCGCGCTTCCCGTAATACACGAAGCTCGGCGCTGTCGGCGAACAGGTTGCGGATCAAGGCGCGCTGCGATTCAATCGTCCGCGCCTGTACCACCACCACCAGCGTCATCAGAACAAAGCCGCACATCACCGCAGCGATCAACGCGTTGTGCGTGGCGGCTGTGCTGACTTTCACCGCATTCAGGGCTGCGGGCGGCACAGAGGAACGGGGTCGTTGGGTTAGGGTCATGGCGTTCCTCCAGTCGCCCGCGGGAGCGATTGCCTCTCTTAGGAGCAACTGAGAGGCCAATATTCCCAAAATGGCAAATTGTTGAAAACAATGGCGAAAACATCACACGGCTCCAGTTCTGTTCGCGCATCAGCGGCAATTGGTTGCACAATATTCTTAGCGAGGGTTGTTTCTGCTCCGCAGGTGCTATGACTTTGCCTAACCCGCCCAACTCGACACAAGCGCCAAGCACACATCCTCAGCAGCCGCTTGGCCCGTCGCTGGGAGAAGATACCCGCTTCACCGTGTCGGCTCCGGCGCAATTGCTGCCGGGGATGAGATTTTCCGTGCGCCTGTGGTTGCATCGCGATGGCGACGACCTCGCCGGACGCATCAGCCAGCGCGGGGCGGCGCTCGGTGAGGTGCGCGGATTTGCATTGCCTCTCAGCGCGCGGCTCAACGTACCCGCGCTAGAGATCCGCAGCGTTTCGGGGCCGCTGGTGTGGCAGAATGGCACCGGATATTGCGCGCTATCAGCCACCGTACCTCAGGACGCCACGCCCGGCAACTATACCGAATGGGTACGCGCTTATGCAGGCGACTTTGAAATTGCACGTGTGCTGTTCACGGTGCAGGTCGGTCGCGTGGCCTCGCGGCCGGCAGATGTTACACAAATCACTCGGCCCTACCGCGCCGCGTTCGTTTGCTGGGCAGATGCCGACCGCGCCGCCGTACAAGCGCGACTGCATCCGCTCGGCGTGGTGCTGCCGCACTTGCGGCTGACCACAAATTCTGGCGATTTGCGCTTTGCCAAGGATTGGCGTGGCGAACTGCGCCGTGCGCTCGGCAGTTGCGACGTGATGTATCTGATGTGGTCGGCTGAGGCGCGAGATTCCGCCACAGTCGGCATTGAGCGGCACAGCGCCGTAGAAACCCACGGCGCCGAGTATGTGGTGCCCGTGCCACTGGGGGCGCAACCGGTGCCGCTCAATCAAGAGCTGTGGTGAGCCGTCAGCTTTGAGCTGAAAGCCAGACAACTGGGCGCGGATGGGCACGGACAACTGGCAAGTTCTACTTTCCCATCAGCAGCTTGGCAATTGTAGCCAACTGCATATTCGACGTGCCTTCGTAGATTTTGCCAATCTTGGAATCGCGGAAATATTTTTCCACGGGGTATTCCTTCACAAAGCCGTTGCCGCCATAAATCTCCACCGCCAGCGAGGCCACCCGCTCGGCCACCTGCGAGGTGTAGTACTTCACCATGGCGGCTTCTTTCACAAAGTTCACACCCGCATCCTTCATGCGAGCTGCGTTGTACACCATCAGTCGAGCCGCCTCGATTTCTGTTGCCATTTCGGCGAGTTGAAACTGCACAGCCTGAAACTCCGCGATCGCTTTGCCAAACTGCTTGCGCTCTTGCGCGTAGGCGAGGGCATATTCAAACGCACCTTGCGCGATGCCGAGCATCTGCGCACCAATGCCAATGCGCCCTTCGTTCAGCGTCTCAATGGCGATCTTGTATCCCTTGCCCACCTGGCCCAGCACATTTTCTCCGGGCACCTTGCAGTCTTCCAAAATCAGCTCGCAGGTGGACGACGCGCGGATGCCCAGCTTGTCTTCTTTCTTTCCTACGCTGAAGCCGGGCATGTCGCGCTCCACCAGAAACGCGGTGATGCCTTTATAGCCGAGCGCCGGGTCCACCGTGGCCAGCAGAATAAAGATGCCCGCTTCCTTGGCATTGGTGATCCACAGCTTGCGGCCCGTGAGTACGTAGTCGGCCCCCTGCTTGACCGCGCGGCAGGTAAGGGCGAATGCGTCGGATCCACTACCCGCCTCGCTCAACGCATACGACCCGACCATGTCCGCCGCCATCCGCGGCAGGTACTTCTTCTTCTGCTCGTCGGTGGTGTAGCGCAGCAGGGCGTTGTTGACCAGCGTGTTCTGCACATCCACGATCACTCCGGCAGATGCGTCGCAGCGAGAAAGCTCTTCGACGGCGAGAATCGCCTCGAAGAATGTACCCGCACCGCCGCCATAAGATTCCGGAATCTCGATGCCCATCAGCCCGAGCGCGAAAAATTCCTTCAGCAGCGCGGAGTCAAAGACGGCCTTTTCGTCCATCTCGCGCGCCAGAGGGCGCACCTTTTCTTCGGCAAACTGCCGGATGTTAGCGCGAAACAACTGCTCGTCTTCAGTAAGGGAGGTGAGGGGGGAGGGCTTGGCGATGATGCTGGAAGAAGAATCAGACATGATGACGAACCTCGGAAATCAGTATGAAGAAAGCTGCTCGCCGGAGTGCGCAGGGCTATGCTGACTCGCCGCTCAGGCAAACAGAAAATTGTAGCACTGGGCGCAGACTGGCAGCGTAAGTGGTCAAGCGGCTGGGAGGGGAGGGATTGATTGGAGTGGGTCGGAGTTGATTTGAATCGAGCGAACTTAAGATTGCGCGTCGTGCCCCTCCCTACACCACTTGTAACCCATCCGCGGCCAGAATCTTGCGCACCTGGCCCCTTGCGTGGGCAGCCCAGGGACCTACCTTGTCCAGCTTCACATAGGCGCGCCAGTGGGTGAGTGCTTTGCGGGGTTGGCGCGTCTTTTCATACGCTAGCGCCAGGTTGTAGTGGGCGTCCGCGTAGCCGGGCGTCAGCGTCACCGCCTGTTTGTACGAGGCGATCGCTTCGGCGATGCGTCCGGTTTCGTCGAGCACGTTGCCGAGGTCGAAGTAGGCCAGAGCGTAGCGCGGATCGGCTTCTACCGCGCCGCGATAGTGCAGCTCGGCTTCCTGAAAAAGCTGACGATTGTAATAAATGGTGCCCAGATTGATATGCGAAGCCGCATGGGCAGGCTCCAGCTCCAGCACCCGTTGATAGCAGCCAATCGCCTCAAGCTGCGTTTCAGGGTTTTCTTCCAGCGAGATGCCACGGCTGAATAGTTCGGCGACTTCTTCCGCCATCTGCGAACGATTGCCCGCGGGCGGTCTAACCATTCGTTCCAGCTTGGCGACGACCGGAGCTTTAGGCAGATTGCCATCAAAGTCGAGCCGCAACTGGCCAGTCTCCGGCTCCAGCGTGCCGCCCTTATGGCGAAAGGTAAGGCGGGTGCCTTCCACTAGGGTAGCTGCTTCCAGCAGCGGATTCGCCAATCCTGCCACCTTGCGCATAGCCACCAGCGAGCGCTGGATCGCCGCCGGACGCACTTTTTGCGCGCACAGGTCACGAATCTTCTTGGCTTGTTGTAGATCCACGAATGTATAGGCGTCCGCCGCAGGCAGCAGTTCCGCCCGCTGCCAGGCAGAAAGCTGGCGCGAAGTGATGCGAAGAATGCGAATCAGATCAGTTCGGCTGAATTGCTGAGTGGCGTCGGCCTCGGCGGCAGGGCTTGGCGAAAGGCTTGCAGGCGTCGTCAACTTCATCGTGGCACCACCTCGCCTGATTATCGAGTGCGCGCGCGCCAGACGCAAGGTACAAGCCTGTGAAAGCTGTGGAGAAGTTTGGTTCCCTACCGCGAGCGACGATCTACCGAACAAGACGCTCCCTTGGGGTAGGAACGGGGTAGGAGACTGGAGCAGGGGAAGAGAGTGGAGCCGACGACCAGAGTTGAACTGGTGACCTGCCGATTACGAATCGGCTGCTCTACCAACTGAGCTACGTCGGCGCACGTTGCAACTTCTCTATTTTAGCAAACTGAAATGTTAACCGCAGAAGGTGTCAGCGGTTTCGGGTTTCGGGTTTCGGGTTTCGGGTGGCGACAGCATCATGCGCCGCTGGGAGCCTTTTGGTTGCGCTTTCGGTTGCGCATGTCGCTGCGCCGCAGCAATACACTTCTTTGAAACATCTTTTCGCAAGTCGAAACTGGAAACTCTAAAACTTGAGGCTCCAAATTTTGAAGCTTGAGGCTTCGAACTTGAAGTTGCACTTCCACGCAAAAACGCAGAGGCCGTCCGGCGAACCGGACGGCCTCTGCGTTTGTACTGCTTCAAGGGAAAAGCTTCAACGGAGGCTCACACCAACCGCCAAAACTTGTGTTGATAAAATCTTATGGACGCCGGACGGTCGAGTCAAGTGATTAAATGAAATATAAGTATCTTGTTTTCAATTACTTGCACCGCCATGACAAACTGCTTCGAATATGTTGCATTCAGACCGAAATCGCTCCAATTTGCCCTATCCCACTGAAAAAAGGCAGGATGGCTCCAAAACGGTATGCCATTCCGCAATCCCAATCGAATTAGTCGAGATGCAGCGAGATCACTCCCTCGTCCCCGGTTTCTTCGGCGCGCTTACGCTTGTAATAGGCACAAATCACCCCAAACGCTACCGCTGGAATGATGCCAAGCAGCATCACGATGCCGGTGAGCTTAATAATGCCGACCAGCATGCCCAGCACACCTCCACCCTTCAAATCGAGAAAGCTATTGTCATGCATGGTCAGGCTCGCGTCGAAGTTCACTTCACCGAGCAGATCTTCCGCTTCACTCTTGCTGGCGTTACCGGTGACAATCGCGACGATTGGGCCCGTGCGTTTGGTGAAAAATGCTGGCGGAGTTTGTCCGGCGGGCGCAGTGGGCTTGCTCGCCTCCATCTTGCGCAAGTGATCCGCTGCGATCTGCGGCGTCGGATAGCTAACGAGCGTTAGTGTGCAATACGACCCGCTATCGGTCTGATATTGCCCGAGCGCAAGCTCGGGTTCTACGCTGAAGTCCACCTGCGTGGGAGAGAGTGGTGCGTTCACAGCGGCCAGACCAAGCGGGCCCACCACAAACTTGGCGGAATTTTTTTGATATCCCTGCTTGGGGAGATAGCGCGGCACTGCTGGCAAATTGGCTGCTGCACCGATGGGTGGCGTCAGCGCGTCGGCCAGCCCGCGCAAGTCCGCACCAGACATGGGCGACATCTTTTCAATAGTGGCGTCAATCACTACATTGGCGCGATAAAACAGAATGCGATTGCCCAGAGAATAGCCTTGGTCGCCAATCTTTTCGTTGAACATGTCCGCTTGCTTGTAAAAGCTGAAGGCACCGTAGGCACCAGTGGCATCATTAAAGCGCAAGGCACGTACCGCGATCTTGGCTTCGTCGCGGGTATAGGTCGCGGTGTCGAAGCCGGTGAGTCCAAACTCGTTCAGCAGCCCAGCATTCTTAGAATCGGCAGTTGCGGACGCACTGGCGTCGCCGACCGAAACCAGCTGCGACTGATGCCAGCCATTGAACTTGGCAGGAAGAAAACTTGCAGATGCGGTTGCTGGCTCAGCCGCTAGCGCGATCAACGGCGCCGGGGGTGGAACGAGCGGGAGAGCAGTGAAGGCAGAGGCCAGCAAGCAACGGGCGAAGATTTTTGCGAAACGCATCATAAGCAAGGAGAGTGCAAAAACGGGCCAGCCTCGGCTGACCCATTTGCTTAGACTACGCGGCACGCAGCAAAGTTTCCACAGCAGGGCCCTTTCCAGGCCTAATTCGCGCCCGCGATGATCTCCAGTTGCGCGCGATGGTTCAGGTCATGCCCGGCTATAGTCTCCACGATGACTGCGAAGGTCATGTCGCCGCGCTCGGGATGCGACACTGGCTTAATTGCTTCTTCCGGCTGAACCGTGCGTAGCAATGCGATGTTCCATTGGCGGGCGGCACAGAAAACTGTAAGCGCGAGCTCGCCCGGCATGTGCGCATAACGTGTGGCCCACGTATCCTGGTCAAAGGGTTGGATCACGTGATGATCCTGCGAAAGTGCCTGCCGCAGACGGAAGGCAAATACCAGCTCGCAATCGGCCAGATGGCACAGAATCTGGCGCGCGTTCCATTTGCCTTCGCCGTAGGGGCGCTCCATGCCAGCAGACCCGATTCGCTGAACATTCTGGGTGATTGCGGCGGGGGATTCGGCGATAACCTCGAGTGGCTTGCGGTCTCCTAGAAACTTCGCGTAAGGGTTCATGGCCAAAGGTTAGCACGGAGCAAGCCACAGGCTCATCTGGAAAAAGTCACCACCCTTAGCGAACGTTCCGGCGGTAGAATTGGGCGAAAAAATTCATGGTAGGCCAGCTTCGGTCATAATAGGGGGAACTCCCTCAGCACAGGATGCATCCACCATGAAATTGCTTCGCTACGGTCTGCCCGGTCAGGAAAGGCCCGGCGTCTTAGACGCCAACCACGCGATCCACGACCTCTCACACGTTGTACCGGACATCGCCGGTGGAACTCTGTCACCCGAATCGCTGGCCCGACTGCGTGCACTGGACCCCTTCACACTGCCGCTGGTGAGCGGTGCGCCGCGCATCGGTGCCTGCGTCGGTGGCGTCGGCAAGTTCCTCTGCATTGGATTGAACTATTCCGACCACGCGGCGGAATCAGGGATGAAGGTGCCAGCGGAACCAGTCCTCTTTATGAAGGCGACCTCGGCGATTATGGGTCCGTATGACCATGTGGTGATTCCGCGCGGGGCCACCAAAACGGACTGGGAAGTGGAACTTGGCGTCGTCATTGGCAAGGCCGCAAAGTACGTGAATGAAGCCGACGCGATGTCGCACGTGGCGGGCTATTGTGTGGTGAATGATCTTTCAGAGCGTGCGTTTCAACTGGAAGGCACCGGCCAGTGGGTGAAGGGCAAGAGCGCGGATACATTCGGTCCGATCGGCCCTTGGCTGGTTACGGCTGACGAGATACCTGACCCGCAAGCTCTCACTATGTGGCTGGAGGTGGATGGACATCGCTACCAAGACGGAACCACGCAAACCATGGTGTTCGGCGTGCGGCATCTGGTGAGCTATGTAAGCCGCTTTATGAGCTTGCAGCCGGGCGACGTGATTTCTACGGGTACTCCGCCCGGCGTAGGGATGGGGCAAAAGCCGCCGCTTTATCTGCGACCCGGCAATCAGATGCGGCTGGGGATCAGCGGCCTGGGCGAGCAGCGCCAAATGGTGATCAGCGAAGTCAACTGAAGTTGGCTGAATCAGCTAACGGGGCTGCAGGAACCGCGCAATCGTCGGTGTCCCTGTCGCCTGAATCCTGCCGGAACCCTGAAGATTGCGGCACAACTGCGTCGGCCCCAAGCCTACAGTCCGCAAGGCTGCCGCCCCCTGCTGCGGGCAACCAACTGGCCGGTACGGGCATCGGAAATGCAAAGAGCACTTTCTCCCCCAACACCACTAATTCTCCCCAGCCTAACCGGGGTCTTATTCGCATTGTCGCCAGAACTGGGCAGAGGCAGGAATGAACAGTAGCACCCTAGATTCTGCGGTTGCTGAGCGGTACTCCGAACACGTCAATCCCAACTGGGTCCACCTGCTGGCTTTGCTGGAAATGAACGTGAGCTACGCACGCTGTTCGGGCACGGAACTGCATACCACCGACGGCCGCCGCATTCTCGACTTTCTTTCGGGATACTGTGTACATAGCATCGGCCACAATCACCCGGCGTTTTGCAGGCGACTGAGGCGGCTTTGGAATTGAAAAACGGCGAGCTCTCTGCTTCGTGGGACTGTTTGCCCAAGATGGGAAATCTGTCTTCGGCCTGAGTGTTGTGTGTGCTGGAGGAAGTCATCAACAAGCGGCCAGCGCACTCCCGGTACGTTAGGGCTGCTGGCAGCGATGGGCCCCGGTTTCAGCTCTGAGCTGGTAGCCATAGAATGGTAAGGACTAGCGATGATGCATGATACGACTGACGTATTCGTAATCGGCGGAGGCCCGGCCGGGCTCGCAGCAGCACTGGCAGCTCGCCAGCGCGGACTGCAAGTTACCGTTGCGGATAGCTGCACGCCGCCAATTGACAAGCCTTGTGGTGAAGGCTTGATGCCAGACAGCGTGGCTGCCTTGCGGCGTCTGGGTGTCAACTTGCCGATGCACGAGGCATATCGCTTCCGTGGCATTCGTTTTCTGGGCGGTGCACTATCTTCGGAAGCCGAGTTTCCAGAAGCGTTCGGCATTGGACTGCGCCGCACCATTCTGCATCGCGTGATGGTTGAGCACGCCGAGCGCGCTGGCGTGCAGATGATGTGGAATGCGGTCGTCACCGGGCTAAATGATCGAGGGGTGCTGGTGCGTAACCAACTCTTCCCCGCCCGCTGGATTGTGGCTGCGGATGGCGGCAGTTCGCAAACCCGCCGCTGGGCAGGATTGGAACTGCATCGCAAGAAAGATCAACGTTATACCTTCCGCCAACACTACAAAATCGCACCATGGTCTGACTTTGTAGAACTGCACTGGGGGCCGAATTGCCAGATCTACATCACCCCGATTGCTGTGAATCGGGTGTGCGTGGCGCTGATCTCCAGAAATTCCGCGCTCCGGCTCGAGGATGCCTTGCCGTACTTTCCGGCAATCGCAGAACGCCTGCGCGGCGTGGATGTCGCGTCCGTTGAACGCGGTGCGGTGTCGGTCACTCGCAAACTGGCGCGGGTATGCACGGACCGGGTGGCGCTCATCGGCGACGCTTCCGGCGGCGTAGACGCGATTACCGGAGAAGGTTTGTGCCTAGCGTTTCAGCACGCCACTCGTCTGGCGGAATGCCTTGCGTCTGGATCGCTGGCTCGGTATCCAGAGGCCCATCGCAGCGTGGCGCTGCGTCCGGCGATGATGGCACGTATGCTGCTGTTGCTGGAGAACCGCGAAACGTTGCGCCAGCGGGTGTTGCGCACCTTTGTGAAAGATCCTAGGGTGTTTACGCGGCTGCTGGCAACTCACGTAGGTGAGGGTTCGCATTTGGATTTTGCCGCCAGCGGGCTGGCATTGGGCTGGAAACTTCTGACGGTTTGAACTAGTGCGCGGTTTAGCAAGACTAGGGAGCAACTTTTATGAAGCGTTTGAATGCGGGCATATTGGCAAACTTTGTTGCGAAACTTGTGGCGATTGGTCTGTTATGCTCCAGTGCAGTCTTCCCTGCTAGTGCCAAAGACTTGCTTCTGCACTGCGATCCGTCCCAGTCTGCCGCCAACTTTACCCTGAGCGACACCTTACACACGGTGCACGGCAGCTTCCAGCAAAAGCGCGGCGAGCTGCACTTTGACCCTGCCACTGGCAAAATCAGCGGCGAGATCGTGTTCGACGCCAACAGCGGCAAGACTGGCAACGATGACCGCGACAAAAAGATGAAGAAGGACGTGCTGGAAAGCGAACGCTATCCGGAAATCTCATTCCGACCCGATCGCGTGGATGGCAGTGTTGCCGCGGAAGGCTCATCCCGCGCGCAAATCCACGGTCTGTTCGGCATTCACGGCGCGGAGCACGAAATGACTGTGCCCATCACGGTAAAGTTCGATGGCGGACACTGGGAAGCCACCGCAAAGTTCATCGTGCCCTACGTGAAGTGGGGGATGAAAGACCCCAGCATCCTGTTTCTGCGCGTCGGTGACACTGTAGAGATTGACCTGCATGCCGCAGGGAACGTCACACCTTAACTAACGTGGCGGAGCAGTTTTTAGAAATTCTCCCGCAGCAGCGGAATCGCTCCCAGCAGCCCCGCGTGGTTGCCCAGTTCCGCCGCGCACACGGTCACTTTGCCTGACGGAGTCCAGGCGTGTTTTTCCACGTAGGCCTGAATAAACGGCAGGATAATGTTGGCACTCTTCATCACGCCCCCGCCGTACACCACCAGATCTGGCCCATAAGCGTGAATCGCGCCAACCGCACCCGCCGCCCATACCCGCATACAACGATCCCGAATTGCCGTGGCCACTTTGTCACCCTGTTCCGCGTAACGAAAGAGCTTTTCAAAATTCACCGGCTCATCCTGGCCTAGCGCACTGACTGCGTAGCCGGGCCAATCCTTGGCGACCAGGGGCATAGACCAGCCCGCCGCCTCTGATTCGGTGCATCCAATCGCCCCGCAGGTACAAGGTCTTCCGTCCGCGGACGCGGAAATATGTCCACCTAAGCAGCCTGCCTGCGCGTGCTTGCCGCGAATGGCCCGGCCACCCATCATTGCTGCCCCGCCAATGCCGGTGCCTAGAGTAAACATCACTACATCATCACAGCCGCGTGCGCTGCCCGCAAAGTGCTCGCCGAGTAGCGCCATCCGGGCGTCGTTATCCATACGAATGCGCAGGCCGAACTCGCGCTGGGACCACGCCGGAAAATCAATGCCAACCATATCTTCATACTTCTGATTGGTGCCCACAACTCTGGAGGTCCGCGCATCCACCATGGCGCAAAAGCCGAAACCTAGTCCCTCGCAGTCTTCGGCGCGAATCGCAAGCTTTGTCAGCAGCCCGCGCAAAGTGGCGGCCAACGTTGGCAACACTGGCGTCAAACCCACTGCGCCATCGCAGGCAACTACTTCGGAAGCAAGAATGGCCTGCTCGTCCAGTACCGCACACGTTGCATGAGATCCGCCCAGATCAATGGCAAGCGCCTTCATGAAGCCTCTCTCGTGCTGCTCTCGCAAGTCTTGCAAGTTCTTGCGATTCGTTCGACACGCCCCGCGCTGCAAGTGCGACACCCTAAACTGTGAAGCCGCCATCCACAGAGAATGCAATGCCGGTGATAAAAGCTGCCTCGTCCGAGACCAAGAACAGCGCCGCTTGCGCAATCTCCTCTGCGGTGCCGAGGCGGCCCATGGGCTGGCGCGCTACGAACTGCTTGCGTGCCTCCACCGGATCCGGAAATGCCGCCAGCCGCTGCCCCAACGACGGGGTATCTACCGTACCGGGGCACAGGCAATTTACCCGAATGCGGTCACGCACATAGTCCAGCGCCATGCTCTTGGTGAGCGCAACCACCGCGCCCTTCGACGCACTGTACGCCGCGCGATCCACCACGCTACGCAGCGCCGCAGCAGAAGCCGTATTCAGAATGTCGCCACCACCCTGCTTCAGAAAAATAGGCACAACCTCATGGCACATCAGATACATACTCCTAACGTTCACCGCCATGGTGCGATCCCACTCGGCTTCCGTCGTCTGGTGAATCTTGCCGTGCGGCACAATGCCTGCATTGTTGAAGAGGATACTAATCCGACCGAAGCGATCCAGCGTCTCGGCAACCACACGTTGCACGTCGGCCAGCACCGACACATCGGCCTGAATCGCCATAGCGAGCGAACTCGCGCCAACTTCTGCAACCACCGCTTCCGCCGCTTGTAAATCAAGATCTACCGCAACCACCTTGGCCCCTTCGCTGGCAAACAAGAGCGCGGTGGCGCGGCCGATGCCCGCCCCGGCCCCCGTGATAATGGCAACTTTATCTGTTAGGCGCAAAGCTCCTCCCCCTTTTCACAAAATTTGTGCTCGCAGACCGCAACTTTGCAAGCCACAGTGCGACGCAGCGTGCAAAGCAGCGTGCGACGCAGCGTGCAAAGCAGCGTGCAACGCAGTGAAGCTCGCACACATTAGCATATCCTGCGCCGACTTTGGTTCGGCGGCAGGGTGCCATCCAAATTGGAACACATAAGAATTCCACAGCCGAATATGGGAAAGGCTCATTACCTTCGTGGTACTCGTAATCAGCGAGTTAACATGATGTTAACGAAGGAGTCATAGCATTAGAGCAGTAGCACGGAGGCGCATCATCGGTTCCGCCAGCCCAGCCCGTTTGCGCATGAACCTGCCCTTGCAGGTGGCCGCCGTCTGCTACCGTCTGCATGGCGACGAGCCTGAGTTCCTGCTGGTGCAAACCCTTGGAAGCCGCCCCAAGTGGACTTTTCCGAAGGGCGCGCCTAGCCGCTCCATGCCAGACTGGGAAGCCGCCGCCCGCGAAGCTCGCGAAGAGGCTGGCGCCATCGGCCGCATTGAGCATCGTGACTTCCATCACTACGTACACTCCAAGCGTTCCCCCGGCGGGCAAAAAGCAGTGCAGGAGTTTCTGGTTCGCAGCTTCTTGCTGGAAGTCCGCCGCCTCGCCCCGCCGCAGGAGTTCCGCCGCAACCCGACATGGTTTACCGCCGACCAAGCGCGCGAAGCCCTGAGCGAAGGCCGCACACCAAAGTATGGCGCCGAGTTGCTGCAGGTCTTAGACCGGTCGCTGCTCCGCCTGGAAGCCAGCCGCAGCGAACTCGCGCGCAAGTAAATCTCCATTCCCTTGCAACAGTGATGTTCTGTCTCCACAGCGACTCCTAACCCCATTTTGGGCGGTGGCCCGCGTCCCTTGACCTCTTTTCGATTTTGAGGGGACGCTTTCATGTTTCTCTTGCCGTGTTCTTTTAGAATAGAAGTCAGCGTCACTCAACGAACTTCCCCCATGATTCAACTTACGGGCGCGGGCAAGCGCTTTGGCCACAAAGATCTATTCATGAACGTGGACTGGCTGATCACGCCGGAAGACCGCATCGGTCTGGTCGGCGGGAACGGCACGGGCAAAACCACGTTGCTGAAGATTTTGGGCGGCTACGAATCGCTGGACTACGGCGTGCGGCTCACCGCCAAAGGTGCCACCTTCGGCTACCTGCCGCAAGACGGCCTCAGCATGACTGGCCGCACCGTCTTCGCCGAATGTCTGTCGGTGTTCGACGACTTGAAGGCGATGGAAGTGGAGATGGAGTCGCTCACCCGCCGCATGAGCGATCTGGATCACGCGAGCCAAGAGTTTGCCGACGTCGCCGACCGTTTTCAGCGCCTCGAAGGCGAATTCCGCATGAGGGATGGCTACTCGGTAGAGTCACAAGTGGGCGCGGTGCTCACCGGCCTCGGCTTCCACAAGGATGACTGGCACCGCCTGACGGATGAATTTTCCGGCGGATGGCAGATGCGCATTGCGCTCGGCAAACTGCTGCTGGAGCGGCCCAATCTCCTCCTGCTTGATGAACCAACGAATCACCTTGACCTGGAAGCACGCAACTGGCTAGAAGATTATCTGCGCACCTATCCTTTCGCCTTTGTGCTGATTTCACATGACCGATACTTTCTTGACGTGACCGTGCGCAAGACGGTGGAGATTTGGAATAAGGGCGTCCACTTCTACTCTGGCAACTACGAGAAATATCTGGCGCAAAAGCAGCAACGTTTTGAGCAGCTAGAAGCCGCGCAGAAAAACCAGCGCGAGCGCATTGATGCGCTCGAAGCCTTCATCAACCGCTTCCGCTTTCAGGCCACTAAGGCCAAGCAGGTGCAGAGCCGCATCAAAGAGCTCGATAAGATCGAGCGCATCGAACTACCGCTGGAAGAAAAGGCGATTCATTTTAAGTTCGCCCAGCCCCAGCCCAGCGGACGTACCGTGGTGGAAGCGCAGCGACTGGCGAAGAGTTACGCCGAGAAATCCGTGCTGCGCGACGTGAATTTTGTGATCGAAAAAGGCGAGCGTATTGCACTGGTTGGCGTGAACGGCGCGGGCAAATCCACGCTCATCAAGCTGCTGACAAGTCGCGAACCGGCCACATCGGGCACCATCAAGCTCGGCCATCAAGTGGATGTAGATTACTTCGCGCAGGATCAATACAAGGAACTCGACACTGACACACGCATGCTCGACGACATCGAGCGCTACTCGCCGCTTTCTACGCAAACCGAGCTACGAAACCTGCTAGGCTGTTTTCTGTTTTCGGCGGACGATGTGTTCAAGAAGATTGGCGTGCTGAGCGGCGGGGAACGCAATCGTTATGCCTTGCTGCGTTTGTTGCTGCGACCTTCTAACTTCCTTTTACTCGATGAACCTACCAACCATCTCGATATCCGTGCCAAAGACGTGCTGTTGAGTGCGCTCAGCGACTACACCGGCACGGTAGTGTTTGTAAGTCACGATCGCTACTTCCTCGACAAGTTAGCCACGCGAGTATTCGAAGTGGCCGATGGTGGAGTGAACGTCTATCCCGGCAACTATGAGGACTACGTTTGGCGGAAGGAGCAGAACAAGGCGGGAGCGGACGCAAGCGGTGGCACACTCAAACAAAGTGGTGGCCCATTCAAGCAGAGTGGTGGCCCATTCAAGCCTTTCTTTGGCTTGAGTGGGGAACAGCCCTCGACGCGATCCAGCACAGCGCCAGCGCAGTCCTCGGCCAGCCCGCTCAAGTCCGCCGTTGCCGTGGACGGGCAGCAGCCGAACGCCGCAGCCGACTCCGCCGACGCGCCCCGTACCCGCCGCTTGAATCCCATCAAGCGCCGCCAGTTAGAAGTGCAGGTGCGTGAGTTAGAAGAAGAGATTGCCCGCCTGGAGGCTGGCATCGCCGCAACGGAGGAAGCACTGACCAGCTTTGTAAACGCAGAAGAAATGATGCGCCAGAACGCCCTGCTGGAACAGCACCGCGCCGACCTGGAGCGCGTGATGGAAGAATGGGAAGAGTGCGCAGAGGCGCTGGAGTAAGAGTAGCTAGCCGCTAGATTCGGTTCCATGCTAGGCTCGTGGCTGCGGAAGTGGTTGTATCAAACGTAGCGAGCAAGCCACGCGGGGGAATTTAGTGCTGCTGACTCTCTTCTTGATCGGAATCAACTTTGTCGGGTTCGCTAGCTGTATTCTCGCGAATTGCTTTCTGGGCGAGGGCCTTGTGCAGCGCATTCAGTATTGGTTGGGCGTATGCATGTTTATTCCAAGCATTCTCGTTCTGGCATTCGTTTTCGGTGCCAAGCTTTCACTTTTGTCCTCAGTTGCCATTGCGTCCGCTATCGTTTTTAGTACGCTCGCCCTGAAGGACGCTCGTCTACCGAATTGGAAGTACTCGCCGACGCACATTGAGATTGGGGTGGCGTGGAATGCAATGTATGAAGAGCTAGGGATCGCACGTGGCGATGGCGACCACTCCGACTCCGAGCCGAGTAAGTGGCCCCGTTTTTCATTCACGATACTGAGCTACGAAAATCCGGGGGACGCGCTTGTCTATTGGCAGGGCGAAAATGGGTTTGGCTCTTCGATCGCCGGGGACTGGCACTCATACAGTCTTCGCGAAGATTGGTGGCGCTTTTCGTTCTCAACTTGTTTTCCGCAAACGTCTGGGGCCGACCCTAACGAATCCGTGGTTCAGTTCAGGCTAAACGTCACCGATGAGTGGTGGAAGATCCACCACGAGAGAATCAGAGAGAACGCTGCTGTTGTTTTCGCTGAATCGGAGCACGACGGCCACATCCGCCTAGTTCTCGCTGAGATTCCACTCTTGCTGTTCCAAGATTATTCATACGCCACCGCCCGCTGTCGGCCAGAGAAGTTTAATCGCTCGATTTGCGCGGCTCTAGAACGTTCGGAGACGGTCTACGGGTGGAAACGTCATGAGGACGGCAGCGCACGAAGATTCGCCGGTCACCGCAGCGCCACGCTCACACACCGTTACTTCCGCATCTCGCGCCAACCAGTAAACGGATTATCCGCCGAATGGATGGCGGAGAGTTACGGGCCCTAGCGGCCACCACTCCCCTACTTCCCCGCCAACTCCACGCTGGCCGAGTTAATGCAGTACCGCAGCCCGGTGGG
>JANXUR010000065.1 GCA_025356095.1 Acidobacteriaceae bacterium | reverse complement strand
CACGTCATCAGGACTAAAGAAGGGCTTGATCGCTTGAATGACACTGGGAAGCCAAGTCTTAAGGACTTCGGCGATGCGCTTGCTTCGCGGGCCCGACCAACTCAGGAATACTGTCATTGAGATCCTCCAACTAGGTATCTTCTTGGATCAGAAGCTGCACCCGGCTTTAGGCCAGCTCCCGCTTCACCGTATCGCTCACCACTTTGCCATCCACTCTCAAGTCGGCTGCGGCGACTTGTGCCATGGCTGCTTTCATCACGTTGCCCATATCTTTCATGGTGAGTGCCGCGCCAGCAGCCTTCATTTCGGCAATCGCGGCGCGCACGCCTTCCACAATCTCGGCTTCGCCAGCGGCTTTGGGTAGGTAGCTTTCGATCAGCACAATCTCAGCCTGCTCGTGTGCGGCCATTTCCGGGCGATTGCCTTTGGTAAATGCGTCCACCGACTCTTTCCGCTGCTTGATGAGTGTGGCAAGAATCTGCTGCGCCTCTTTGTCGTCGAGTACGGCGCAACCTGCGGTGCGCTTTTCGATCTCGCGGTTCTTCAGCGCGGTCTTTACCATGCGGAGGGTGGAAAGGCGTTTTTCTTCCCGCGCTTTCATGGCGGTGACGATATCTTTCTGAATCTGTTCGACTAAGCTCATGGCATGATTATATTCCGATGCAAGAAACCGCTTGTGGCCATCAGTTTTTCTAATGGCGTGGCGTTGCAGCAGGTAGGCGTCGGCGCATAGAATTTTAAGGACACACAGATTAGGCTCGATTTGCCCTCCAGCGTTCTCTGCACCGTGTTGGCTGAGCGGAAACTTCGGCGATGGCGGCAACTGCCGCGACGCCCACTTCCCTAAGGTGACAATTCATTCTCGAAAGGCAATCTAAATTTATGTTGGTGAAGAATCGTTTGTTCACTCCCGGCCCGGCGGCGATGCTGCCTTCGGCTCAAATGGCCATGGCGGCGGCAGGCATGCACCACCGCACCGCAGAGTTCAAGGCACTGTTCTCCAAGACGCTGGCCGACCTTAAGGAGTTCATCGGCACCAAAAACGATGTGCTGATTCTGAGTTCCACCGGCACGGGCGCGATGGAAAGCGCCGTCACCAACCTCACGTCGCCCGGTGACGTGGTACTGGTGCTGACGGCGGGCAAATTTGGCGAGCGCTGGACTAGCATCGCCAAAACCTATGGCTGCAAGCCGGAAGTGGTCAGCAAGCCTTACGGCCAGACGTTTGACCTCGCTGAAGTGCGCGAGGCGCTGAAAAAGAATCCCAAGTGCGTTTATATGCAGGCGAACGAAACCTCTACCGGCGCGCGGCATGATGTGCAGGGCGTGGCGGCAGTGGTGAAGGAAGCCAACGCGGCGGGCGGCGACACGCTGCTCATCGTGGATGCCATCACCGGGCTTGGTACCACGCACTTTGACGTAGATGGCTGGGGCGTGGATGTGATTATCGGTGGCTCGCAGAAGGCGCTGATGATTCCTCCTGGGCTGGCATATTTGGCTGTGAGTGAAGCGGCATGGAAGCGCATGGACGTGGCTACGACGCCGCGCTTTTATTTTGATCTGCGCAAAGAGCGCAAGTCGCAATCAAAGGGCGAGACTGCTTATACCGCAGCGACTGCGCTGGTGGCGGGCATGAGTAATGCGTTGGATTTTGTCCGCGACATGGGGAAGGGTGATTTGCGCGCTGGCACCGTCAAGCTGATTGATTCAGCCGAGTTGTGTGCGGCGATGACGCGCGCCGCAGCGACGGCGCTTGGGCTGAAGCTGTTTGCGGGCGGCAATCCCGGAGCGGCGGCTACTGCGATTGTTGCGCCGGAAGGCGTGGATTCTGGCGCCATGGTGAAGTTGCTACGCGAGCAGTTTGGCATGATTGTGGCGAATGGTCAGGGCGATGAGATGAAGGGCAAGCTCATCCGCGTGGCGCATCTCGGCTACTACGACTTTTTAGACACGATTGGCTTAGCCGCAGCGCTGGAGCAAGTTGTCGCCAAAGTCACCGGCCAGCCGCTGCAGGCGGGCGTGGCCGTAAAAGCTGCGCAAGAAGTTTACGCAGCAGCACAGGTTACACAAGCGGCAGAAGCTCCGCAGAAAGCAGGCGCGTAAATGAAGATTCTCGTCGCGGAAAAAATCTCTTCGTCAGCACTCAAAGCTTTGCAAGAGCCGGGATGGGTGGTGGTTACGCCAGAAGAATGCGCGGGCAAACTGCCCGAGCTACTCGCTGACGCTGATGCCTTGCTGGTGCGGTCGGCAGTAAAAGTTGATGCGGCTCTGCTGGAGCACGCAGGAAAGAATCTGCGTGTGATTGGCCGTGCGGGCGTTGGTGTGGACAACGTAGATCTGGACGCCGCCACCAAAAAAGGCATCGCGGTGATGAACACACCCGGCGCGAATGCGGTGGCCGTCGCCGAGCACACGCTGTTGATGATGCTCGCCATGGCTCGGCATCTGTGCAAGGCGAACGCGCTGTTGCACGCGGGCAAATGGGAAAAGAAGTCGCTGCAAGGCACCGAGCTGCGCGGTAAGAAGCTGGGCATTCTGGGCCTGGGCAAGATTGGCATGGAAGTCGCGCGTCGTGCAGTGGCGTTTGACATGGAAGTGATCGGCTACGATCCCTTTGTGTCGCCGCTGGTGGCACGTGAAAAAGGTATTCGCTTGGCCGAGTTGAAGGATGTGCTTGCCACGGCCGACTACCTTACGCTCCACATGGCATTGACCCCGCAGACCGATGGCCTGATTAACGCGGAAACGCTGGCGCAGATGAAGAAGGGCGTGCGCATCGTCAACTGCGCGCGCGGCGAACTGATCCACGAGGCCGATCTGGCGGAAGCGGTGAAGTCGGGTCAGGTAGGCGCTGCTGCAATTGACGTATTCGTGGTGGAGCCAGCAAAAAGTAGTCCGCTCTTCGGGCTGGAGAACGTGATTGTGACCCCGCATCTTGGCGGCTCTACGAATGAAGCGCAAGAAGCGGTCGGGGTGCAGATTGCCATGCAGGTCAAGGAATACCTGAAACATGGCGTGATTCAGAATGCGGTAAACGTACCCTCGGTTTCGTATGAAGAATATGTGGACATGCAGCCGTTCATGGTGCTCGCCGAGCGCATGGGCCGTTTGCTGGCGCAACTCAGCGACGGCCGTCCCGAGGAAGTGAACTTGCGTTACAGCGGGCGCCTTACTGAATGGAAGACTGACCTGATGCGCAATGCCGTGCTCAAGGGCCTGCTGGATGGCACACTCACCGATCCGGTGAATGTGGTGAACGCGGCGGCAATGGCGGAGGCTGCCGGAGTGAGGGTGCATGAATCCAAACGCGAAAGCGCGGCGGGCGGCAAGGAAGATGTGCTGGCGCTGACGCTGAAGTCGTCCACGGGCGAAAGCGAAGTGCGGGGCACGGTGCTGCATGGCCGTTCGCCGCGGCTGTTGCATGTGAACGGTACAGATATTGAGGCGCCGTTGGGCAACCAGCTGATTTATCTTCGCAACCGCGATGTACCGGGTGTGATCGGGCGTGTGGGTACGTTGCTGGGCCAGCACGCGATCAACATCGGCAATTTCTCACTGGGACGCCGCGACGAAGCGACGCAACCCGACGGTGTGCGCGAAGCCGTGGCGCTGCTCGATGTGGATAGCCCGGCCGGAGAAGCGGTGATCGCCGCGCTTCGTGCAATGGATTCAGTGCTGGAAGCAAGGACGCTTAAGCTGTAGATGAACATGCAGAATCTGGTTCGCGATGAAGGTTCAAAACTGGGTGCCCCGTCCAAGGCTTCGCTTGGGCGGGGTTTTTCATGGGAACAACGAGCCCGCCACCTACTCCCCCTGCTTCAGCTTCTTGCTCTCCGCTAGCAGGGCCATGGAGTGCATCAGGTTTTGCAGGGTGACAATCCCCACCAGTCGCTGCTGCTGCAACTCGCCATTCTCGGTATCGTTGCGGACTTCCAGCACCGGAATGAGCGTATGCTGCCGGGAAGCGAGTTTACGAAAGGCCCAAGCTAGCGTCTCCTTGCGGTTGGCGACCTCGTAAAAGCGGTCCATCACGCTTTGCACGTAGCTGTTACCTTCCTCGCGGAGCGCGACCATAATGCTGTGCCGTGACACCACCCCCACCATCGCACTTTCCCGTACTACCGGAAAGTCGTCTTGCAAGGTGTGTACCGCGCGTTCGAAGGCATCTTCCAGCGTGTCCGAGGGTGCGAGTGTGGCAAAGTCGGTGAGCATCACCTCTTCCAGCCGCACTGATTCCAGCACCGCGTGAAAGATGACCGAGCGCTCTTCCAGTTTGGCTCCGATAAACACCGAGAATCCAAAAAGCGCCAGCCAAATGTTGTTGGAAACAATGCCGCCCAGCATTGAAGTCATGGCAATGGCTTGGCCAACAGTCACGGCGCGGCGTGTCGCGGTGAGCAGATTCGCTTGCGGGCCCTTGCCCTTGGCAAACCACGAGCGCAATAGGTGCCCTGCGTCGGTGGGGAAGGCAGGAATCAAGTTGACGAAGGCTAGGCCCAAATTCACCCACATGGCACTGTGCAACAGTTGCGTGGAGTGCACCACCGGCGGCCACAGAGCGCTAGCCGATTCTCCGAGTGCGAATAACAGAGTGGCAATGCCGGTGCCAGCGGCAAAGTTCACCAGCGGGCCAGAAAAGGTTAGGTACAGCTCGCGTCGCCAAGCAGAAAGACCACCCTCGGGCTCGGCCAGCTTTACACCCTCGTCAGCTGGATCTGCTTCTAAAACGTGGATGCCGCCAATGGGCAGCAGCATACAGGCGCGCAGCGGTGCGCCTATCAACTTGGCCACTAGCGCATGGCCCAGTTCATGCAACAGTACCGAAAAGGCGAAGATAGCCGCGAGCCCCAGGTCGCGGGCGGGGTCGGGCGCGGTGCCCGCTTCCACTTCTTTTAGCAGGACGAGTGCCAGCAGCACCAAAAACGTCCAGTGAATGCGAAGCTGCACTCCGAAGATGTGGCCGGCCGGGATGGAGAACGACTTAAGCATAGGCGGGTGAAGCGTAGGCGGGCGACCTGCGGCTGGGTTTCCCAGCCAATGCCTCATTCTATACACTTAGACGCCAATAGCTGGCGGCGGGTTTCAATGCGGCGAACGAGTTTGAGCCTTTCGTGGGCAAAGGAGATAAAGCCGATTGCGCGTGATAGCCGGAAAATATCGCAGCCGGCCCCTACGGTCGCTGCAAGGCATGGAGATTCGCCCTACTGCCGACCGCCTGCGCGAGACCCTGTTTAACGTGTTGACGGCAGGCAATCCGCAGGCACTGGCGGGGTCAGTTTGGATTGATCTGTATGCCGGAACCGGCGCGGTGGGCATTGAGGCGCTAAGCCGGGGCGCAGCGCAGGTGTATTTTGTGGAACTCGACAAAAAGGCAGCGGCAGTGATCCGGCAAAACCTGGCCTCGCTGGGCGTACGCGAAGGTTTCGATATTCTTGCATGTGACGCGGCGGCGGGGCTGAAGCGGCTGGCAGCGAGCAAGGTGAAGGCCGAGTTCGTGTTTCTCGATCCGCCATGGCGCATGCACGAAGAGTATGCAAGGATGCTGGCGGCATTGGGCGGCAAGGATGCTGTGCTGGCGGCAGAGGCATTCGTGCTCGCCGAACACGAAAAGAAGTTCGACCCCGGGGATGGCACCAGCGGCGAGTTCGGTAGCCTGCGCCGCACCCGCAAGCTTCAACAGGGCGACGCAGGGTTGAGCTTTTACCGGGCCGAGGCGCCAGTGTAACTTAGTTGATGTAGGATTGGTAGGCTTGCCTGTCGCTCGCCTGGTGAAGGCGGGCAGGATGTGCCAATTTACAGATCGCAATGGAGGCAAACATGCAACGCGAACTTATTTCTGGCAATTCCCCTTGGGAGCCGAAGATTGGCTTCTCGCGCGCGGTCAAAGTGGGGCCGTTCATTGCTGTTTCAGGCACCACGGCCACGGGTGCCGACGGCAAAATTGTTGGTCCGGGCGACGTCTACGCGCAGACCAAGCAAGCCATCCTGAACATTGTAACCGCGCTGAAAAAGGCGGGCGCTACGCTGGATGACGTGGTTCGTACCCGCATTTTTCTCACCGACATCACCACATGGCAAGAGGCGGCCCGCGCCCACGGTGAGTTCTTTACCGACATTCGTCCCGCCGCCACCATGGTCGGCGTCAGCGGCTTTGTCTCTGCTGAAATGCTGGTGGAAATTGAAGCGGACGCGATTATTCCCGAGGTGAAAGCGTGAAGACTAACCTGCTTGCATTTGCATTAGCCGCAATCTGCTTATCGGCGACTCTCTCGTCAGGGCAAACGAATGCCGCTCCCACCGTCTCCGTTATTCGCGCGGGCACGCTGATTGATGGCAAATCTGCCACCGCCAAGCACGATCAGGTCATCGTGATTCGCGGCAACCGCATCGAGTCGGTAAGTGACGCTTCGTCGGCCAAAATTCCCGAGGGTGCCAAGGTGATTGACCTTTCGCATTCCACTGTTTTGCCGGGCATGATTGATGCACACACCCACATATTCTTGCAGGGTGAAGACCCTGCGCTGGGTGGCTACGATATTCAGTTGCTCAAGTTTCCGGCCTCGTATCGCGCCGCGCGGGCCACCATCTCCGCCCGCCGTGCCATTGAGCAGGGCTTTACCACCATCCGCGATCTGGAAACCGAAGGCGCGGGCTATGGCGACGTTGGCATCAAGCAGGCAGTGGAAGAAGGGTTGATTCCCGGCCCGCGCATTTATGCGGCTACGCGCGCGATTTCTACTACCGGCGGTTACAACCTGGAAGGCTATGCGCCCGAAGTAGTTGTGCCCAAGGGCGCGCAGTTGATTGATGGCCCGGTGGAGGCTCGCAAGGCCGCGCGCGAACAGTTGGATCATGGAGCCGACTGGATCAAGGTGTACATGACGCATCGGTCGTGGTCGGGCAAAAATGGCGAGTTAGTCTCCCAGCCCACACTCACCGTGGAAGAATTGAAGGCGATTGTGGATGAGACCCACGGTTGGGGTAAGAAAGTTGCGTGCCATGCTTACAGCGGAATCGGCTTGCAGCGTGCGCTGGATGGCGGCTGCGACTCGATTGAACACGGCCTCGACATCACCGACGCGCAGATTGCGCAGATGGTGCGCCAAGGAACCTGGCTGTGCGCCACGCTTTCGCCTTACTACAAAGATTGGGCTCCGGCCGACTCTCCCGAAGGCAAGCGCGACCGCTTGCGCGCCTCCACCCATGAAGTTTCGTTTCGCAAAGCGGTGAAGGCGGGAGTGAAGATTGCCTTCGGTACGGACATCGGCGGCATCCCGTGGAGCGAACCGATTGCGCAGGAGTTTCCCCACATGGTGGAGTTTGGCATGACGCCAATGCAGGCCATCCAGAGCGCCACCAGCCGCGCCGCTGACTTGCTCGACATGCAAGGCCAGCTTGGCGAAGTAACTCCCGGAGCACTAGCCGACGTGATTGCCGTGGAAGGCGACCCACTCGCCGACGTGAAGGCGCTAGGCAACGTGAAGTTTGTGATGAAGGACGGCAAGGTGTACGGCCAGTGAGGGGACGGCGAAGTTTGGCCAAACATTTTTGTCTTGACTCCGCAATCGAGCCGTGGTTCACTTAATCTGTTGCGCTTCCCCGGCGCACGCGTTAGGAATTTCTAGCTTCACCTTCCCGGTCTGACTAGGCGACCGCATCTTAGCACGAGCGAGGCAGTTATGACGCTCCAGTCGTTTCGATTCAAGCGCTTACCCCCCCCCCTGCACGCTG
>JANXUR010000057.1 GCA_025356095.1 Acidobacteriaceae bacterium | reverse complement strand
ACGAACCAATCGTTGGCCGACGCAGGCACGAGTCCGCGTCGTGGCAGGCGAGCTGCGAGTAACACTGCGATAGCGGACAAGATTGCGAGCGTAAGAAATTCCATGGCAATCACTTGTGTGAGGTCAACGCCCCGGTTCAGCGGCGGGCCGCGCAGCGGACCGTCCGCTGCAACCGGTTGTGTGCGCCCGACATGGGCGTGAACTTATGGGGTGAAAGTCCCCTGTGGGAGAACCGTAATGGAAACATAAAGTAAGTTAACCACTAGCCGAAGGCAAGGGCAAGACCGCGAGGGATTGTCCGAAGGAAGCCTGAGTGCAAAGGTGCGAGGCGACGGACAGAAACCGCATAGTGAAGGCCCAGCCTGCGGGGCGAGTTGGCACATGACGACGAAGCCCATCGGTTCAGGAGGCAGGGTAAATGCGGCGCTTGCGCACCGAAAGTTCACGTTCTTACTCGGGGAGATCTGCGCGCCATGCCGCGTGAGGATGATGGAGACAAATCAGTCCTGGTGGTACTGAACCCAAAACGACCCGGCGCGAGGCGGTGCTGCCCCACCTCAAGCGAGCGAACCGGCAGCAACTCCATCGCCCCACGCGGCGCGCCATGCAGCAATGCACGGCGTGAGCGCGCAGAAGTCAGCAGCGGCCATAGTAGGTGGCACCGGTTGTCCCGGCCACCGAAGGGCCAAACATCGAAACACAAGGAGGCGTCGAGCGACACTGGCCAGCATCACCGAACCCCGTCCGGGGGAGATGAGGGCCGCGTGCACGCACGCAACCAGCCTTGACCGAAGACCTCTTCAACCATCATGACCTCATGCAGGCGGTGCTCGCGCCCGACAACCTGCGTCGAGCGTGGAAGCGCGTGAAGTCCAACAAGGGAGCCCCCGGCATCGACCGGATATCCATTGACGACTTCACCGCCCACGCTAAGACGCATTGGCCGGCCATCCGCCGACATCTTGAGGCGGGCGATTACCAGCCCGCGGCCGTCCGACGGGTGACCATCCCGAAGGCTGGCGGCGGGGAGCGCTTGCTGGGCATCCCCACGGTTACAGACCGTGTGATTCAGCAAGCAATCGCCCAAGTGCTCACGCCGATCTTTGATCCAAAATTCTCGGCATCAAGTTTCGGCTTTCGACCCGGTCGCAATGCACACCAAGCTGTACGACAGGTGCAAACCTACATCGAGGCTGGCTACCGCATCGCGGTGGACATCGACTTAGCCAAGTTCTTCGATACCGTCAACCATGACGTATTGATACGCTTGCTAGGGCGACGAATCCGCGACAAGCCACTGCTGGCCCTGATTGGGCGCTACCTGCGCGCAGGAGTGCTGGTCGGTGAGCATGTTTTACCCAGCGATGTCGGCACGCCGCAAGGCGGGCCGCTGTCGCCACTGCTGGCCAATATCCTGCTGCACCAGCTCGATAGCGAGTTGGAACGGCGGGGCCATCGCTTCGCGCGCTACGCCGATGACCTGATCATTCTGGTCAAGAGCCAACGCGCGGGCGAACGCGTCAAACGCAGCCTGACGCGATACCTGGAACACACCCTCAAGCTCACGGTCAACGAAGCCAAAAGCAAAGTGGCACCGGTGCGCGAATGCGCCTTCCTGAGCTTTACCTTCCGAGGCAAGAAGCTACGGTGGACGGATGCGGCGCTTGAAGATTTCAAGCACCGCGTTCGTACGCTGACAGGGAGGAGTTGGGGAGTTTCCATGGACTACCGGATGCTGAAACTGGGGCAATACGTGCGGGGATGGATGGGGTACTTTGGCGTGAGCCAATACTACCGGCCCATTCCCGAGCTGGACGATTGGCTACGGCGGCGCCTGCGCATGTGTTACTGGAAACAGTGGCGCTGGTGCCGCACCAAGATTCGCCATCTGCGGGAGCTGGGGGTGAATCTGAAGATGGCGATCCGACATGCCGTCAGTAGCAAGAGCTATTGGCACATGGCGAGAACCCCGGCACTGCAAATGGCGATGTCCAACGCGTGGCTGAAGGCGCAAGGCTTGGTCAGTGTGCGTGACCTGTGGATGAAAGCGCAGGGTTACGCGGTTTGAGGTCATCGGCGCGAACCGCTCGATGAACCGCCCGGTGCGGACCCGCATGCCGGGTGGTGTGGGGGCCGGGGGTTAGAGACCTCCGGCTACCCGATTGGGCACCGGCTTAGAGTGCTGCACGGTCTTTGATTCTTCCATGACGAACAAGGCGAGAGGCAATGGCGCCTAAAGTGCGGCCATGCTTTGCAGCGATTTCCTTTGCAGGAGTGCCCGCATCAAAGATAGCCAGAAGCTCTTTGTCTTCTTCGTCCGACCAGGCACGCCCCGCGTTGTCGGGGAGCGAGCCGTTTCGTTCCTCACGCTTAACCGCCCTATCGAGTGCGGCCACCGCAACAAAGAGCGCGCGAATGACTTGCGGACTATTGAACGTACTGCACGCTGGCAAGATTTCTCCGGTTTCTGGATCAATCCCGTTCGCAAGTGCATCGATGATTTTCTTCGCCTCTAGGGGAGACATAGC
>JANXUR010000022.1 GCA_025356095.1 Acidobacteriaceae bacterium | reverse complement strand
GCTATCCTTAACTATTGCTTCCTCAAGTGCTTACGCTACCTTGAAGTGCGGCGTGGGCCCCGCACCCCGGTTCGTCCGTTTGGCTGGGGCTACTGCAACTGAAATGCTGGAGGCGCGGGTTCGCCCATGTTGATTACCATCCGCGAGCTGGAACTAGAGCCGCTTGATTTTGAGGAGGAGTTGCCCGCCGCAGCCGTAGATTTAGGCTCGGACGGACGACTCGTGGCTCCCGTGAAGACGACGGGCCGCGCCGAATTGTTTGAAGAACATCATGGTAAGGGTTTGGTTTTGCAGGATGTTCGTCTGCACGGCAAGCTCGCGACCCGGGTGGAAATGCCCTGTGCGCGGTGTCTCAAGCCGGTGGAGCGCGACATCCATCGCGACTACGACTTGCTGTACCGTCCGGAACCTTCGCTGAGCGGCAAGGCGAAGTCGCCAGAATTGGAACTAAGCGGCGCGGAAAGCGAAATCAGCTTCTACGGCGGCGAAGGTTTAGAACTGGCCGAAGTACTGCGTGAGCAGATTCTGCTCGACCTGCCGCTGCGGGTGTTATGCGGCGAGGATTGTAAAGGGCTATGTCCGACTTGCGGGGTAGATCGCAACCGGGAAACTTGCACCTGCGAAAAGCCAGTGGATGCGCGCTGGGCAACACTGCAGGAGTTGCAAGCGAAATTTAAGAAGTAAGCGTTCAGAAGTAAGGATTCAGAAGTAAACATTTTGTGTTTTGGCCGGGTTTTGTGGGGAGTGGAACGAAGTTCCAGTCACCTTCCGGCATCAGGAGATTCAGTCATGCCTAATCCTAAACGGCGCCATTCCAAGGCGCGCACCGGCAACCGCCGCGCTCACGACTTTTTGAGCCAGCCCACCATGGCCGAGTGCCCCAACTGCAAAGAGAAGAAGCTGCCCCACCGCGCCTGCGCGAAGTGTGGCCACTACAAGGGCCGCGAAGTGATCGCGGTCGGCGAGAGCAAGTAACCAGATCCCTTAAAACTGAATGCCAACCATCATTGCAGTAGATGCGATGGGATCGGACCGCGCGCCCAAGCCAGAGATTGAGGGCGTGCTGGCAGCGGTGCGCGAGCAGGACGTGAAAATTCTGCTGGTGGGCCGCGAGCCTGAGGTGCGTCTGGCGTTGGATCGCCACGGCGCGGCAGACGACCCGCGCATAGAAATTGTCCACGCCAGCGAAGCCATTACCATGGACGACAAAGCCGCACAGGCGGTGCGCGCCAAGCGCGACTCCTCTATGCGAGTGGGTCTGCGGTTAGTGCGGGATGGCAAGGCGCAGGGCTTTATTACCGCTGGCAACACCGGCGCAGCCATGGCCACTGCCAAGATGGTGCTGGGTACGCTGCCGGGGGTGGAGCGTCCGGCATTGGCGGCGGTATTCCCGACCGCGACCGGAGCCGCTGCGATTCTGCTGGACGTTGGTGCCAATGTAGATTGCAAGCCCAGCAACCTCGAGCAGTTCGCTATTATGGGCGAGACGTATTGCCGCGGGATGTTTGGCATGGAGCGCCCACGGGTGGGGCTGCTTTCCATTGGCGAAGAAGAGACCAAAGGCAACGAGTTGACGCGCCAGACGTTTGCGTTGCTGAAGCAACTGCCAATCAATTTCATTGGCAACGTGGAAGGCCGCGACATCTACACCGGCAAGGTGGACGTGCTGGTGTGCGACGGCTTTGTGGGCAACGTCGCGCTGAAGACCAGTGAAGGCGTGGCCCGGTTGGTGCGCTATCAGTTAAAGAAGTCGCTGAAGGCGACCTTGCTGCGGCAGATCAACAGCTTTATGCTGCGTAACGCTTTCGGCGAATTCCGCAAGACCATGGACCACACCGAGTATGGTGGTGCCCCGCTGCTGGGGGTGAAGGGTGCATGCGTGATTGGCCACGGCTCATCCAATGCAAACGCCATCAAGAATGCCATTCGGGTGACGCGCGAGTTTGTGGAGCATGGCGTGAACCAAAAGATTGCGGAAGAGCTGGTGCGGCAGCACACTGTGGCCGCAGTCGGCGCCCTAGGCAATACCTGACGCTTGCAAATTGCGTCACCATCGGGTATTCTAAAGCTGTTCGTTCCGCTACCGCCTAGTTTCGGAGCGACTACGTAGGCAGGCCCTCGAAAGAGGGCCTTATTTTCGTGGGCATGGAGAGTGATGGATCGAGTGGCGGTTTTTGTGGATGCCGGTTACCTTTACGCAGGCGGTGCGAGGTCCGTTTCGGGCGTAGACGGAACCAGACGACCGGACACCAGCTTGGACATTCCTTTGGTACTTAGTTATCTAAAAACAAAGGCGAAAGCACTTTCTCAGGTAGAGCTGCTTCGCATCTATTGGTACGATGCCGCTCCTTCTGGTCGATTGACCACGGACCATCTAATCCTAGCGTCGAGCGACTACGTCAAGCTCCGCCTCGGAGTGCTGAATAGATTCGGGGAGCAAAAAGGCGTTGACGGTAAGATCATCACGGATATTAGCGGACTGTCTAGAATCCGTGTTATTTCCGATGCTGTTCTGTTAGGAGGAGATGAGGATCTCCGCATCGGCGTTGAGCTCGCTCAGGAATATGGGACCGTCGTCCACCTCTTGACCATCGAAGGTGCCAGCGGTTCGGCGACCCTCCGGCAGGAATCAGACACGGTCACGGAGGTTCCCAGATCGGATGTCCTAAGTTTCCTAACGGTAAAACCTGCCACGCCCACCCAACTTGCGACGCCAGTGCCTCCCGCATCTTCGCAGGCTTCTCCAGCGCCCATCAATCCGACCTCCTCCGTCACACCCACGATTGAGGTGCAAGTTAGGCTCTATCTCGACGCCTTGCGGGACGAAGAGCGTGTTTCGCTGAAGGCCGCCCTCCAAACGGGAACGGGCGTCCCATCGGAGCATGACGGGCGTTTGCTTGCACAAACACGTGCTGTCCTAAACAGGCCCCTTGATGCCAAGGAAAAGATTCAGGTGAGGAAGACCTTGAAAGCAATCCTGGGGGTTTAGCTGCAGGTCAATCTGTATTTTTCCGCGAGGAACTCATCATCATGTCAACCCCAAATCTTGCATTCCTGTTTCCCGGACAAGGCTCCCAGGCCGTTGGCATGGGCAAAGAACTGGCCGAGGCATTCCCCATCGCGCAGCAAACGTTTGACGAGGCCGATGAAGCGCTGGGCTATAAGCTGTCGCAACTGTGCTTCGACGGCCCGGAAGATCAACTGACGCTCACTGAGATTACGCAGCCCGCGATTTTGACTGTTTCCATTGCGGCGTGGCGGGTGTTTGTGGAAGCAGCGGCGCAGCATGGGATTGCCGCTAGTTTCGTTGCCGGACACAGCTTGGGCGAGTATTCCGCCAACGTGGCTGCGGGCACGATTGGGTTCGCCGACGCAGTGCGCACGGTGCGGAATCGTGGCAGGTATATGCAGGAAGCTGTGCCGGTAGGGATGGGAGCGATGGCCGCCGTGCTGGGTATGGAGCTTGAGCCTCTGCGCCAGGTGTGCGCCGACGCGGCAATTGTGCCGAGCGGCGACAGTGGCGCAGCGTTTTCAGAAAGCGAGGTTTGCCAGCCCGCGAATATCAACTCGCCGGATCAGATCGTGATCTCCGGCCACAAGGGCGCTGTGGAACGTGCCGCGCAACTGGCTACCGACCGCGGGGCCAAGCGGGCGAAACTGCTGACGGTCAGCGCACCCTTCCACAGTGCGCTGATGCAGCCCGCGCAAGATCGCCTGGCGGCGGATCTGATGGGCTTGCCCTTCAGCGACCCGGGCCTACCGATTCTTTGCAACGTGGATGCGGCTGCCATCACAACTGGTGGTGCCGCTCGCGACGCGCTGATCCGTCAGGTTACAGGTGCGGTGCGCTGGGATGAATCCATCCGCGTCCTGATCGCAAAGGGAGTGACCACTTACATAGAGTTAGGCCCCGGCAAAGTACTTTGCGGTTTAATGCGCCAGATAGACCGCGCACAGAAGGCGCTGAATGTGGCTGATCCAGCCTCGCTGCAGAAGACGCTGGCGGCCTTGACGGCGACTGCCGAGGTGGCTCCTTAGGTGATTGTGGCGGCGATTGCAACTGTGATTCCCGAGTCTTAGTAGGCAACTGACGGAGCAGCTACCGATGTTGCTAATACAAGAAATCGCGCCAGAAACTGATGGATTTGTCGCTGTCGGCCACGAAGAGGTGAGCTTTTTCGTTGCGTCCGTTTACAGTGACGATCACCACGACGCCGGTGGTGCTACCCTCGGGTCGTTCCGAGGTTTCAATCTTGTGCGAGCGGATAAGGCCAAGCTCGCCGCCGCCACCCCAATCTTTGTGGAAGTTGTCGAAGGTGTAGCGAGCGTATTTTTCGGGATGCTTCTGCCAGTCGGGGTCGGCCATCCAAATGCCGTAGGCGGATTCGTACTGCTGCTGCTCGCAGGCGGTGAGGAACTGATTCACCACGTGTTCCTGCGGCCAAAAGCGGAACCACCACACCACAGCAGCGACCAGCAGGATCGCGCCCAGGATTTGTGCGAAGCGAACTTTGCGCCGCCGGACTTTCGCAGCGTCGTAGAACGGGGCATCCATCAGAACAGTGGTCATGGCGTGGGTTTCTTTCGACTTCTAGGATACTCAACAATACTTAATCGTGCTCAGCAATAATGCTCAGCAATAATGCTCAACCGCCGCGAACCGCGCACGCTGCCTAGAGATAGACACCGAATTCCGGGCGAGGTTCCGCAGGGGGAGTGCGGGATTCCTCATACTCCAGCCTATACTCCAGCCGATTCTCTAGCCTAGTCTCCTGCCTAGTCTCCGGCCTAATCTCCGGCCTAATCTCCGGCCTAGTCCTGAGCATGGCAGCCGGCCTAGGCAATCACGCGCAGCTTGCCCGGCTGCACCCACGCTGCGAAGGTGGTGGCTTCGCCCAGAAATTCCCCATCCGCGTAGACAGGGAGAGGAATATCGCAGCGAATCACAAACCGGGCGCGCTGAAAGTATTCCACCCCACGCACCCCCAGATGCTTGCCGAAAAAGACACTTGGCAATAGCGCCGCGATGCGGAGGCGCGGCATGGCGGGGACGATGCAAAGGTCGAGCAGCCCGTCGCCGGGGTGGGCGCGAGGCGCGACCTGCATGCCTTGCCCAAAGGCTGAAGTGTTGGCGAAGACGACGGCTGCGGCGCGGCCACTCCACAGGACATCGTCGTTGGCGCAGACTTCCACCTGCGGCATGGCCAGAGCTGGCAGGCTGCCGACGGCGGCCAGAGCGTAGCCTCCATTGCCGCGTAGCCACGCGGGCATAGCATTGGCACGGCGATTGGCTTCGGCGGAAAGGCCAACACCGCCAACACTACAAAAGGCGCGATCATCGGGCGAGCGGGGATCGCCGAAGCCGACCATGCCTAAATCCACCGGCCGCGTTACCCGAGTTGCGACGAACCGCTGCCACGCAAGCTCTGCCGCCATTCTGGTGCCGATGCCCATGCCCCGGGCGAAGTCATTGCCACTGCCCGTGGGCACGGGTAGAAACGGGATGGCAGCTTGTGCGAACGAGGGCAAATGCCGATTGAGCGTGCCATCGCCGCCGAGTACAAGCACGGCGTCGAACGGGCTCAAGTTGGCGGGTGTGGGGTCGGCGGCGGAGCAGACTTCAATCGCAATGCCCCCAATGCCGCTGGTTCCGCCAGTGCGGAAGGGGTCGAGATCGCCAAGTCGGGCCTGGGGCCCCATAAGAGCTGCGATGCGCAAGCCGCTAGTGTGCCGTGTGCGCGCACTGCTTGGCAAGTGCTTGGCAAGCGGGAATGCGGCGCAACTAGTCGGTATCCACCATCGAGGTCCACTGGTTGCCGCTTTTGGTGCGAACTTCGGTACGAATCTCACCCTTGGATGCTCCCAGCGCATCATTGGCCAAACGCAAGCGGCTCAGCAGTTGCCAATCCTGATCCTGCATCTGTTGCGCCGTGGTGAGGGCTTCTTGGGGTGAGATTTTTCCTGCGGCCGCGATCATGCTTTCAGCTACATTTGTGCTGGGCCACCACGCCTTCAGGGCGAGGTTGGGGTCGTCGCCTTCGGCATCCTTCCCCTTCATCTTGTCGGCTTGCTCCAGGCCGCGGTCAAGCAGCTTCCTAGCCAAATCCGGTGCTTTCAAATCGGCCGCCAAGGTCACGGCATCGGCCCACGAGAAGTGCGCGGTTGCCTCGGGCTTGTTGCTGGGCTGGTCATCTTTGCCGAGCTTGGCAAGCTCCTCCAGCGCATCACGGGAGGTAGTCGGATGCTTTACTTTGGCGGCTCTGGCAATGCGTAACAGCGCCTCTGCGCGGGGGTGGTTCTCACCGTCATTTTCCGGCAGAGCCAATGCGGTGGCGATTGCCTGCTTGGGGTTGTCGTCCACCTGCTTGGCGATGTCATCGAGCCGTTGTTGGCTCGCCTGCTGGGCCGATTGTTGGGCGGCGGCAGCCAGTTGCACGGCGTCGGCACCTTCGCCTGAACTCATGCTGAACTGAACCTGGCGTTTCTGGTCGCCCGCTCCGCTGGTCGGCTGGTGGAGTTTGGCTCCGGGCGGCGGCGGCGGCGGAGTACCGGGACCCGGCAGGCCGTTGGGGAAGTCGGCCACGGCTTGTTTGAGCGAATCAGAATCGCTAATTCTCCGGTCGGCCTCTTCGGGTGCTACTGCCCGCAGCACGGCCAGCAACTGAATCAGCTTAAAGTCATATTGCTTGCTGAATGACGCCTGCTTGCCATTGCTGTTGAAGCTGAAGCCGAAGTGGTTTTGCGGATCGGCATCCGCAGCTTTGGCCTTGTCGAGTACCTCGTGGATCGCGTCCTGAGTCAGGTCATGCGGCAGGTGCTGCCACTGCTGCACAATCAGATCGCCAAAGTCGTCACCAAAGCGGGCACCGCGCGCGGTGGCGGGCGCTTGGTCGGCGGATAGCGCCGAGCGGAAGATGCTAAGGCGGTCGGCATCGCGGCTGGGCGGGAGCGCCCCCATGAGCTTAGAGGCTGCGCCATAGGGAAAGCCTTCGGCGGGAATGCGATGCAGCAATTCCAGGGCGCGGTCGAATTTGCGGGCGGTGACGGCACGGTCAATCAGCTCACTTAGCACGCGGCCTTGCGCGTCTGGCAGGGCGGAACCCACCAGTGATTCCGTGGCGGCTTCATTCACATGGGAGAGCGAGGTGAGGGCGTTGAACTGCAAGGTTGCCTGAGTGCGGGTGTCTTCGTTGGCCATGGCGAGCGTGGCGCGGAAGGCGTCAGTAAGCGTGGACTGCACCTTGGCTGGGTCACACTGTTTGATGCCGCCGGCCGCGGTGGTGAGGACGTAAGAGCGCATAGCGGGTTCGAGGCCAGAGGCACCTCCGGCGACGGATTGCAGCTCGCGGCACCACTTGAGCTTGTCGTTGCTGGGAGCGGTGGAGGCCTTAGCACCCTGCTTGTCGCCGGGGCTGTGTGATCTCGTTGCCTTAGCTGCATTCGCGTTCGGTGGAGCCTGGCAGGGTGACGAGGCCGTGAAGGCAGCGATTGCACACAAAGCAAGCAGCAATTTGAGGCGGTGCGTCATGCGTGAAGCTCCTTAGCGGTAACCAGTCAAAGAGACGTGCAGAGACAGCGATGGTTAGTCATCCCGCCCAATAAAACTACGCTAGTTCTGCTGGTTGGGAAAACTGACAAGAGTTGGAGTAGGGCCGCTGCACTTCGGGGTGACAGGGGTATACTCCGATTGTAAGTTGGCGGTAAGGGATGGTGCGATGGCAAACCATGACGAGCTACTTGACTTTATTGCGCAAGCGCAAACAAATGGCGTTCCCGAGACTTCGTTATTGGGAATCCTCAAGGGCAGGGGCTGGTCCGAAAAGGATATCTACGAGGGTATGGCGGCAGCTTGCGAACGCCAGACTGGCCTAGTGGTGCCCAGTCGAGTCGCAGGACAGACGGGTGCGCGCGACGCGTTTTTCTACCTAGTGGCGTTTTCCACGCTTGCCACTTGGACGGTGGGCCTGGGGTCCGTTGCGTTCACGCTGATTGACCGGTGGCTCGGAGATCCGCTCTTCTCCCCTGATCTGGTCTTTGAGTTGGACTCGCTGCCCTACTCGATTGCTTCTGTGCTCGTGGCGTTTCCGATTTATTTTCTAATAGCGCGTTGTATCACGCGGGAAATAGAGGCGAACCCTGGCAAATCTGCCTCGCCGATCCGTAAGTGGCTTACCTATCTGGCGCTCGTGATCGCGGCGGCTATTTTTGTCGGAGACCTGATTTCCTGCCTGAGTTCCTTCTTGCACGGCGAGTTGACTCTGCGCTTCTTCGCGAATTCGTCCGTGGTGTTGACGCTTTCGGGAGGAGTTTTCTACTACTACTTCGGTGGGCTTCGGAAGGCTGACGAAGCCCACGGCGCAAACCGGTTTCAGCGCGACAAGTGGATGGCTGTTTTGAGCACAGTCGTTGTAGCTGTAATGGTTGTCCTAGGTTTTGTGCAGGTCGGTAATCCCGCGCGACAGCGGATGTTGCGGGCGGACGAACACAGGGTCGGGGCATTGAAAAATATCGGAAACCAGATAGCGAACTTTCGGGCCACCGATAAGCAGTCGCTCCCAGTGTCCTTGGACGAAGTTCAAATGGTATCCACACTTGATCCGGAGACGCGAACTCCTTACGAGTATCACCCGCTGGAGAACGGGCAATATCAGCTTTGCGCCACTTTTGCGCTGAGCAGTCCGCCCTCGCCCACGAGACTGCGCCGGTGGGAGCACCAGGCTGGCCACTACTGCTTTACGCTGCAAAAAGGCCAGTCCTACTAATTTCGCGTAATCGACGAGGTTGACTCAACTGCGCCGCTCGGCTAGCCTCGAAAGAATACTCCCCACTGCACTTTCTTTGAGTGGGCCCTTGGCAGAGGTTTTGCCGGGGGACGCCGAGCCAACATGCCCATTCGCCGCAAATTATTGATTTTATTGGTTGTTGCCGCTCTGTCGGCCTTTGCTTTGGCGGTGCCAAAGCAGGTTACGGTGGCGCGGCACGGCATGGTAGTGAGTGTGCACGAGCTAGCTTCGCGAGCTGGTGTGGAAGTGATGAAATCCGGCGGCAATGCGGTGGATGCTGCTGTAGCCACGGGCTTTGCGTTGGCGGTGGTGCATCCGGTAGCGGGCAATATTGGCGGCGGTGGCTTCATGCTGATCCGCATGGCGGATGGCAAGACGCACTTTCTGGACTATCGCGAAAAGGCCCCGGCCGCGGCGACGGAAAACATGTACCTTGACGCCAAAGGCGACGTGATTCCAGATCTGAGCTTGCTTGGCTATAAGTCGGCGGGTGTGCCGGGTTCGGTGGCTGGGATGGTGTATGCGCAGCGGCACTTTGGCAAGCTGCCGCTGGCTAAAGTGATGGCTCCGGCGATTAAGTTGGCGCGAGAGGGCTACGCGCTGACTCGCGAAGACGCCGAAGACTTGAGAGATGAAGACCTGGCCAAGTTCGCGGCTTCGAAGCGCATCTTTCAAAATGGCGGCAAGGGATTTGCGGAAGGCGACACGTTTCGTCAACCCGAACTGGCACGTACGCTGGAACGCATTGCCGCCAGCCCCGATGACTTTTACCATGGCGCGCTGGCGCGTGAACTTGCGGCGGCGGTGCAGAAGGCTGGAGGCCTGATTACGGCTGAGGATTTGGCGCGCTATGAAGTAAAGGAGCGCGAACCGATTGGCGGAACCTATCGCGGCTATGAAGTGATCTCATCGCCCCCGCCGTCCTCCGGCGGTACGGTGATGCTGGAGGCACTGAATATTCTTGAGGGTTACGACCTAGGCAAGCTGGGCAACCGTTCGGCGGCTGCGATTCACCTGACGGTGGAAGCTTACAGCCGTGCGTTTTATGATCGCGCGGAGTTTCTGGGTGACCCTGACTTCACAAAGCTGCCGATTCCGCAACTGCTAGACCGCGCCTATGCCGCCAAATGGCGTGAGACGATTGATCCGCTCCATGCCAGCAAGTCGGATGAGCTGCGTCGGCCGGCGTTTAGCGGGCTGGACCAAAGCGCGTCGCTGCGCTTGCCAAGTGAGT
This sequence comes from Acidobacteriaceae bacterium, assembly GCA_025356095.1. Lineage (GTDB taxonomy): Bacteria > Acidobacteriota > Terriglobia > Terriglobales > Acidobacteriaceae > JANXUR01. Next base: position 27,636 of record JANXUR010000022.1, on the reverse strand, counting down.
ATCGCCCGGAGCCGGAACACACGACGCACTACTCGGTTGTGGACCCCGAAGGCAACGCGGTAGCGGTGACCACCACGCTGAACGATAGCTTTGGGTCGCGGGCGACGGTGGAAGGCCTTGGCTTTCTGCTGAATGACGAGATGGATGACTTCGCGAGTAAGCAAGGCGTGCCCAATGGCTATGGACTGATTCAAGGTCCGGCGAATGCGATTGGCCCAGGGAAGCGGCCGCTTTCAGCGATGACGCCGACGATGGTGCTGAAGGATGGCAAGCTGTTTCTGGTGATGGGTTCACCGGGCGGGCCGCGCATTATTACCACGGTGGCGAATATCTTGATGGGCGTGATTGACTACAAGATGCCGCTAGGCGAGGCGGTGGATGCGCCACGCTTTCATCATCAGTGGAAGCCGGATGAGATTGTGCTGGAGCGCGGTTTTTCGCCAGACACAGTGAAGCTGCTGAAATCCATGGGGCATAGGGTGGACGAGCGCGAACACTATTGGAGTGACGGCGAATGCATCGCAGTGGATGCAAAAGGCGCGCTGTATGGCGCGAGTGACGGACGCAACAACGGCAAAGCGGTAGGATTTTAAGGTGGCGATTTGATGGTAACCGATCAATGATGCGAGCAGCTTCGACATACGTGTATTTGAATCAGAGGCTGCATCCCGGCCTGCTGGAGTCGCTGGTGCGTGGAGGTGCGCAAGCCATAGAGATCTATGCCGCGCGGCAGCACTTTGACTACACCTCCCGGGCGCAGACGTTGGAGGCAGCGAGTTGGTTCCAGTCGAATGAGGTGAAGTTGCACTCGCTGCGTGGGCCCCGTTTGGTGGACGACGGGTCAGGCTACAACAGCGGCACGGAAGTGAGCCTGACGGCAGCGAGTAAGGGTGAGCGCGTGGAATCCATGGACGAGATTAAGCGCGCACTGGAAGTAGCCGAAGTGCTGCCGTTCGGTTATCTGGTGGTGAGCATTTGCCGTCCGGAAGAGTCGTTTGACGAGCGCAAATTCGAGAATGCCATGGCTTGCTTGGAACACCTTCGCACCTTTGCCAAGCCTCTTGGGGTACGGCTTCTGCTGGAAAATCATATGGGCGAGATGGGCAGTGGCGAAAAGCTGGTGGAGCTGATTAAGACTCTGCACTTCGACGACTTGAAGATTTGCTTCGACTTGGGCCGTGCTCACTTGTGCTTGGGCAATGAGAAGCCAGAGGCGAATGGAGTCGCTGGGCAGTTTGAGATTGTGAAGGACTACATTGGCTCGACGCATTTGCATGACAATGCGGGGGATCGCGATCACCATTTGTGGCCGGGAGCAAATGCGAACCCAGCTATGATTGATTGGGCAGGGGCGATGCGGCTGCTGCGATCGTTGCCACAGCCCCCGGCGCTCGTGCTGGAAGTAGCGGGCGAGGACGGCGTGGATGTGCCCGCGAAGTTAGCCGAGACTTATCGCAAGTTGGAGTTATTTGGCGGATAACTTGTAACCGCGACCGGCAGGTGGAGAGCAAGTTGCGAGTAAAGAGCGAATGAGCGAGTTATAAGGAATAGATCTAGACAATATTAGTGAAAGAGACAGGACTTATGGAAGAAGTAACAGCTCCCATTGTTACCATCGCCGAAGCGGGCAAGCATGACGGCGAAGTCATCACGCTCCGCGGGTGGCTTTACAACCAGCGCGAGAGCGGCAAGTTGCTCTTTCCCATCTTCCGCGACGGATCGGGCCTGATGCAGGGTGTGGTGCCGAAGAATGCCGCGCCTGAGGCCTTTGAGGCGCTGAAGGGATTGACGCAGGAGTCGAGCGTTATTGTTACCGGCAAGGTGCGGGCGGACCAGCGTGCGCCCGGCGGGTTCGAGATGGACGTGAGCCACGTGCAGGTTTTGCAGCGCGTGAGCGAGGCTGATCCGTATCCAATTTCCCTCAAGGACCACGGCGTTGATTTTTTGATGGAGCATCGCCACCTGTGGCTGCGGTCGCCGCGGCAGGCGGCAATTCTGCGCATTCGTGCTGAGATTATTCGCTCGTGCCGCGAGTTTTTTGACAATGGCGGTTTCACTCTTACCGATCCGCCAATCCTGACGCCCGCCGCTTGTGAAGGTACGACTACTCTGTTCCCGGTGGACTACTTTGACGAACAGGCATTTCTAACGCAGTCAGGCCAGCTTTACATTGAAGCTACAGCGATGGCGCTGGGTAAGGTGTATTCGTTTGGGCCAGTCTTCCGGGCGGAAAAATCTAAGACGCGTCGCCACTTGACTGAATTTTGGATGGTGGAACCCGAAGTTGCCTTTGCCGAGCTAGAGGACATCATGCTGCTGGCTGAGCAGTTAGTAAGTCATGTGGTGCAGAGTGTGCTTTCGCGCCGCCGTGCGGATTTGGAATTTATTGGGCGCGACATTAGTAAGCTGGAAAACGTGAAGGCACCGTTCCACAAGATCAGCTACGACGATGCGGTGGCAATTTTGCAGGAAGGTTTTGCCAAGGGCGCGCTGGAGACTAAGTTTGAGTGGGGCGGTGATTTTGGATCGCCAGATGAGACTTACATCGCGAATCAGTTCGATCGGCCCGTGTTAGTGCATCGTTATCCGAAGGTAGTGAAGGCGTTTTACATGGAGCCTGATCCTAACCGGCCAGAGGTTGCCTTGTGCTGCGATATGCTGGCACCGGAAGGGTATGGAGAGATCATCGGCGGCTCGCAGCGCGCCCATAGTCACGAGTGGTTGCTAGAAAAAATCAAAGAGCACAAGTTACCGGAAGAAGCTTTCCAGTGGTATCTCGACCTGCGTAAGTACGGCAGCGTACCACACTCGGGGTTCGGCATGGGCATTGAGCGGGTGGTAGCTTGGGTATGCGGTTTGGAGCATGTTCGCGAAACGATTCCATTTCCACGTACACTGCACCGGTTGTATCCGTAGTCGTGCATCGAGGCGCGCATCGAGTCGTGCATCGCGAAAATAGTTTGCATAGGCTGTAAACACTTAACGTTCCAGGAAAGCGGAAATGTAGAGAGTATCAGGTGACTTATGACGGAAAAATCGCAAGCTGAAGCAACACCCCTAAAGCCAGCACAGCCTTCATCGTCCAAAACTCGCAAACCGGGCTTTTCGCATATTACCCCGCGGCACATTCAAGTAATTGGCGTGCCGCTCGATTTAGGGCAGTCGCGGCGTGGCGTGGATATGGGTCCATCGGCGGTGCGCGTCGCCGGGCTTGAGGCCAAGCTAGAAGCCCTCGGCCACATTGTGGAAGATGCGGGCAATATCTCCGTGGCCATTGCAGAGCAGAAGAAAGAAGGCGATGCCAACGCTAAGTACCTAAAGGAAATCACAGCTACTTGCACACGAGGGGCTGACTTAGTCTATAAAGCGTTGGAAGCGGGCAAGATTCCCATTGTACTGGGCGGAGACCACTCTATTGCAGCAGGAACGGTCTCTGGCGTGAGCGAGTACTTCCGCCGTAAAGACCAGCGTATTGGTCTGCTGTGGATTGACGCGCACAGCGACATCAATACGCCGGAAACCTCGCCGAGTGGGAATGTGCACGGGATGCCGCTGGCGGCGCTGCTGGGCCTGGGGCCGGTAGAGCTAGGCAGTATTCTGCATGAGGGCCCAAAGGTAGCTCCGGAAAACTGCGTACTGGTGGGCATTCGCGACGTGGACGATGCCGAGAAGGAAAACATCCGGCAGTCGGGGATTGAGTTTTACACCATGCGCGACATTGATGAGCGCGGCATGAGGACGGTGATTGAAGAAGCGCTGCGCATTGTGGGCCGCGGCACGGCGGGCTACCACGTGTCGCTTGATATGGATTGGATTGATCCCGAAGATGCGCCGGGTGTAGGTACGCCGGTCGAAGGTGGGGCAACATATCGCGAGGCGCACCTTGCGATGGAGATTATCCACGACCACGGCCGCATGACCAGCTTCGAGATTGTAGAAGTGAACCCCGTGATTGATGAGCACAACCGCACGGCGCAGTTAGCGGTGGAATTGGCGCTTTCGGCGTTCGGAAAGAAGATACTGTAGCGCAGTTTCAGCTTTCGAGTTTCACGTTTCCAGAACGGCGCTGCGGGTGTAAAGGATTCTGCTTTCGCGGCTCTACTTCTGCAGAAGTAGCCGGGGGTTTCGCTGCCGAACTTGTGGCGCGACTCCCCGAAACCAGTCTTCCGCTTTAGCGTGCCAGACTGCGGTACTAGGATCTTGAAACCTGATACTGGTACTTCATACCAATCATGAAAAAACTTAAAGTGGGCATTCTCTTTGGCGGGCGGAGTGGCGAGCATGAAATCTCGCTGCTCTCCGCTGCTTCGGTTCTACAAGCCATCGACCGCACCAAGTTTGACGTGGTGCCGATTGGCATCACCAAGCGAGGCGAGTGGCTTACAGGCGAAACGGCTACTACGATGCTTGGTGGCGACGCGGCCAACCCGGCTAAGTTCCTTGCGCCAAAGGCTGCATCCACCAACGGTCTCGCCTCGCTGGAAGCCCAAGCGAAGGGCGGCAAGCTCGACGTGATCTTTCCCGTGCTCCACGGCACGTTTGGCGAAGACGGGACCATTCAAGGTTTGCTCGAATTGGCAGACATCGCATACGTAGGCGCGGGCGTGCTGGGTTCGGCCGTTGGCATGGATAAAGACGTGATGAAGCGCCTGTTCCGCGACGCCAAACTGCCGATTTGCAAGCATGTAACGGTGATGCGTTCCCTGTGGGAGTTGTCGCCAAAAAAGGCAATCGCACAGATAGAGGCGTCGTTGAAATATCCGATGTTTGTGAAGCCCGCGAATCTAGGGTCCTCGGTGGGTATCTCCAAGGCACATGACCGCAAGGAACTCGGTCCAGCGCTGGATGAAGCGGCGAAGTATGACCGCAAGCTGGTGATTGAGCAAGGCGTGGGCAGTGCGAAGCAGAAGGCGCGCGAGATTGAGTGCTCGGTGCTGGGCAACGACGAGCCACTGGCATCCATTCCGGGCGAGATCATTCCTTGCAAAGAGTTTTACGACTACGAAGCAAAATATCTGATGGGTGGCACAGAGCTGGAGATTCCTGCGAAGCTTACCAAGACGCAGATTCAGTCAGTGCGAGAGCTGGCCGTGAAGGCTTTTCAAGCGGTGGATGGTTGCGGGCTGGCGCGGGTGGACTTCCTGATGGAGGTTGGCTCTGCGAGCAAGCCGGGCAAGTTGTATGTAAACGAGATCAATACCATGCCGGGATTCACGTCCATCAGCATGTATCCGAAATTATGGGCGGCGACGGGCGTCAGCTACAAGGATTTGATTTCGCGGCTGATTCACTTGGCGCTTGACCGCCATGCCGACAAGATGCGGAACCAGTACACTCGATAGGCGCGAAGGGAGCGGGAGCGAACCACTTGAACTGGTAACACAACGACGCTTAACACAACGACGCTAAAGCAAGCGACGGCTAAAGAAAACGACGGCTCAAGATTATGATTCTGCAAAAATTCTTCACCGTGCTGCCGGTGGTGGCGCTGATTTGGCTGGCGCTCGACGCGCAACAAGGCGGCTGGGATGCCATGAGGATGGCGGGTGCAGGCTTGCTGGCGGCGGGGTTGATTTTGACCGTGGCCGCACGGCTGCAACTAGGGAGCTCGTTTTCCATCACGCCGCAGGCGAAAAAGCTGGTCATCGGCGGCATCTATTCGGTGGTGCGGCATCCGGTATACGTGACTGGCACGATGGCCATCGCGGGGATGGTGCTGTACTTTCACCGGCCGATATTTCTGGCGCTGGTGGCGATTGGAACCGCGCTGCAATACCGGCGTTCCCGGGCGGAAGAGGCCGTGCTAGAGGCGAAGTTTGGGCAAGAATATCGCGACTACCGCAGCCGGACGTGGTTCTAGGCGATTTAGCCCAGGAAGATTTGCTTGGGACGAAAATTGTGCCAGATTTTCGGTGCCATGCGCGGTTCGGGCGCATCTACTAGGTGTTTGGACGCAGAGCGCTGGGTAGGTTTGGCGCAATTGAGTGTGAGACGAAATTTACCAATCTGAAACCGGAGCAACACTGGAGCAACCATGAGAATTGCAACTGCAACTTTTGCGCTACTGCTGTCGGCAGCCACCGCGTTTGCCGCGCCTGCCAAGTCTATTTACGACTTTACCCTCAACTCGATTGACGGCCAGCCCACGCCGCTTGCCTCCTACAAGGGCAAGGTGGTGATGGTGGTGAACGTGGCCAGCAAGTGCGGCTTCACCCCTCAGTATGCCGCGCTGGAAACGGTTTATGAGAAGTACAAAGACAAGGGCTTTGTGATTGTGGGTGTGCCGGCGAACAACTTTCTGAGTCAGGAACCGGGGACAAACGAGGAGATCAAGACGTTTTGCTCGCGTAAATACAACGTCAGCTTCCCGATGATGGCCAAGGTTTCGGTGAAGGGCGATGACAAGACGCCGCTCTATCAATTTTTGACGGACAAAAACCTGAACCCCAAGGTTGGTGGAGAGATTCCGTGGAACTTCACCAAGTTTTTGTTCGACAAGAACGGCAACCCGGTGGCGCGTTTCGGCCCGCCGACCACGCCCGATGCACCGGAAGTGATTAAGGCGATTGAAGCAGCGCTCGCAGCTAACTAGCTAACTAACTAGCTAGCGCAAGCGAATCAAGGCCGGAGTGATTCGGCGGCGGTTGTGGGAGTGGGCGTAGTCGAACCCTTGTCCCGCCCCGCCGCCATTTTGCGTGCGGTCTGGATGAAGGCGGTGACCGCGCGCGGTTGAGTGCGGTCCTTGCGGTAGGCGAGGCCTAGCTCGCGCCAGAGTTCCACGCCTTCAATCTCGATGAGCCGCGCACGTCCACTGCTGACTTCGTCGCGTGCAAACGAGGAACTGAGCAGCGACGAGCCCAAGCCAGCCTCCACAAAACTCTTAATCATGCCCACGCTAGGCAGTTCCATGCGAATCTTCAATTCCGACTGGAAGGGCCGGAAGAGCTTATCCATGATGCGGCGGGTGTAGCCGGTGCGGGGATAAATAAGGGGCTCGCGGGCCACTTCTTCGAGGGTTGCCGAAGGCTTGCTGGCCAGTTTGCTGTTGGCACCGACCATGAGGAGCAGGCGGTCTTTGAAGATGGAATGAACCTTGAGGCTTTGCGACTTGATGGGCATGGTCACCACGCCCAAGTCGAGTTGGCCATCTTCTAGTTTTTCTACGATCTTGGAAGTAAAGTTGCGATAAACACTCAGATTCACTTCCGGGTAGAGCCGCCAGTATTCCGCGAAGACTTCGGGCAATACATACAGGCAAGTGGCTTCATTGGCGCCGATCAACACTCGGCCGCGGGGAGTCACACCTTGTTCCGCCACCGCTTTAATGGATTCATCGCGCAGGCGCAGCATTTGCTCAGCGTACTGGGCCATGATGCGTCCGGCGGGCGTGAGTTGTACGGTTTTGCCCGAGCGATCCAGCAGGCGGTCGCCATACTCCAGTTCCAGTTGGCGAATTTGGGCGCTGACCGCGCTTTGCGAGCGGAATACTTTCTCGCCCGCGCGCGAAAAGCTGCCCAGCCGCGCTACTTCCAGAAACGTGATGATCTGATCAAAATCCATGAATGATGACTCCCATGCCGGCGAATGGCCCGGCGAAATCCCAGCCTGACTGCCAGCCCTTGTGGGCAAACCTACGGGTAAAGCAATCGCCAGATGACGCAATTGGCAACAATTTTCTTACATAATATTTAGCGCTTTAGGGGGCGAAAGTACAATCAACAATTCTTATCAAGGCCATAGTGCCGCCCTCCCCTGTGCAACACCCGCTGGGCTAGAAGGAATAGCGTAGGGCCAACTGAATCTGCCGTGGTGGACGCGTCCCAAAACGGTTCGAGGAAGACAATGATGTGAAGTTCCGTGAGTCGAATATATTCTGGGGCGGGTCAAAATTCGGGTGATTGAACAGATTGAAAACATCGGCCCGGAAGGTTAGCTGCTGCGACTCACGGAACAGAGGAATGCTACGGCTCAAGCCGAGATCTACGTTGGTGAGCTTGGGGCCGATGACGCCGTTGCGCGGCGAGGTGCCAAAGCGGAACTGCCCCAGTAAATTCGGATTCGAGTATGCACAAGGATTGACCCAGGTCTGAACGGTGCGAGTGTGGTCCGCGGCGCGGCCACCTTGTGCAATGGTGGTGTGGCAAGTGGGGTCGGGGTTGGCCGCCACGGGGCCAGCGGCGTAGGGATCGGCGATCAAGTCCGGGCGGTCAGCTCCGGTGATGAGTGAAGTAAAGCTCTGGTAGCCAGAGCGGTAAATGGTGAAAGGTTGGCCGCTCTGGAAGGACACGATGGCGCCAATCTGCCACGAACGCAACAACGCCTGCGCCGCATGGGACTGAATTCCTTTGGCAAGTGGCACTTCGTAAACGCCGCTCCACACGAGGCGGTTGCGGGTATCGAAGCCAGATAGACCACGTTCGCCGTGCAGGTTGTTGCCATCTTGCGCGTACTGACCTTCGGTGGCGCTGCCAACGAATTCGGAGCCATTGTCAATGGATTTGGACCAGGTGTAAGCCAGCAGGTACGAAAGCCCGTGCCACGGGCGCTGCTCGAGCCGCGTCTGCAAGGAGTGGTAGGAGCTGGCGCGGCTGGTGTCAATGGTCGCCAGACTGCCAAACTGCGGGTAAGGGGCTACACCGCCGACGGCCGCCTGATTGCCGTCATGGAAGCCTTTGAGGTGGGTGCCTTTCGAGCCTACATAAGCCGTTTCCAGCACCAGTTGCGGGGTTAGTTGATACTGCATGCCAAAGTTCCACTGTTGCTGGTATGCGTCGTGGTAGTTGGAGGCTGGGCGGAACGAGATCACAAAGCTGACTGGCGACTCGAAAATGTCTTGAATCAGATTGGTGCCAGAGTTGAGCGAGTAGTTGAACTTGTACGACGGCGGATTCTGCTTGGTGAGTGCACTGGGCAGCAGGGTCGCGGCATCCCAAAACATGCCATAGGCGGCGCGTAGCACCAGTTTGTCCGATTGCAGGGGCCGCCACGCCAAGCCGACGCGTGGGGCGAAGTCGTTCTTGCTAGTCTGGAAGAGGCCGCGGGGCACGCCGTTGCTGCCTGCCAGCAGAAATTGGCAGTTGGGTTTGGGGGTGCAGGTAAGGGAATTTGCGCTGAGATCCGCTGCGCTGAGCGGCGTTTTTGCGTCGTATGGGGCCTGGTTGTACTCCCAACGCAAGCCCAGATTCACGGTGAGGCGCGGTGTCAGGTGGAAGTCGTCAAGGCCATACACGCCGAACTGGTTGGCGCGCAGATTGACACTCGAGTTGCCAGAGCCGAGCAAGGCTGCAGCGGGCAGACCGAGTGCGAGATCTTCAATGGAGTTACCGGTGAGGCCGAGGAAGATAAAGTCGCCGCGCGGGTAGAAATCAATGTAGCCGTTGTCGCCGATGTGGCGGTATTCGCCTCCGAAGCGGAAGTGATGGCGGCCACCGGCAAACTCGGGCGACCACGCGAGGTTTTCGCTCAGATGCAGCGTGGAGATGATGTTGTCTTCTGGTGCCTGAAAGGGCTCGCCGATGTTTTCATAGCCCGCCACTTGGAGGATCGGATAGCCGAAGTCCTGCGGATTGGCGGGAGAGGGGAAGCCGATCTGTGCGCTGCGGTCGGTGCCCTGATTTTCCTGAAACAAGCCCAGGCGGTCGCGGTTGTAACCTGCACGGAACTCGTTGGTGATGTGGGGATTGAAGCCGTGCACCCAGTTCACGCCGGTGTTTTGTCCACGGTAAAAGGCATTGTCGCCATAGCCCGGCAAGTTGCTGACGCTGAATCCAAAGTCATACGGGTTGTAGCGCACCAAGTCGGAGAGGCCGTAGTGCAGAGATAGCGCGTCATGATTGCTAAGCTGGTGATCCAGCTTCACCGTGCCTTGATGGGTGGCGTTGCGAATCACCGGCGCCGCCAGATAGAGCGTGGAGTTCGCCAGATCGCTGCCCACGTTCGCCGCTGGATACAGGTTCAGCGCAGCTACCCCTGCAGGATTGAGGAAGTCCGGCGGGAGGCCGCCAAGAATCGCAGCCCGCAGATTTTGTGAGGGTACAGTGGATTCACGAGTGCTGGCCTGACGCAACTGCAATCCTTCATAGCTCAGAAAGAAGAATGTGCGATTGCGCACAATAGGCCCGCCCAAGGTTGCGCCAAACTGGTTGCGAATGAACTTGGGAATAGATGCGCAGGTACCGGTGATGGAGCCTGCGGAGCAGTCGGGCAAGTCAAAGTAATTCTTGGCATCGAGCACGCGGTTGCGCAGGTATTCAAAGGCGCTGCCATGCAACTGATTGGCGCCACTGCGCAGCAACAGGTTGATTTGCGCGCCGCCGCCGCGGCCGTATTCTGCGGACGAGGTGCTGGCCTGCACTTTGAACTCCTCGATGGCGTCCACCGAGGGCAGAAGTGTCGAACGTCCGATGAGCGGGCTGTTGTTGTCAACCCCATCAATCAGAAATGTATTGCTGGTTTCGCGCGCGCCATTGACGATGACGCTGCCACCCTGCACCGAGACGTTGGAACCGGCGACGGGGAACTGCGCACCCGGAACCAGTAGAGTAAAGTTCAAGAAATTGCGCTCGTTCAGCGGTAGCCCAGAAATAGACTTGTGGTTGACCACTGCACCGACGGTGGTGCTTTCGCTTTCCAGCAACGGAACCGCGTCGGTCACGTCCACCTGCTCGGCCTTGGCTTCGACTTCGAGCTGAGCATCAATGCGAACCACCTGGTCAACATCAACGGTGACGTCGTCGAAGGCGAGGGGCTTGAAGCCGGGCTTCAGGATGGTGATTTTGTAGGTACCGGGCTTAAGAATCACAATGTCGTAATCGCCAGCTCCGGAACTGACCGAGGTGCGGGCGATGCCCGTGTCGCGATTGGTGGCCGCGACGGCAGCACCAGCGATGACGGCGCCGCTGGCGTCAGTGACATTGCCGACCAATGCCCCAGTGGCACCGGTGGCAAAACTGAAGCTGGTGAGCAACGCAATTACGATGACCCAAGCGAATAAACAGTGTTTGAACATGCCCTGCATCCCTCCAGCATCTACCGTGCCGGCACCAATCCTGATTGCGCCATTATCTCGCATACCAGCTTCGAAGTGGGGCATTGAGCACGGTACCAACAAACAAATTGCGCTCTTTGCCGGATGGCGCTATCCTCGCTTGTTCCTGCCGAGCCCCCCCCAAACGCATCGGCAGAAGGAGAGACCATGCAGAAGATTGCGGTATTAGGCGGTGGCATCGGATCGTTGGGCACGGTACTGGAACTGACCAACGACCCCGGCTGGAAGCAGAAGTATGACATCACTGTGTACCAGATGGGCTGGCGATGTGGTGGTAAGGGTGCCAGCGGCCGCAATCGCAAAATGAATGACCGCATTGAAGAACATGGCATCCACCTATGGATGGGCTTCTACGAAAACGCCTTTCGCGTGATCCGCGAGGTGTATGACGAGGCGCACCAGAAGAACCTGATGCCAGCCTCACCCTTTACCGATGCCAAGAAGGCATTTTCCCCCATGCGCTATACGCCGATTATGGAGGAGTACGGCGGCAAGTGGGCACCGTGGAGCCTCACTTGGCCGGGCAGCGAAGACGAATTCCCCGGCGACCCGGCACCCGACGGCCAGTTGCCTTTGACGCCGTGGGATTTTGTGAAGAGGATCATCGGCTTTGTCACCGACCACATTGACGAGCACAAGGACAAACACCCACTGCTGACCGAGCTTTACGAAGTGAGCCTTGGAGATCTCAACAAATTGATTGGCCTGCCACCCCTGCCCGCACACGCGGTTCCAGAGCAGCCGCATACGCTATTGCATCGCGTGGCTGCTGCGGTTGGGGATATGCACATTGACGTCAAGCTGCATCTGGATGACGACCATACCTCCATTATTAACAGCTTGAAGTGGTTCCTCGACAAGCTGCTCGGTCTGGTGCTGAGTGAGATGGAAAAGGATGCCGAATTGCGGCATTTAATCATCATCATCGAGACCGCTTTGAGCGCGGTGGTGGGTATGGTGGCGGACGATGTGTTGAACAAGGGGTTTTTGTCGCTGGACGACGAAGACTTTATTGAATGGCTGGAGCGGCATGGTTGCCGCCATGCGCGCTCTCCGCTCACTATCGGTATGTACGACGCATGCTTTGGCTATCAGAACGGCGAGCCGAACAAAATGAAGATGGCTGCTGGCACGACGCTCTACGGCGCATTGCGGCTGATCTTTACCTATCGGGGCGCGTTGATGTGGTGGATGAACGCAGGGATGGGGGAGACGGTCTTTTCGCCGATCTATCTGGTGCTGCGCGAGCGCGGTGTGAAATTCGAGTTCTTCCACAAGGTAACCAATCTGGGGCTTTCGCCGGACAAGAGCGTAGTGGATCACATTGACATTGACGTGCAGGCGACGGTGAAAGGGGGCGGTGAGTACCTGCCGCTGTTCACTGGCATTGACGGCATCCCCTCATGGCCGACCGAGCCGGATTGGGCGCAGGTGGTGGAGGCCGAGGCGATTCAGAAGTGCCAGAACCCGAGCTTGGAATCGTGGTGGACGGATTGGAAGGGGGTGGGCAAGAAGACCCTGCGCCTGGGCACTGACTTCGATCTGGTGGTTTATGGCATTTCGCTGGGCGCGCATAAGTATCTTTGTCAGGAATTGATTGCGGCGAATGATGGCTGGCGCGACATGGTGGAGCATTGCGAGACCGTGCGAACCCAGGGCTTGCAGTTGTGGATGAACAAAAATCTGCAGGATTCGGGTTGGCCTAACGCACGGGGCATTGGTTGCAGTTGGGTGGAGCCGTTTGATACTTGGTCAGATATGTCGCACCTCATTCCGCGCGAAACCTGGCCGGAATCTTCCAATGTGCAACAGATCGCCTACTTCTGCAACGTGATTCCAGATGATAAAACGCCGGGATTTGAGGATCCACTCTATCCGGCGGCGGAACTGCAGCGGGTACTGGACTACTCGCGCATCTTCCTTGATAAGGACTGCGGGGCGATCTGGCCCAATCTGCGGAATGCGCAGGATCCGAAGCTGTTTGATGATGAAGCGCTGGTGAACTGCAAGCTTGACCCTAAGGTACCGAACTTTGCCACCCAGTTCTTCCGGGTCAACATTGATCCTACCGAGCTTTATTGCCTTAGCCTGCCCAAGACGACCTTGTGCCGATTGCCACCCGGCAAGTCAGGCTTCCCCAACCTGTTCTTGGCCGGGGATTGGACCTTGACAGAGTTGAACCTTGGCTGCATTGAGGCGACGGTGATCTCGGGCATGATGGCATCCAACGCCATCTGCGGCAAGCCCGAGTTCATCTACGGCGCGTTCGGCAGCCAGATACCGATCAAGCGCTAAGGTTCTGGTGACCGCCTGCGGCTAGTGGGGAGGCGGAGGGTTTGAAGTGTCGGTGGGAGGGGCGCCGCCGCCGGGCGGTGGTGGTGTCCCTGTGGCCGGAACCAAATTCATCATGATGCGCCACCTCTCCAGATCCTTGCGATCAAATGGCGAGAGCAGTTCGAACGGTGCACACAAGCGGAAGGCACCGACCGGTGCCATGCCGTCAATCCATTCACCGGTGTTCAAAGGGTTGAAGTGGTACTTACCCGGCGGAAGCCCGGGCAAACCTTCAAATACCTCCACGTCCGCGCTCACGGGTTGCAGCAGCGCGTCCTGCCAATCCCAGTGATAGTGCAGGTAAAGAAAATCGTCTGGGCCGAAGGGATTGGCGTGTGGCTGATCGAGCAGCTCGCGCCAATGCACGGCGTTGGGGCCGCCCATAATGCGAGGCGGCAGGGAGCCAATCTCGAAGGTCGCGGATAAAATTTTTTGCCCAGTCAATTTAGTGATGTGGTAGGTGTTGTCTTCGCCGTACACCCATCCCCAGTGCTTGCGGTAGCCTACCATCCAACCCATGAGTACGGGATAGAAGCGGCTTAGATATAGCGTGGGCAGATAGAAGAATGGAAAATCGTAACCATTGGGCCGCTTGATTCGCACATTCGGTATGCCGACCGCGAACTCCATGTAATTGATGCCGGGTAGCGGATTCCACACCCGCTTTAGGTTCTCGGTGTAGCCGAGCATGTAGATGACCGAGTGCATCGCTTGGCCATTCAGCATATGAATGCGGCTAGGATCGAGCTCGGCATCTTTTGGCAGATGGTCAATCAGGTGAGCCACTGGAACGTAAGTAACGAGCATGGTGGCGATGTATTGGCCGCAGGCATCACAACGTTCCGGCTTTACCGGCACGTCATCGTCGGTCATGGGGATGGGATACGGGGGACAAGGCCGGTGCTGCCAGTCCTTCCACAGGCTGATGCCGAAGATTTTCTCTTGCGTGCGGTAAAGCGCGCCGAACAAGGTATCCCAGAAGCCCAGTAAGATGGAGGCAAACCAGTGGTACCAAATCTGCTTGTAGAGCCAGACGATGAACTTCACGAGCCATCGGGGGAGCCGGTCCAGGATCATCACAGCCTCTTAGTGTTTTGTGGCATCGTGCGGTAGAACGCCGCCCGCATGTACCGCGGCCATTCTATCTGCATTCACAATGCTCTGCGAGGCAAACCACTGGCGGGCGGAGGCTTCCATCTCCTTACCCCGTTCGCCGCCGACAAGGTATCCGGCATACAACCGGCAAGAAGCTTCGTTGGCACGCATCTCCACCGCCGAGAACTGTTCGATGACTTTGAGCAGAAGTCCGGCCGCACCGGCGCGGTCGCCTGCGGCGGCCAACAGGCCTGCTTCCACCTGATTGGTGACGGCGAAGCTCCACGGCAGACTCTCTTTTTTAAGCTGGCGGTGGGCATTGCGCGCCATGGTCAGGCCGAGCTTGCGCTCCTCGGGGCTGGCGTTGGACCTCCCGGCGTGCGCCAAGCCGGTGCGGGCCATGCGCTCCAGCCAAGAGATACGCAGATTGTCGAAGCTGCCCATGCCGGAGGCACCAAGCAGCTTCCATTGTTCCTGCATGTACCCGGTAAGGTTCGCCGCAGTGCCGTCATAGAAGCTGGCAGCATTCAAGCTCTGCGCGGCCATCACCTGCTGTAGGCCATGTTGCTGCACCATCCAGCGACCCAAGCTGGCTTCGACGGCATGCCGGGCCTCGGAAACGCGATCTTGTGCCAGCAAGGCCATGGGCTGGCAGAAAGCTTCCAGGCTGGCGCAGGAGTAGCGGTCATCGAGGGCTTGCGCTTCTTGCAAGGCGGGGCCGTACTCGCGCGCGAGCGCGGCAAACTCGCCCAAGGAAAACAAGGTGTAGAGCCGCAAGGTGCGGACGCTGGCCAACTCCCAGTGGGTTCCGGGGCATTTGGAGTAAAGATGCTCCGCTTCCGCGAACAACTCCAGGGAGCGCCGCCATTGGCCGATCACGTACGCTTGGCTGGCGGAAGAAAGGGCCACCGTGGCATCCAGCCGGGCATCCCGCCGCTCAGCCGAAATGCGGCGGGCAGTATCAAGCAACGCGGCGGCACGACGGCGTCCGCGTGCTCCCTGCAGCGTCATGCCGTAGCCGCCAACTTGCAGGCCGTAGACGAGGCGCACGGGGTCGCCCGCGCGGAGGGCCAGCAACAGACACAGCGCACCAAAGCTGAGGCCTTGCGCGCCATCCATCAAGCCCATAGGGGCGGCGATGGCGTAGGCGGCGTCAAAGCGTTCCCGGATCTTGTGTGGCACGGCGGCGGCGTTCTGCTCGCGAAAGTGCGCGCTGCGCAGAGCCAGGCGCAGACTGCGCACCGCCAGCAGCGCCAGCACGGCTCCCCGGCTTTGCGGAAGCCAGAGCTGGGCGCGCTTCATCACCCGTTCCAGGACGGCACGGCCTTCTTCTATTCGTCCGCAGGACATGTAATAAAACGCCGCGCGCCGCTCCAACGCCAATCGGGCAGAGGGGTCGGCCAATCTGGCCGCATCTTCAAAACCCTTCGCTGCGTCTACACCGCCGCGCGCATTGGCCAGAGCTTCGGCCAGCCGGAGCCGCAAAGAAAGTTCCGCAGTAGGGCCGAGTTGCCGCAGCCGCAGGGAGCGCTGATAAAAGCTCGCCGCCCGGTCGAATGCCAAAGTCTCTTCGGCGCGACCCGCAGCGGTTTCAAACAGCTCGCCTGCGCGCTGATTGTCGCCAGCACCTTCAAAGTGACTGGCCAGCGTTTCAGCGTCGGCGCGGCCGGACTGCTCCAGCGTAGCGGCCAGCGCACTGTGCCGATCCCGTTTGGAGTCGGTGGCCAAATGTGCCACAACGGTTTCGCGCACCCGGTCGTGATACGCCTCCACTTCGTCGGTCTCAGCCGTGCCCGAGCTGCGGATGAGGTTGGCAAACCGCAAGGCGGCGAGCGGTGCCGGGTCGCGGCCTGCCAACTGGGCGGCGCGGTAGGCATCAATTTGTGCCAGCGGCAAGCCATGAACCGCAATCACTTCAAGCAAGCGTTGCGCATCGGGGGCCAAGCCAGCGAAGCGCGAGGCCAGTGCGTCATTTAGGCTGACCCCCGCCGCCGATTCCGCAGGCCGCGCCGACACATAATCCGCCAGTTCCTTCATTAGATAAGGACTGCCGCCGGAGTCGGCGACGACTTGTGCAATGGCTTCGCTGCGGTTTTCTCCCATCAGTTGTGCGGCGAAGGTGCGGGCCTCTGTGGCGGACAAGGGTGCAAGCGGAATCTCCACCAGATGAAGCGCCGAGTTTTCCGCCAGAGCGGGCAACAAGGTTTGCAGGCACAGGCTGCGGGCGGCGTATTCGGCGCGGTAGGTGCACAGGACCAGCATCGGCGGCGGGTCGGGAGCCGCCAGCATGTCCGCCAGAAGTGTGGCGCTATCGGTGTCGCCCCACTGCAAGTCGTCAATCACCAGGATGATTTTGCGGCGTTGGGCCAGCCGCCGCAGCAATTCACGCAGGGCCGCAATCGCCAGGCGCCGGGCTTGCCGAGGGTCGCTCGCGGACGCGGCTTCTGGCCATGGTGACTCCTCTTCCAAACGTCGTAACACCGGAAACAACTTCGCCAGCATGGCCATGTTTTCCGGAATCAGCGAAGCGAGCCGACTGCGCGAAAAGCGCAGTAGCTGCTGGCACAGCGCGTCCACGGCGCTATCCACCGCCTTATAGGGCACGGACTCCTGCTCGTAGCAGCGGCCCCGCAAGACTACGGTCTTGTCGGGCGCCGATTCAAGAAAGTGATCCACCAAGGCGGTTTTGCCCACGCCCGACGAGCCGTGCACCGTGACAAAGACTGCTTCGCCAGTATCTGCGCGAGTCAGCGCTTCCCGCAGCTTGTCGTTTTCCGCTTCGCGGCCAACAAACAGCGGGCGCGCCTCATTGGTGCCGCTGGCCTTAGGCTGCGTGGTTGCGGCATGGAGGCGAACCACATTGGATCCCGAAAGCCGCGCCACTACGGCGTCTCCTCCCGGCCGCCGCCAAGGGTCGGGGTGCAGTAGGTCCATAGTGAGGGCTTCGAGTTCCGGATCTACACCGACCGCCAGTTCGCTGGGAGGCAGCAGGGCCCGCCGCCGTTTCGCTTCCAGCACCGGCGTTGCCTTGCCCACAAACGGCAGTGACCCGGTGAGGGACTGATACAGTGTGACGCCGAGCGCATACCAATCGGTGGCAGGTGTTAAGGTGCGGTTCACCGCTTGCTCGGGAGACATATAAGCGAGGGTGCCGGCGATGCCGCGACCCGCTCCATCCGAGGTGCCTAGCTCCTGTGCCAGCCCGAAATCCAGCACCACCGCTCGACCCTCAGGCGTCACCAGAATGTTCGAGGGCTTGATGTCGCGGTGGAGCTTGCCCGCAGTGTGTACCGCGAGCAACCCTTGGGCGACCTGCAGCAAGGCGTGGCGTAACGCGTCGGCGTTGGGCGCGCTGCCGCGCACCACCGGTTCGCGCACCACCATTCCTTCCACGCCCTGCCCCCCAGGGGGGAAGGCCGATGGAATGGAGCCACTGGTGGCGGCGCTGATCGTCGCGCTCAAGCGGTCTTCGGTGGCATCACTGGAGATGTCTTTCGGGGTGGAGAATTCGCAACTGCTGCAACCGGCGCGCAGGGCCTCGATCAGGTTCCGCCCGTGCAGCATTTCCATGGTGAAGAACCAGACTTCACCTTCCGCGAAAAGCTCGTGCAAAGAGATCAGGTTGGGATGGACAATGCCCGCCACGCTGCGAAATTCCTGCTTAAACAGCAACAGGCCATTTGGGCTCAGGTGGAGCAGGGTCTTAAGCGCTACAGGGATGCCGCGGTCGCGGTCATGGGCTTCATACACTACTCCCATGCCGCCTTCGCCGAGCTTGCGGCTGACTGCAAAGCGGGAAGTTCCCTCGAATGTCCGGGCCTTCGGCTGCAAAAGGGCGTTCTCCGTTTGATAAAGGGAAGCCTGAGTGTAGCGCAGTGCCAGCCTGGCCGCAATGGGAAGAGGCTAGAAAAGACGCGAAAAGAGATGCGAAAGCAGAGGGGGAAGGAGGCGGGCAGGGGCATGGGAACCCGGCTCCCAGCAATGGGGAAGCGTCGCTTCCGAGTTCCAGCATGGTGAGAACTGTCGCCACACCGCGCCAAATACGCCTTGGAGCCAAGATGCGTGGTCATGAGGCTCCTGCTGCGTTGCCACCGCCGAATTTTGGTCGTAGTCGCAGCGGTGGCTGCGGCGAGCGTCACAGGATTCTCAAATATTACGGCGGTGAAAGTGGGGGCAGGGTGGCGGTTTGCGAAATGGCCGTAGCTCTGACATCATTTAGCAAACCAGTGTTCAATAAAATTTGCACGTGGAGCCCAGCCCGTCGGTTCTCGAATTTGTTTCCGCTGCTGTGTTTACTCGCGTTCCAGCCCCGCCGCAAGGAGCTCGTAGATGAGTCCGCGTAATCGTTTTGCCGTCATTCTATTGGTCTTAGTGATGGGCGCATTTGCCTACTACTGGTTCTCCACCGATACCTCGAAGGATTTGGTGCTGATTGGTACCGTGGATGCCAATCAGGTGGTGGTGAGTGCGCGGGTAGCTGGGCGCATTGAGAAACTCACGTTGCAGGAGGGTGCCGAGGTGAAGGCTGGCGACGTGATCGCCGAACTGGACACGGCAGAGTTGCAGGCGCAGGAACGGGCCGCGACAGAAACCATCGCAAGCCTCGAACACAAGGTGCAAATGACCGTGGCCGAGGAGGAGCAGGCGAAGGGCGAGACCGCGAGCGCGGTCACAGGTGCGTACGCGCGGTACGAAGCGGCTCGCGCCGAGCTTGCCTCAGCTCAGGCCGACCTCGACCGGCTCAAGCAAGATGACGACCGCACGCTCGCGCTGGCCAGCTCGGGTGTTGCATCGCAGCAGGATAAAGACCGCTCGCAAGCGACTCTGCGGGCGCAGCAGCAGAAGGTGCAGTCGCTTAGGGATCAGATCCGTTCGGCTCAGGCAGATATCAAGACGGCCGAAGCCCGCACGCATCAGGCCCACGCAGCGCAAAGCATCGTGGCTGCCACTCGGGCTGACATGCGAAATGCCGAAGCAATGAAGAGCCAAGCGGCGATTCGTTTGGGTTACACGAAAATCATTTCGCCGGTGAATGGCATTGTTTCCGTGCGCGCCGCGCGAGAGGGCGAAGTGGTGCAGCCCGGGCAAGCGATCGTCACGGTGGTGGATCTTACCGACACCTGGGTGCGCGTGGGGATTCCAGAGACGGATGCCGACCACATCGCGCTGGGCGAGACGCTGCGCATCCGCACTCCCGGCGGCAGCGTCACTGAAGGCAAGGTGTTCTTCAAGGCAGCGGAGGGCGACTTCGCCACGCAGCGCGACGTGGGCCGTCGCAAGCGCGACATCAAGACGCTTGCGCTCAAGGTCCGGCTGGACAACTCGAAGAAAATCTTTGTGCCCGGCATGACGGCGGAAGTCTTGGTGGGGCCGGAGAAATTGAAGTGACGCCACCGCCTGCCGCAGCCGCCAACGGCAATGCCATCGAGGTCGTGAACATCGTCAAGAAGTATGGCGACTTTACGGCCGTGAATGACGTTTCTTTTGCCGTAAAAGAGGGCGAAATCTTCGGGCTGCTGGGGCCGAACGGCGCAGGTAAGAGTACGCTCATCCGCATGATGACAACTTTGATCCCAATTACTGCGGGGCTGGCGCGCATCGAGGGTCACGACGTGAGTCAGGATCCCGATGCGGCCCGTCGGGCGATTGGCGTGATTCCGCAGGCCATGACCAGCGATCCCGACCTGACGCTGGAAGAGAACATGTCTATCTACGCCAAGCTTTATGACGTGCCGCGGCAGGGCCGCAAAGAGACGATTGCCGAGTTACTGGAGTTAGTGGATTTGACTAAGTGGCGCAACGCCCAGACTAAGACGCTCTCTGGCGGTATGAGGCGGCGGCTGGAAATTGCGCGCGGATTGGTGCATGATCCGCGGGTATTCTTTCTGGACGAGCCTACCACCGGCCTCGACCCGGTATCGCGCGTGGCGGTGTGGGAGATGTTGATGAACATCAAAGCCAAGCGCAAGCTGACGGTGCTCATCACTACGCACTACATGGACGAAGCCGACCGTTTGTGCGACCGCATCGCCATTGTGGATCATGGCAAGCTGGTAGCGCTGGATACACCCAGTAACCTGAAGCACAGCGTGCCCGGCGAAAGCGTGATTGAGGCGCAATTCCTGAATGCACCCGCCGATTGGGAAGAGAAGTTGAAAGCGCTGCCCGGGATTACAGCAGTGCAACACGAAGGGGCAGCGATGTACCGGCTGCTTACGGCTACCGCTTCCAAGACGACTGTCGCATTAGTGGAGTTGGCAGTTACTCTCGGGGTAGAAGTAAAGTCGCTGACGGTGCAAAGCACCACGCTCGATGATGTATTTGTGCACTACACCGGGCGGCAGTTACGTGACGACTTAGTGAAGACGGTATACCAAATGCCAGAGCGACCAAGCCGCTAGCTTTCTAACGGAAATATAGTTACTGCAAAGTAACTTGCTTACAGCGGGCGAGAAGGAAGGCAGGAGCACATGAACCGGATGTTTGCCATCATCGAGCGGGAGATGCGGAAGTTCTTCCGCTCGCCGTTTCTTATGATGATGTCCATGGTCTTTCCGCTGGTGCAACTGATTGTGCTGGGCAATGCGTTTGGCGGCAAGATTCGCGACGCAAAAATAGGCATTGTAGATCAAGACCGGGGCACCCAAGCGCTGCGCATCCATGAGGCCGTGGATTCTGTGCGCGCCAACCTGCGTACCTTTGTGCCGCTTACTTACGACAACGAACGCGCCGCGATGGAAGACGTCCGCATCGGGAAGATACAAGGTGCGATTGTGATTCCACCAGACTACTCTCGCCGGGTTTACGAAAAAAACCATCCCCGTATCGCGCTGATTGTAGATAATTCTGATAACTTCATGAGCTCGACCTTTACCGACCATGTTGGCCAGATCGTCGAGGCGTTGAACCAGCCACAAATTGAACCGCGTCTTCTAGAGCAATCGGTGCTGGAGATTGTGGAACTATATCCTTACATTGAGTACATGAAGTACTTACTGCCGGGCTCGATTGCGTTGGCTATGTTTGTCTCAGTGATGATTGGTGGCGGAATTTTATATATTGACGACAAGGCCCGAGGCGTCCACGAAGGCTATCTGGTGACGCCGATTAGCAAGTTCGAGCTGATCTTCGGACTCAACATTGCCGGGGCAGTGAAGGCAGTAATGTCTGGGATCACGATTACGATTATTGGTTCGCTGCTGGCTGGGGTAAGTAGTATTTTCGACCCCTCGAAGCTGCTGCTATTGCTCACCGCTATCGTCTGCATCTCCGCCGCGTTTAACACCATGATGTTCTTGCTGTTGGTGCGGGTGGATGACCCCTTGGTGCCGCGTGCGGTCTTCGGCATTCTGAACACGCTACTGTTCTTTCCCAGCGGCGCGATCTATCCCATTCAGGCTTTCCCCACATGGCTGCAATGGATTGCCCGGGTGGATCCCTTCACTTATGCAGTGCACTCGTTGAAATCCCTGCTTTTAAAGGACGCCGGTTGGGCAGCGGTATGGCCGGACTTCGCCTTCCTCGGCGGCTTTGCGCTAGTGGCCGGCCTGCTCGCCGTGCCTCTGTTCCGGCGGACGCTTTAGGGTTCGTTTCGCTGAAAACTGCTACACTCACGCTATCCCGGTCACCGCTTGGCCGCGATCAAGGTGTGACTCATGTCCGATAGTATTCTGCCGCCGAACGAAGCGAACGAAGCGAACGAAGCGAACCAAGCGAACCAAGCAAACCAAGCAAACCAAGCAAATGAGTCGAAAGTATCAAACGTGCCGGAGTCATCGGGCAACCCGGAAGCCTATCCTCCGCATGAGGCGCCTGCGGCAGTATTTGCGCCGCCCCCACCGCCGCCTCCGCCCGTGTTTGCCGCGTCGGTAAGCTATGCTCCGCCCGCGCCGCCGCCTGCGAAAAAGTCGCGCCTGTGGGTGTGGCTGTTGGCGGGTGGTGCTGCCTTCGCGTTGTTTGTGCTGGCGGTGTTCACGCTGGTGTATCTGACCTTGCAAGAAGATGGCAAGCACAGTGCCAGCCTCAGTTTTGGCGGCAAAATCGCTGTGGTGGATTTGACCGGCGTCATCCTTAGCCCCACGCAGGTGAGCGAGCAGCTTAAGAGTTATGCCGATGATGACTCGGTGAAGGCCATCATCCTGCACGTGAATTCACCCGGTGGCGGAGTGGCTGCGTCTGAGGAACTGTACCGCGCGGTGCGCCGCATCCGCGATGAGAAGAAGAAGCTTATCGTCACCTCGATTGAGTCGGTGGGCGCGTCAGGCGCGTACTATGTCGCCTCTGGCACCAACAAAATCTACGCGGACAACGGCTCCATCGTCGGCTCGATTGGCGTGATTACTGAATGGATCAACTACGGCGACCTGCTGAAGTGGGCCAAACTGAAGTCGGTAATTATCAAGACCGGCGAGTTTAAGGACACTGGCACTCCCACCCGTGACCTGACGCCCAATGAAGTCGCCTACATGCAGGGCCTGATTGACAACATGAAGGGGCAGTTTATCCATGCCGTGGCCGATGGCCGCAAGCTGAACGAAAAGACGGTGGCGGATCTGGCGACCGGGCGGGTGTGGACGGGTGAGCAATCCAAGGCGCTCGGCCTGATTGATGGCATCTCAGACTTTGACGGCGTGGTGAAGGCCACAGCCAAAGAGGTGGGGATAACGGGCGAGCCGAATATCGTGCGCCCCAGTGAAAAGCGCCGCACGCTGCTGGACGTAGTGAATGGCGATCTATCCAACCTTCTGCCTGCTCAGGCGCATCAACTATTAGAAGAACGGCATCCGGGTTTTTACTATATGTGGGAATAGTGCGGCAATCGCGCGGCCGCAGTTGGGCTGGCGATCTCGGCGAAGGTCGCGGGGCGACAAGTGCCAGAACGGTGAGGCGCTTCGACGCCTTTACCCATGGGCTTGACAGGACTAGCGGCGTAGGCGCATGGTTAGTCTAGCTGTAACTGATTTTGTCTCCCGGGTCCCCTGTTTCTTCTAAATGGAAGGCTACCTTCCGTGTTCCACGGCACCGTGTTTGCAAGCAACTTCAGTGTGAGGATTGAATGAACCTCTTCTCTGTACGCCGCCCACTTGCGATCTTTTCTCTGGCTGGTGTTATCAGCTTTAGCCTCTTTTGCCTCTTGATCGGTTCTTCTACTTTGCAGGCACAGAATGCGTCGGGCGTGCCGGTGGGTTCGTCTCTAGTGCCGTCCGTGGTGCCAGCAGTAGTGCCGCCAGTAATTCCGTCGCGGGTGCTCACTGCCGTTGACGCCAAGGACATGGTGTTGCTCAAGGGCAACATGCACTCGCTGGCGCGGGCCGAATTTGACCGTGGTGCCGCGCCTGCCAGCCTGCGGCTTGAGCGCATGATGTTGATGCTGAAGCGGAGCGACGATCAGGAGAAAGCTCTGCGCACGCGGCTCGACGACCAGCAAAACGCCAGCTCGCCCATGTACCACAAGTGGATGTCGCCGCAAGAGTTTGGCCGCGAGTTCGGGCCCTCGGATGCAGACGTGGCTGCCGTCAACGGCTGGCTGCAGTCGCAGGGGTTTGAAAAGATCGAAGTGACCAATGGCCGCACCGCCGTGGAGTTCTCCGGCGATGCCGCGCGGCTCAAGACTGCCTTCCACACCGAGATGCACAAGTTCAACGTGAAGGGCGCAGACCATTGGGCCAATGCGAGCGAGCCGCAGATTCCGCGCGCGCTTGCGCCAGTGGTTGGCGGCTTTCTGTCGCTGCACAACTTCCGCAAAGCGCCGCAGTTGCACGTGCTGCCTGAACCTATCACCGCTCACTGGGTGCCCGGCCAGCGTCCAGAACTCACCACCAGTACGGGTCTGCATGCCATGGGCCCGGCTGATTTCAAGAAGATTTACAACGCCAACGTTTCGGGCATTAATGGCGCTGGCGCCAGCATCGCGGTCGTAGGCCGCACTAATATCAATTTGACGGACATTCAGAACTTCTTTTCGGTATTTGCCATTGCGGGCAATGTGCCCACTGTGTTGCTGGCGGGCCCTGATCCCGGTGACCTGGGCGGCGGTGAAGAGGATGAAGCGGTGCTAGACATTTCGTGGTCTAGTTCCATCGCACCGGGCGCTAAGACGACGTTGGTTGTGTCTGCCACCACCGACGTTTCCGATGGCGTGGATCTGAGCGAGTTCTACATCATCAACAACAACCTTGCCGACATCATGACCGAAAGCTTCGGCACCTGTGAAGCTTTAGCGTCGTCATCCTCCATCAATGCAACGGCGGCCAATGCCGAGCAGGCAGCTGCGCAAGGCATTAGCTACTTTGTTTCCACTGGCGACAGTGGAGCGGCCGGTTGTGATAACCCCAGCAGCAGCCTGGCGCAGAACAGCAATTCGGTGAATATTCTGGCCTCCACACCGTTTAACACCGCTGTGGGCGGCACGATGTTTAACGAAAACGGCAATGACGCGAAGTACTGGAAGGCCGCGAACGATCCCTCAACCCTGTCTTCGGCCATGTCGTACATTCCCGAAGATGTGTGGAATGAAAGCTGCGCCGTCGGCACGTGTCCGTCGGGCGTAAGCGCCAATCTGTTCGCAGGCAGCGGTGGCACGAGCACGGCATTCACAAAGCCAGCCTGGCAGTCTGGGGTGGCGGGCATTCCTTCGGCGAACGCTCGTACCCTGCCGGACGTTTCGCTTTCGGCGGCAGGGCACGACCCTTACCTGATTTGCATCACCGGCTCTTGCGCCACGGCGGGCAGTATCAGCTTTGCGGGTATCGGCGGCACGTCTGCTTCTACACCGTCTTTCGCGGGCATCATGGCGCTTGTGGTGCAAAAGCAGGGTGGCCGGGTCGGCCTGGCCAACTACACGCTCTACAAACTCGCTGCCAGTGAGACGTACGCTAACTGCAACGGCTCCAGCACTTCGGCCACGCCGAGCAGTACGTGCGTCTTTCTAGACACTACGGTGGGTACAAACGCCGTCCCGGGCAGCTTCCCAGCTGGTGTGTACAACGCGGGCGTCGCGTATGACGAGGCCACTGGCCTCGGCTCGGTCAACGTTACCAATCTAGTGAATCAGTGGAGCAGTGTGACTTATACGCCCACCACGACCACCCTGAGCCTGAATGGCGGCACCGCGGTGAACGTGGTTCATGGGACGTCGGTTCCGGTACTGGTCACGGTGGTTCCGACGGGCGGTGCAGGAACGCCCACTGGTGATGTCTCGCTGCTTTCCAGCGGTCAGGTTGTGCAGGGCGTAGATGGCTTCACGTTGTCAGGCGGCACGATGTCTACCAGCACAGGCCTGTTGCCCGGTGGCACCAACAGCATCGTGGCGCATTACGCGGGCGACACCACCTTCGGGGCCAGCGACTCGGCGCCAGTATCGGTAACGGTGACGGCAGAAACCAGTGGCGTCAGCTTGATTCTGCAGACGGTGGATGCGAATGGCTTCCTGATCCCGTTTAGTTCGGGCCCGGTAGGGAGCGTTGTGTACTTTAACGTCGCGGTGGGCGGCGGATCCGGTGTAGGTGTGCCGACCGGCAGCCTGACGGTGTTCGATAACGGTGCCACTGTGACTACGCAGGCGCTAAACAGTACCGGCAATGTGCTGGTGGGCACGAGTACACTGGCAGCAGGCACTCACGCCATCACCGCGAGTTATGCCGGTGATGCCAGTTTCGGTTCGAGCGTCTCTGCCGTAGCCAATGCCACCCTCACGATGCCAGACTTCTCGCTTAGCTCAACCAGCGCGACCGCAGTCCAAGGCGGTAGTGGCTCGAGCCTAATTACCGTGCACCCGATGGGTACTTTCGCTGGTGCCGTTGCGCTATCCGCTAGTGGAATGCCAAGTGGCGTGACGGCAGCGTTCTCTCCCGTAAGCACGACCAGTAGCAGCACTTTAACGCTGACCGTGAGCAGTGCTGTGGCAGTTGGGTCGTATAACGTAACGGTGACAGGTATTTCAGGTAGTTTGACGCACACGACAGTTGTATCGCTTACGGTGACTGTGCCGCCCCCCAATTTCACACTCTCCGCGAGTCCGACGAGCCTCACAGTGGTGCAGGGTACCAGTGGTACCAGTACGATCACCGTGAACCCGTTGAACGGCTTCGTAGGCAGCGTGGCGCTGACTGCAAGCGGGCTCCCGAGCGGCGTCACCGCCACTCCAGATCCTTCCAGCACTGTCGCGTCGAGTACGCTGACGTTCGCGGCCACCAGTACCGCCGCAACAGGAACTTCGACGGTTACGATCACTGGCGTTTCCGGAGGTTTGACCCACATGACAACTGTGAGTCTGACCGTTAACACTGCAGGAGACTTCACCTTCACTGCAAGTCCGACCAGTTTCACTGTGACAGCCGGTCAGCCATCGACAAGTACTTTGACGATCGCTCCACTGAATGGCTTTATTGGGACGACGGCGTTTGGCTGTAGCGGCTTGCCGAATCTGTCGAAATGCACCGCCGCTTCAGTGCCCAACGGCTCGGGAACTTCCACTCTCACAATTACAACAACTGCGCCTCAAACCGTAGCGTCGGTTCATCCCAACCAAGGGTCGAGCTCGGGGCAATATATCGCATGGTCGCTGGGCGGGACCTTTGGAGTGGCTGGGATGTTCCTTCTAGGGATAGGGGGGCGCCGCCGTCGCCGTGTGTTGCTGGTCGTCGGCAGTCTCGCAGTCCTAGCACTCTTGACAATCCTGCCTGCTTGCGGCGGTTCGAACACCCCGCAGATAATTCCGGGCACAACGCCTGGGCAGTACACGGTGACGGTGACCGGCACTTCTGGCTCGGTGAGTCACAGCGTCGCCGTAAGCCTCACGGTGAACTAGGCGTGGTGAAACCTTAACTCCGCCCAAACAAAAAGTGCCTACCCCGTCGGGGTAGGCGCTTTTTCTTGCAATTATGTTGCTAGTCCCCTGCTAAGCCTGCGGCGGTTCAGCGGCAGGAGCCGTGGCGGCAGCGGCCACGGCAGCAGCAGCTGCCGCGGCCACAGCTTCGCCATTCACCAGATCCTTAAGCTCCTTGCTGGGCTTGAAAAAAGGAATCCGCTTAGCGGGCACCTCAACGCGATCTCCGGTTTTAGGATTGCGGCCGACTCTGGGTTTTCGCTGGCGGGTGCGAAAACTGCCAAAGCCTCTGATTTCAATCTTTTCGCCCAAACGAAGTGAGCGAACAACGCTA
>JANXUR010000014.1 GCA_025356095.1 Acidobacteriaceae bacterium | reverse complement strand
CTTCAATCAGCGCGACAGCGGAGTCTTCGCCGTGCCGGTTTCCGG
Organism: Acidobacteriaceae bacterium; assembly: GCA_025356095.1. Taxonomy (GTDB): domain Bacteria; phylum Acidobacteriota; class Terriglobia; order Terriglobales; family Acidobacteriaceae; genus JANXUR01. The sequence continues at coordinate 19,883 of JANXUR010000014.1, read as the reverse complement.
CGGCCGAGTTGTAGAAGATGGCAAGGATCCGATTGCGGTGTTGCGCCTCGGCAAGTTTGGATCCGCCAACCTTCCCAGCACGGTTTCACCTGACGGCAAGTGGATTGCCTATTTCGAGAATGATTCAGGCCGCGAGGAGGTTTACATAACATCCTTTCCCAGCGGGCAGGGCCGCTGGCAGGTCTCCCGCAACGGCGGCTCGTTTCCCCAATGGCGCGGCGATAGCAAGGAACTTTATTTCCTCGCGCCCGACTTCCAGATTAATGCCGTGTCCGTTGAGACCAATCTTTCTGGAGTGGAACTCGGACAGCCCAACGCCCTCTTCCGTCTCTCGGGCGTCTTTACCTCAGGACGCCCGTACACAGTCACGCCGGACGGCAAGAGCTTCATCTCCCGTGCTGTTATGGAAACAAATGGCACCTCCGCGCCCATGTCCATCTACGTCAACTGGCCCGCTGCGCTGGCGAAGTAGCACCCGGACGTCTCCACTTGAAACCCGCCGCCTGAAACCTGAAACTGTATGTATGGAATTCCGTCTCGTTTCCGACTACAAGCCGCGTGGCGACCAGCCGCGAGCCATCGAACAGCTTCTGCGCGGCATTGCTGACCACGAGGAACATCAAGTGCTGCTCGGCGTCACCGGCTCGGGAAAGACTTTCACTGTAGCCAAGATTGTGGAGGCGCTGAACCGCCCGGCGCTGGTGCTGGCGCACAACAAGACGCTCGCGGCGCAACTCTACTCGGAGTTCAAGCAGTTTTTTCCGCACAACGCGGTGGAATATTTCGTCAGCTACTACGACTACTATCAGCCGGAAGCCTACGTGCCGGCAGCCGACCTGTACATTGAAAAAGAATCCACGGTCAACAAGGAACTGGACAAGCTGCGGCTCTCTGCCACGCGCTCGCTCTTCGAACGCCGCGATTGCCTGATCGTCGCCTCGGTCAGCTGCATCTATGGCCTGGGATCGCCCGAAGCCTACTACGGGATGATGCTTTTTCTTGAAAAAGGGCAGAAGGTCAAGCGGCAAGACATCACCGCGAAGCTGGTGGAGATTCTCTACGAACGCAGCGACGGCGACTTTACTCGCGGCACCTTCCGGGTGCGCGGCGACGTGATTGAGGTCTTCCCTACCTACGACGACATGGCCTACCGCATTGAAATGTTTGGCGACGAGATTGACTCACTCTCACAGATTGACCCACTGTTTGGCACCGTGAAACAAAAGTATTCACGGCTGCCGATTTATCCCAAGACGCACTACGTGATGACGCCGGAAACCCGCACCAGTGCCATGGAATCAATCAAGAAAGAGCTAGCCTGGTGGGAGATCGAACTGGCGCAACAGGGCCGGCTCACTGAGTCTCAGCGCATCGTGCAGCGCACCAAGTTCGACCTAGAAATGATCAAGACCATGGGATTCTGCCATGGCATTGAAAATTATTCACGCCACTTTACCGGACGACTGCCGGGCGAACCGCCTCCCACGCTGCTCGATTATTTTCCCCGCGACTTTATGCTGTTTATTGACGAATCGCACCAAACCATTCCGCAACTGCGTGCCATGTATAACGGCGACCGGCAGCGCAAGAGCGTGCTGGTGGAATACGGCTTTCGCATGCCCTCGGCGCTGGACAATCGGCCCCTCACCTTTGCGGAGTTTGAGAACCGGATTCACCAGACGGTTTATGTGACAGCCACGCCGGGGCCGTATGAGTTGACCAAATCGGCGGGCGTGGTGGTGGAGCAGATCATCCGCCCCACCGGCTTGGTGGATCCGCAGGTGGAAGTACGCCCGGTGAAGGGACAGATTGACAACCTTCTGCATGAGATTCGGGAACGCTCCGCGCGCAACGAGCGCGTGCTGGTTACCACGCTCACCAAACGCATGTCAGAAGACCTGGCCGAGTATTACAGCGAGGCGGGCGTGAAGTGCCGCTATATGCATTCGGAGATTGAGACGCTGGAACGAGTGAAGATTTTGCGCGACCTGCGCAAGGGCGAATTTGACGTCCTGATCGGCATCAACCTGTTGCGCGAGGGCCTCGACCTGCCGGAAGTTTCACTGGTGGCGATTCTCGATGCCGACAAGGAAGGGTTTTTGCGCTCAGTGGGGTCGCTGATTCAAACCATTGGCCGCTGCGCCCGCCATGTGGAAGGCCGGGCGATTCTGTATGCGGAACGGGTGACGGATTCCATGCGGCAGGCAATGGATGAAACCAGCCGCCGCCGCACCGTCCAAGAAAACTACAATGCCGAGCACGGCATCACCCCGCGCAGTATTGTGCGCTCACTCGATACCGCATTGGCAGGCGTGGTGGAAGCTGATTACATGGATCTGGCAGACACGGCTGCGGACGGTTTGCCCGACTTCCAGACCCAACGCGAACTGGATACTTACATTTCGAATCTGGAGAGTGATATGCGAGAAGCTGCGAAGAAGTTCGAGTTTGAAAAGGCGGCGAAGCTGCGTGACACCGTTCGCGAACTGCGCACCAAAGAGTTTCTGTTCGCGTAGGCGCGTTGCATCCTGGCTCTTCCCGAGCCCGTCCAGCCTTAACAAGCCAGGCGCACTCGGGTTAAGGTGATGTTCCTACGACATGCGCTTCTTCTCCGAATCCAGCAGGCGCACGGCGACCGCACGGCGACTGCCTTCCTGCTGCACCGCCACCACCTGTGCCTGAGCATGCAGAGAGCCGTAAGGACTCTTCAGACACACGATATCGGAGTATTCCAGCGGGAGTGAACTGGAGAACAGCGCTTCGCTGGAGGAGCCGTATTCAATCGTGGTGGTCTCACCGGCACCGGGAGCGCCTTGGCCATTGTCAACCACCAACCGCACCCGCATATCCACCGGAACCACTTTGGGGAAGAACTGCGCCAGCTTGGCCACGGGGTCTTTGGGGGCGGGTTCGAATCCGTTGAGCATATTCTTGTGGGCCACATTTCCTCCGAGTCTTCGCAGTTCCGGCGTGGAACCGCTCCAAACAAAGACATCGGCCAATCATGGGAATGCTTCAAGTCTTCACGCGGAGGCTGTGGTTTCGCTAGTAACCGCAGGTAGATGACCCAACGACAGCGCGCGGACTCCTTTCGATACCGGCAAAAGAAACAGCCCCAGAATAAGTCCGGGGCTGTTTGGGTGTGGTGGGACGGTTACGAAGCGTCTTCCGATGCCGCTATCGCGGTGCGGTCACCAAGAAGACTGGATTCTGCGGCGGTGCTGGAACGCCGGGCTTGGTGCTCGGCGGGGCCGGAATGGTCACGTCAAAGCTGTCGTCCGAGGTACGAATGGTAGCCGTGCCGCCTGCGTCATAAAGGCTCACAAACACGCGCGAACTATCCAGCGAGGCGACGGAATATACCGGCCAACGAATGGCTGAGGTGGCCAATTGGGGCGAGGAAGCCAGTACGATGCTGGGCCCGACGGTGAAGGTGACTGAATCCACCGCGCGTACGCTGGCGGTTGCAGTTCCTCCCGCAGCGTTGTAGCTGGCCGCGTAAAACTGAGTGCCATCGGGCAGCGGCACCACTACCAGCGGGTTGGCGTCCACGGTTACGGTCGCCAGCAACGTGGGCAGGGCTGGAGGCTGCGGCGACGCATCCCATACCGAAATTTTGCCCACGCCGGGCTCGCACACATAGAGCCGGGTGCGGTTGGAGTCAAACACCACGAAACTGGGCTTGGCACCGCTATCCAGCGCGAGGGTGCCACGCACCGAATCAGTCAGCACGTCAATCACGCTGATCGAATCACTGCCAGAGTTCGCGACAAAGAGCGTCTTGCTATCGGCGCTGGTAGCCGCCCAGGCAGGCGACTGCCCGACGGGTAACGGACTCACCGCTGCAAAACTGAAGTTCACGGTGTTGATGACGGTGACCGTATTATCGGCCTGATTCAGCACGTACAACTTGGACGCATCGGGAGGTTCGGCCAACGCAACCGGGGTGTTGCCGGTGGGCAACTGGCTCACCAGCACATTCGAGTCGCTAATCTGGCCAACCAGCCTGGTGCCCGAGTTCAATACATAAGTAGCGCCACTTTTGGTAGAAATCAAAAATGAGGGCTTGGAGCCAGCCGGCATGACGATCGTATTGGGCAATCCCGGGTTATTGGTGATTAACAGGGCCGTAGCGTTGTATTCCGAGACCACATCTTCCGACTGATTCGCCACAAAGAAGCGCCCGTTGGGCTCAAGGGCGGCGAAGACCGGGTCTTTGCCAATCACCGTGTTGCCCACATTTGTGTCGCCGGATACATCCAGCAGGCTGGTGGAACCGAAGTCGGCGGCGCCATTGCTGTTTACCACCACGACGTGGGCGGCCAGCTTGGGGTCGGGCGGATTATTCGGAATCGGAATAAAGACGGGGCGAAACGTATCATTGCAAGCCGTCCATAGGACCAGCGGCGCAACCGCACCCAGAAACATCAATCGGCGCAAACTCATGAGAAAAGGAATGACTCCTGCTGCTAAGGCTAACGAACGCAAACTTTAATTTTAACAGGCTCAGGGTTAAGGATGCGGCGGGCAGGCGCGGAGGTTGTACCGGGGGCGCTTAGCGGGTGCTTGCAACTCCCGCAGTTCAGGCCTTTTTACGAGCCCGTTTTGCGGGCGTTTGCAGCGTCTTGGCCGACTTGGATTCCGTTGTTGCCTCCGCCGACTTTACCGGCTTTTTCCGACCCTCCATCAAGGTCAAGCTCTGCTTCAGGGCGGCCATCAGGTCAATCACTGGAGCCAGTTTCGGGGCCTCTTCCGGTGTCGCTACTTCGCCACCTTCCACCTTCGCGGCAATCATCGCTTTCAGGTTTTCGGCGTAGGTGTCTTTGTATTTCCCCGCATCCCAGTCGCCGGCCGGCGCTTCAATCAATTGGTGCGCCACCTTCACTTCGGCAGCCTTTAGCTCCACATCCGGACGGCCAAAGCCCTCTACCTGCTTCACTTCTTCGGCGTAGTACATGGTATGCAGCATCAGCCCACCGTTATGGGGGCGCAAGAAGACGGTGTACTCGCGATTGTGCATGGTAATCTGCGCAAATGGCGTAATGGCCTGACTCTTCCATTGCCTTGGTCAGCAGGGCGTAAGGCTTTCGTCCGGCTTCCTCTGGCGTCAGGTAATACGACGAATCAAAATACACCGCATCCACCGCATCGGCCTTGACGAACTCCAAAATCTCCATGGTCTTGGCGGTCTTCGGCTCCATACGCTTGATTTCTGCAGGGTCAATGATGACGTACTCGGCCTTGCGATACTCGAAGCCTTTGACGATCTGGTCGGGCTCCACCACTTCGCCGTCAATCGAACAGACCATCTGCTGCTTCAGGCGGGCGTTATCTTTTTTATGGAGCTGATTGAACGAAATGGAAGTGGTGCGCGCACCCGCGTGCAGCCGCACCGGCATCGAAATCAAGCCAGACGTCAAGTGTCCAGACCAGATGGAAGCCATCGCAAGTTCCCCTAGAACAGCAGCGGTGCGGCGCGAGCATGGCTCGCCACAAACCACATCGCGGCATAAGTGGTGCAACTATCGCTAAGTTTACCTGGGTGCAGTGATGTTTCGCGTTTCCCCTGCGGGCAGTGTCCAAGAGTCTGAAGCACGAGGGATAGGGGGTAAGTTTTGCGTAACGCTACAGAGAGTGTTGGAGAGTGGTGAGCGCGCAGACGCGAATGCGTCCGGTACACTGGCAGCGCGAGGAGGGCGGCTTGGCATTGCAGGAAACAACAGCGGAACCAACGTTTCGGACGGCGTTTGTGGATGGCCGATTGCCGCTTGCATCGCGACTGGAGATCGGCTTGGCGGTCTCACTGCTGTTCGCCATGCTCGCCTGGCGCATGCGGGCGGTGAATTTGACGGGGGCGGGGGCCGGGCTCGTTATTTCTGCGGCCCTGTTCGCCACGGGCACGGCGCGACCGTTTGCACTTCTGGTTCTGGTTTTCGGCCTCACTTGGGCCGCCACTCGTTTTGGCCGCTCGCGCAAGCAGAGTGCCGGAATCGCCGAACGGCGCACCGGCCGAGGAGCGCGGCAGGTGCTGGCGAATCTGGGAGTCGGAGCGTTGGCCTGTGCGAGTTTCGGCGTGTTGCAGCAACTGGCCGGGCCAGCCGCAGCTCAATTGTGGCAAGTAGCCCTGGTCGCCGCTTTCGTCGCCTCCATGGTTGAGGCCACTGCGGACACCGTTTCCAGCGAAATCGGCCAGGCTGCGAGCCCGCGAGCCTGGCTACTGATAAGCTCACGCTGGGTGCCTGCCGGAACCGATGGCGCGGTCACCGTGCTCGGGACACTGGCGGGAGCTTGCAGCGGAGCCGTGATCGCTGCAGCCGCCTTCTGGCTGGGCATCGTTTCGAGCGAGGCGGCAGTGTGCGCGGGTAGCGCGGGTCTGCTGGGCACGCTCTTCGACACCATGCTTGGCGGCACCTTTGAACGCCGAGGCGCGCTTGGCAACAATGCCGTCAATTTTCTTAGCACAGCCTTCGCCGCGCTGCTGGCGGTGTGGTGGTGCCACTAACTGCTGAGCTTCGCGTCCCCCTCGCTTACAATGAAGTTTTCACCAAAGTGAGAGACGATTGAGCCTTCCTGACCCGAAAACCGATCGGCCGGCAATCACGCCAACTCCGTCGCTCGAATCCGCGCCCATCTACTTTGCGGCACCTTGCGAACGGGAGGCCGTTCGCAGCTATCGCCCGCGCTGGTGGCTGCATTGGCTACTGTTTGCGCTGACCGCCGCCTCGGTTCTGGTTGTTGGAGCGCGGATGCAGCATGAGTTCAACGCGGGCCGCGACCCCATGATGCTGGCCGATTCGGACAGCGACACCGAACTTTCGCCGTACCCGATTCTGTGGGCTTTCAGCTCACTGAGCCACTTGGCGCTGGGGGTACCGTTTGCCGCTACGTTGCTGTTGATTCTGTTTTGCCACGAGATGGGGCACTACCTGTACTGCCGCCACTATCGCATCGCAGCCACTCCGCCATTTTTCATTCCCTTCCCGTCCATGATTGGCACAGTGGGAGCGTTCATCAAGATTCGCGCCCCGATCGAAACGCGGCGAAAGCTTTTTGATATTGGGATCGGTGGACCTATCGCGGGATTCATCCCTGCACTGGTCTTCGCATTTGTTGGGCTTGCGTTGTCGCAGCCTTTGCCGCTGGGCGTAGAGCCGGTGCTAGGACTGCCGTTAGTGTTCGAAGCGGTGAATGCTCTGCTGGGTCATGGCTGGATGCCACAAGGCTTGTTGCTGCATCCGGTGGCTCTGGCAGCGTGGGCGGGCATGCTTGCGACCTCTCTGAACCTGCTGCCGGTAGGTCAGCTCGATGGCGGTCACATTCTGTTTGCACTTTTCCCGCGCTGGCATCGCTATGTTTCGTTGCTTACTATCGCCGGGCTGGTGCTGATGGCATGGTATTTCTATATGGGATGGATCCTGTGGGCCGTGTTACTTGGCTTTATGGGTACGAAGCATCCTTACGTGGAACCTTGGCCCAAGCCATCGCCGCGTCGCTACTTATTGGGAGGCGTTGCGCTGCTGCTACTGGCACTTAGCTTGATGCCCTCGCCAGTAAAAGGCGTGACACTGCCGCAGGTGTGGCAGGGAGTAAGGCCTACGCTGCATGAGTGGAAGATGGACGCCTTGCACAAGCTAGGACTCAAGTAGCGAAAGCAATTTGCTCACCTTGAAACGACTAGCGTTCTAACTTAGACTGCGATCAAGGTGGACGTAACCACCATCTACAAAAAGGTGCTGCCCGGTTGTATGCCCTGACTGGCCGGAGAGCAAGAAAACGACCATAGCTGCGACCTCTTCAATCGTGGTCATTCTGGCGCCCAGCGGAATCTTGGCAAGAATGCTTTGCAGCTTCGCCTCGGGATTCGAAAAGGTGTCCAGCCACTCGCGGTATAGGGAGGTCATTACTTCCGCTGGCATTACGGTGTTGACGCGAATCTTGTAGGGTAGTAGCTCTACTGCCCATTCCCGGGTAAGAGCCATAACTGCGCCTTTAGCGGACGCGTAGCCAGACGTGCCACCTTGCCCGGTCACGGCCGTCTTCGATCCAATGTTTATGATGACTCCCTGCGATTGCTTTAGGTACGGAAGCGCGTAGTGGGCCATGCAGTAATAGTGCAAAAGGTTGCGCTGCAACGATGCTAGATATTCCACCGGAGTGCCATGCTCAAGTCCCACTTTGTCGTTTGTTCCAGCGTTGTTGACCAAGGCGTCCAGACGCCCGAAGGTCTGAATGGTCTGGGCAATGGCCTGCGCACAGCTTTCCGGAGTAGAGAGTTCCGCAGTAACTAAGCCGCAGACGCCGGCGTTGGACAGTTCACGCTGCAATTGTTTACCTGCTGTCGCGTCGCGATCCACAATCACCGGAATTGCGCTTTCCCCGATACAGGCACGGACGATCCCGCCGCCAATACCTTTGGCACCTCCGGTCACGAGGATAACCTTACCCTTTAGTTGCAAATCCATGGTCTACCTTAGTCGTTCCTCGAAACGGGCACACTAGAAACTGCTAGCCGCATACTTATAGCGATACTCCGCGTTTCCAGGGAATAAAGTCTTCCTGCGTGTTTTGTTCGGCTTTGGTTTGCACGCCACCGGCAATTTGAATGATCTGCTCCAGAATTAACTCACCCATCTGCTCAATTGTTGTGTCACCGGTGATGATGCGGCCGGTATCCATATCAATGATGTCGTGCATCCGGCGAGCTAACGCCGAGTTAGTAGATAGCTTCATGACCGGGGCGATTGGATTGCCCGTCGGTGTTCCCAGGCCAGTGGTGAACAGCACGAGATTCGCGCCCGCGCCCACTTGGGCGGTTACAGCCTCCACGTCGTTGCCCGGAGTGCACAGTAGGTTTAGGCCCGGTACAGTTGCATATTCCGGATAGTCCAGAACGTCACTTACAGGAGAGGTTCCGCCCTTGCGTCCTGCTCCCGCCGATTTCATGGCGTCAGTGAGCAATCCGTCTTTGATGTTGCCCGGAGAAGGGTTCATCTCAAAGCCCGAGCCTACAGCAGCAGCTCTTGCTTGGTAGGTGCGCATAAGGTGGGCGAATTTTTTTCCCGAAGCTGGAGCAATGCACCGGTCAATCAGATTCTGCTCGACTCCACACAGCTCCGGAAATTCCGCGAGAATGTTTTTTCCGCCTAGGGCCGCGATCAGGTCCGCGACGTGTCCGATGGCGGGATTGGCGGTAATGCCGGAAAAGCCATCTGAGCCGCCGCACTTCAGGCCAATGGTGAGGGAAGACAGCGGCTCGGGCGTTCGCGTCACTTGATTGGCTTCGATCAAGGCGAGAAAGGTTTGCCTTATCGCCTCGGTCAGCATCGCTGCTTCCGTATTGCTTTGTTGTTGGTCGAATACCAGCAATGGCTTTCTGAATTTTGGGGCTCGGGCGAGGATCTCCTCTTGCAGCAGAGAAGCCTGCGCGTGTTGGCAGCCCAGGCTCAACACGGTTGCTCCCGCCACGTTGGGATGGTGGATGTAGCCAGCCAGCAGCCCACAGAGAGCCCGGGAATCCTGCCGCGTTCCACCGCACCCGAGATCGTGAGTTATAAATTTGACGCCGTCGAGGTTGGGGAAAATCGCGGCGGTCTGCGTCGTTTCGGGAACTCCGCAAATCTCGCGAAACTCGCGGGTCTTAATTTCATCTATTTTGCCTTCGCGATAGAGTTGCACCAGATCGGCGACATGGTGGCGATACGGTTGTGGCGGGGCAAAGCCGAGTTCCTTTTGGAAGGCTTCGCGCAAGGCGTGAATATTTCTGTTCTCGCAAAACACCAGCGGGATCACCAGCCAATAGTTTCGCGTGCCCACTTGGCCATCAGCGCGGCGGTATCCCTGAAATGTCCGGTGCTGCCAACGCGAAATGTCGGGAGGCTGCCATGCTGCGAGGAATGATCCCGCGCCTTCATCGAAGCTCGCGGCTTGGTGTCGAACGTTTGCGGTGGTCAACACCTCGCCCCTGCGGATGGGGGCGGTGGCCTCGGCAACCACCACACCGTACATGAAGATCGGGTCGCCGGGGTAAAACTCCTTAGCGGCGAACTTGTGCTTTGCCTCAACACTCGTGGCGAGAACCAAGGACTCTGCGGCCACTGCGACAGTTTCGCCCGCAAGGAGATTGGTGAGCGCGACGATCACGTTGTCGCCGTCTGCGATCTTCACCACTCGCCGCTCTAACTGCCTCAACTGATCCATAGTGAGCTTCTCGAAATTCGTACTGTCCGGCGACCCAGAGCCGAGGTGCGATTCGGCGGGATTTCTCCCCCAACGCCGATTGTGCGACTGCGCCTTTGTTTGTGAAGGGTAGCAGAAAAGGCGCGCTCTTTGGGTTCGCCAGACGCGCGCCAGCTTCGAAGGCGGTCTGCCAATCGGTTTGACAGCGGTTTTGCCGGGATGCTAACGTCCGCTCTTGTCCCCTGTCATGTCTTCCGCACACAAAGTCCGGCACAAAATGGAGTTTGCAGCACTGTGGCTGCTGGTGCGCGGCATCGGCGCGCTGCCGCGTCCGCTGGCGCGGGCGGTAGGCATTGGCTTGGGCCACTTAGTGCGGATGTTGCATTCCAAGTTGCGGCGGGTCGGCCTGCGGAACCTCGAACTCGCCTTCCCAGAGTTACCACTGGCTGAGCGCGGGCGCATCTTGCGCGGGGTCTACACGTCTTTGGGACGGCAACTGGCCGAATTCTGCCTGTTGCCGCATTTGACTCTGGAAAATGCGCACGATGTGATCGTCTACGAGGGCTTGGAGCATTATCGTGCCGCACAAGCGCAGGGGCGTGGCGTACTCTTTCTCACCGGGCATCTCGGCGCATGGGAGCTATCGTCATTCTTCCACTCGCTGAGTGGCCATCCTCTGCTCATTGTGATGCGCGGACTGGATAATCCGCTGGTTAATGCTTTTGTGAACCGCATCCGCACAAGGCACGGCAACACCACCTTCGACAAAGACAACTACGTGCGCGGCCTGCTGGCGGCGATGCGGCGCAACGAATCGGTGGGCATTTTGATGGACACCAACATGACGCCGCCGCAGGGCGTGTTTGTGGATTTTTTCGGCATACCGGCCTGCACGCCGGGCGGACTAGCGCGCATCGCCCTGCACACGGACGCGGTGGTGGTGCCGGGCTTTGCCCTGTGGGATGCGAGCATAGGCAAGTTCAAGATGACCTTCGCGCCCAGGCTAGAGATGGTGCGAACGGGCGACCCCGAGGTGGATGTGGTGGTTAACACGCAGCGGTGCACAGCGGTGATTGAGCATTTTATCCGGCAGTATCCGGATCAATGGCTATGGGTGCATCGCCGCTGGAAGACGCGTCCAGGGGGCTCGCCGCCGCTGTACTGATTGGGTGCGCCCGCGCATTCGCTGCCGCGAACGTGCTAAAACAATCCAGATGACTCATACGGCTACCAGCTTGGCCTCAGATCTTTCCACAATGGGCGCGCGGCTTTTGGGCGAGCCCTCGCTCGGCATCATTGGCGTGGCCAGCCTCGCTTCGGCGGGGCCGCAGCACCTGGTGTTTGTGGAAGATGCCAAGTGGCTGCCGCAAGCGCTGCTGTCGCGGGCCGGGACGATTCTCGCGGGCGAGTTCGCGGCTAACGCGACGGCTCCCGCCGGCAAAGCCATTTTGATTGTGCGCAATCCCCGGTTGGCTTTTTGCCGCGTGGCGGCGTTGCTGCATGCGCCGCCGGATGGGGCGGTCGCGGTGCATCCCACAGCGATTGTGCCTGCATCCGCGCAGCTTGGAGCCAGTGTTTCGGTCGGGGCATATTCGGTGCTCGGCGAAAACGTGCGGGTTGGGGAAGGCACGCAGATTGGCGCGCACTGCGTCCTCGCTGAGGGCACTATTCTGGGAGCAGAGTGTGTGCTGGCGGCCAACGTCACGGTGTACCAAGGGGTGAAACTCGGCGACCGGGTGATTGTGCACTCGGGTGCGGTGTTGGGCAGTGACGGCTTTGGCTATGTGCGCGACCCTGACTCCGGGCGCTACGAAAAATTCCCGCAGATTGGCACGCTGGAGATTGGCGACGATGTGGAGATCGGCGCGAATGCAGCGGTGGACCGCGGCGCGCTGGATGCGACGGTGATTGCCGACGGCGTGAAGCTGGACAACATGGTGCACATAGGCCACAACGTGCGGATCGAAGAAAATGTAGTGATCGCGGCGCAAAGCGGCGTTTCCGGCAGCTCGGTGATTGAAAAGGACGTAATTGTCGGCGGGCAAGTGGGCATCGCCGACCATGTACGCATTGAAGAGGGCGCGATTCTGGGCGCACAGAGCGGCATCCCCAGCAAGAAGGTGATTCGCGGCAGGGGAATCGTTTTCTGGGGTACACCGGCGCGACCGCTCCGCGAGTATTTGAAAGAGCTCGCGGTGCTGGCCCGGCTTGCCCGCAAGAGCTGAGCAAGAGCTGAGCAAGAGCTAAGCAAGCCAAACTCCACAGCAAAGCGGCTATTTTTGCGGCGGAGTTCCGCTCCTGATGCTGGTCATCTCGCTCATCCGCTCCAGCCCGGCACCGGGTGCGAGGCTGCGATGGGTGTCATCTTCTACCAGTTGCTGTAATTCCCGCAAAATCAGGTCGCAATCTGCGCCATGGTAGTCGCGGGCAAAACGGCGAAGCGCCTCGGTCAAAATGTCATGATGATGCAAGCCCTGCATCCCCGGCTCGCGGGTGATATTTAGCCACAAGCGATGAGTGGATTGCATATCTTCGGTCTTCATCGTCGGAGTATGTGGTCCGATGTGGTAGCTGACCGTACTCATATCAGGATTGACGACCTGAAAAACGAACTGATGCTTGGGTTCGGGGAGAGATTCCCACGCGCGTCCCAGCAAGAAGGCTTGCTCTTCGGCGGCCATTTTGCTGGAAAGCCCGGCCACCACTGCGGCAGATTCCAACTGATTGGCGGTTTGCGCAATCGCGGCCCAAACATCGCCAGCAGGCACCACCAGCAGCGAAATATGCTTGCCAAAGGCTTCCGCTACGGAAACGGCCTGGGTGAACAAACGCTGCTCATAGTCACTGAAAACGTCGGCGGCTTGCAGGTCGTAAACTGCGTCGCCAAACTGGCTCAAGCGGGCGGACATAACGACGACATCTTGGTCGTCGGTGTCGGTTCGCTCCAGCGCCCAGCGCAAATGGCGCAAGGTGTTGTAGTCGCGGGCCGTCACCAGCACGTTCCCGGGACGGATCTCCATGGAGTTGCGATCCACACTATCCTGCTGCATCAACTGAAAGTGGTCCTTCATCTCCGCCTTGGCTGCGGCCATGCGGCGATGGTTAATGCGCTCGGAAACACTGAAGATGACAAAAAATGCAGCAGCGAAAATCAACCCAGAAACTGTAGCCACGGACTTGGTAAACAAATTCACCGAGGCGACCGACAACAGCACCAGAAACACGCTGGCCAAACCCAGGGGCAATTCTTTGCCGCCAAGGGGAAGATTCAACGGCACCTTCCAGCCCCGCTTGCCGGTGTATTTGAAGCGCAGCACAAGCATGGCCAGGCTATTAAAAGTAAAGCTCCAGATGACGCCGAAGGCGTAAGCTTCGCCCAGTTTGTAGACATCACCACGGCTGAGCAGAATGGTGAGAATCTGCAAGGCCACCACCAGATTAATGACGCGGTGGCTGGTGCCGAAGCGCTTGTGCGGATGCCGGAACCAATCGGTGAGCACGCCATCTTCAGAGACCCGGTTTAGCACACCATTGCTGCCAATAATTGCCGTATTCACCGCACCGGAAAGAATCAGGAAGCCGACGATCACGACGAAAGCGCGGAAGGCAAGGCGCAAGACTTCGGGGCCGACCATGTTCATGGCCAAGCCGGCAATCAGGTTGTCGCCGTAAACGCTGACGCGCACCGAATCCGGAATCAGCATGACCGAGAGCAGCGAGGCGAGACCGGTGAACACGAGGCTGTAGATTGCAATGATGAGCGCGGCGCGCTTCAGGTTCTTGAGTTTGGGGTGAGCAATCTCGCGATTCACCTGTGCCAGCGACTCTTCGCCGCTCATCGCCAGCACCGAGTGGCCAAATGCGATCAAGATACCGAACAAGCCGAACATGTGGGGGAGGCTGCTGCCCTTGATAAATCCCAATGCGGTGTCACTGAATTTGAGGTTATCGGGCGTCGGCAGGGGCACCGGGCTATACCCGTGCTGGAAGATCGTGATCGCTGACCAGATGAGCAGAATGATCACCATAACGGTGGTAATCTGCATCACCCGCAAGGCCTTTTCGCTGGACTCGTGGATACCCTTGATGTTCTCCCACCAGAAGTAGACCGTCACCGCCAGCGCTACCGCCACCGAGGTGACGCCGACATCTAATTGTGGGGTGCCGTGGAAGATGCTGTGCATGGCTCCCGGGATCCAGCCATGCTTATCCATGGTGACGAAGAGGCTGTTGACCAAGCCAGCGATGTACTGTCCTGCCGAAACACCGGAGATGGGGCCAGTCAGAATGTAGTCGAACATGAGCGCAGAAACACTCAGTTTGGCAAAGGTGCCGCCAAGCGCTTCTTTGACGACGCGGTACACGCCGCCGCGCACAAACATCGAGCAGCTTTCCACATAGACGGCGCGCACGGCGAACGAGAACAGCATGACGCCAACGATGAACCATGGAGCGGACTTGCCCACGGCCTTTTCCGCGATGCCACCAGCGTAGAACGCGGAGGAAGCCAGATCGTTGAGCACAATGGCGGCGGCGCGCCAGTAGGAAATAAACGTCAGCATCACCGTGGTGGCGACCACGATCTTGACCCGGTGGTTTGCCGGGGCGGCGGGCGTAATTGGCTGGGGAGGCTGTTCGCTCAATGACATGTACGGTTACCGCTCCCCGGGCTTGGCTTCGGCGGGTTCATCCGGCCCAAACAGTTCCTGCACATCCTCGACCGAGGTAATCAGGACTACGATTGCGGAGCCAAACAGGCCCAGCGCAAACATGCCTTCCAGCAGGTACACCCCAAATATTGCAAGAGAATCCATGGCGTGGGCTAGTGTAACGCAGCCTACCGTGGCTCGTACAAGGAAGTGAGGGCCGCACTCTGGTATTCTGGCGCGGTGAAGCGTATACAACCCTCAGCTTGGCTACTCAGCTTGCTTGCTGGAATCTTGCAGGTGCTGGCCTTCCCCGCAACGAATTGGTACGGATTGGCGTGGATTTGCGCCGCTCCGCTGCTGCTGGCGCTCTATAGCGCGCAACCGCCTGCCGCTTCCGGAGGGGGGGGCAAGGCAGTGAAGAGTCAATCGAAGCCATCGAATTTTTCGATGCAAATTCGGGGGTTAGGTGTGGCTTCGGTGGCCTCACCGGGGCAAGGCTTCGTGCTTGGCTATGTTTGCGGAGTGGTGTGGTATCTGGGCTCTTGCTACTGGATTTTCACGGTCATGCACCTGCATGGGGGGCTTGACTGGTTCACCTCAGCGGCGGTCCTGCTCATCTTCAGCCTTTACATGGGGTTGCATCACGCGCTTTTCGGCGCGGTAATGGCGTGGCTGGCGCAATCCGGCCGATTGGGCGTGCGGGCACTCGCGGTGGCGCCGCCTTTGTGGGTGGCAATCGAGTTGTTGCGCTGCCGGGTGATTGGCGTACCGTGGGACCTGCTGGGCACCAGCCAGATTGACAACTCTCCGCTGGCTCACCTGAGTACCGTGACGGGTGTGTATGGGCTTTCGTTCGCCATTATGGTGATCAACATGGGGTTTGCTGCGGCGCTGCTCTCGCCCAAGCCTCGGCGCGGCATTTTGCTCTTCGCCTCAACTGCGGGCGCGTTGGTGCTGCAGTCCGGTGCACTGCTGCCTCCGGCGCAACAAGTGGCCGACCGCTACGCGGTGCTGGTGCAGGGAAACATTCCGGTGCTGGAGGGCAGTTCCTGGACGACGGACTACTATCGCAAGACCGTGGATGAGTTGGTGGAATTAAGCAAGGTTGATACTGCTAGGGGGCCGGCTCTCGCTGGACTCGTGGATTCCAAAGCATCGTCTGGGTCTGCGGACTTGATCGTGTGGCCGGAGAATCCTGCTCCCTTCTATGAGCACGACCCGAACCTGCAGATTCCACTCGCGAATCTGGCGCGCACCACTGGAGCCAACGTAATCGCTGGTGGAACTGGTATTGATCCTAGCCAATCGGGCCAAGAACCAAAGATTTATAACTCCGCCATGCTGTTTGCTCCAGACGGCCAGATGGTGGGCCGCTATGACAAGATTCATCTTGTGCCCTTCGGCGAATTCGTACCGTTCCAGAAGCTGCTGTTTTTTGCGGAAAAGCTGACGCAGGAAGTTGGTAACTTCAGCCGGGGCAACTCGCGGACGCCATTTTTCCTGATTAAGTCCAGTGGCCCACCGTTGGCGACCGGGGCGGCCGGGGCGACCGGGGCGACCGGGGCGGGCACGGCCGCCGGAATGGATGATTCGATGGCAAGCATGGCAGGGATGGAAGGCATGGCGAACCTGCCCGGAATGCCCGCTAGAAGTGCACCGACGGCCCCTGCTGCTGCCGCCCCGGACGCGGGCAAGGTCATCACCCACAGCTCCACACGGGCGGGCGTATTTATCTGCTACGAATCGGTCTTTCCTGATGAGATTCGGCAATATGCCGACAACGGTGCGGACTACTTTGTGAATCTTTCGAATGACGGCTGGTATGGGGATAGTTCCGCTTGGGCACAGCATTTGAACATGGCGCGGATGCGGGCGGTAGAGAATCAGCGGTGGCTGCTGTTTGCCACCAACACAGGCCAAACGGCGGCAGTGGATCCGGATGGCCGTATCGTGGCTCGCGCCCCACGCCAGCAGCGCACTGCGCTGCTGGCTCCTTTTGCCGTAAATAGCGTAAAGACCTTCTACACGCTGCATGGCGACTTGTTCGCCATCGGCTGTGTCATACTTTTAATAGTGGCGGTGCTGGGGGCCTATTTTCGCCGCCCGGCGACCGCGTAGTAGAAACATCCCAATCACGCACTCCTGAGGTCTAAGCCGGACATGCAACTCGTTGATGAACTCGAGCAGGAATTCTCCAAGCTCAACCGCAAAGTCCGCGACCTTCGAGACTATCTTTGACGCGGACTCGCAGCGTACCAAGCTAGTTGAACTGGAAAAGCAAGCCTCTGACCCCAATCTGTGGTCGAACCCCACACGCTCGCAGCAAGTGATGCGCGAGAAAAAGCGCGTGGAAAGCATGGTCGCGATTGAGGGTGACCTTGCCACGCGCAGCGCTGACATCGCCGCTTTTTTTGATTTGGCGCATGAAAGCGAAGACTCCGCAGCGATGGTAGCCGAAGACCTGCAACGCGAAATCAACAGCTTGAGCCAAGTGGTGGAAAAGCTGGAAACTGAGACTTTGCTCTCGCAGCCGATGGATGGCGCGAACGCCATTGTGACCATTCATCCCGGTGCCGGCGGCGTGGAATCGCAGGACTGGGCCGAGATGCTTTTCCGGATGTATCTGCGTTGGGCGGAGCGGCAGGGATTCAAAGCCGTCATCAACGAAGAGCAAGCAGCGGAAGAGGCGGGCATTAAGTCGGCGACCTTTACGGTAGAGGGCGAATACGCATTTGGATTGCTGAGCAGCGAGATCGGCGTGCATCGCCTGGTCCGAATTTCGCCATTTGACCAGGCCAAGCGCCGCCATACTTCATTTGCCAGCGTCTTCGTGTCGCCGGAAATTGACGAGAGTATTGAGGTCATCATCGGGCCAAACGACTTGCGGATTGACACCTACCGCTCCGGCGGCAAAGGCGGCCAGCACGTCAACACCACCGACTCGGCAGTACGGCTCACGCACCTGCCCACCGGCATCGTCGTCGCCTGCCAAAATGAGCGCTCACAGCACAAGAACAAAGAGCGTGCTATGAGCATTCTGCGTTCGCGGATTTATGAGTATGAGCTGGCAAAGAAGCGCGCGACGACCAAGAAGATTGAAGATTCCAAGCTCGACATTGACTTCGGCTCACAGATTCGCAGCTACGTGATGGCTCCTTACCAGATGGTAAAAGACCACCGCACCAAGGAAGAAACCGGCGACGTGAGCCGCGTACTGGATGGCAGCTTGAACCCGTTTTTGCGCGCCTATTTGAGTATGAGGCGCGAAGAGCTGGCCCGGCAAACCTAGGCACCGGAAGGTACTGGGTCAGTTTGGATTCCCACAGTGTAGCGCGGAGGGCGCAATGCGAGAGATAATCGAAATTGAGGCAATCAATGAGCATCCCAAAGGGAAAACGACCGCGCGACCCGAACCAACTCGCGAAGTGGATCGTGGACACGGCAACGGGCAACCTACCCACCCCGGCGGCAACCCCAGAGGTGTCATCGGAACTGCCGATGCCGAAGGTAACCACCAATATATCCGACTATATGGCAGCGATTGGCAGCAAGGGTGGGAAGATTGGCGGAAAGCGTCGGCTGGTGACAATGCTGCCGGAACAGCGCAGGGCGGCGGCGTCCAAAGCCGTGAATGCGCGGTGGAGCAAGGCAAAAAAAAGAAGTTCGTAATAGCGTCAAACGTTCCTGCCCTTCTCCGTTGCCACTATGCCCGCTGTTCGGGGCCGTTCCCCCCGCACGAGTTCTACTTCGCGGATTCTATACACTGTTTGGACATGACGGCAATTGTTGAAGTCCACTGCCACCCGGACGGTTTTGTCATCGGCGCGGACGGTCGCCGCGCCACATCAGATGGCATCTTTGTCAGCGACACCGCGCAAAAAATATTCCCCATTCCGTGTATCGGCGGTGCTCACGCATGGGCCGGGGCAACCGAACTTCTTTTCGGACGCACCCGGTTCAGCTTCCCCGAGCAGTTCGATCAATTCACCCGGATCTACGGGAGAAGCGCGGCTTCCTTGGAGTCGCACGTCACGAACGCTGGGGAGTTCATCTATGGGGAACTGTGTAAGTTCACATCAGGGGATATGAGGGATGTGACTGATACAGGTCATTTCCGAGAAGTGCTGGCTAAAGGAATTTTTCTGGGCTACCAGGACGGCAAACCGGAGCGCTTCATATATCAATACCCCAACATGAACGGGAAGCTCGGGCATGAACTTCTTGTCGGAGGTGCCCCGGACAGATGCCTTAACTCTTTCAGCGGACTGCCGCCGCATGTTGAGCATCGCCCCTCGACTATGACCGATTGTTCCAATGAAATACTCGGACACCTGAAGCGCTGCGCCGACCTCGACTCTGCTTACGGGGGATGGGCGCACGTGGCCACCGTAACTCCCGACAAATTTGAATGGTTAATACCACCCAAGCGAAATTAACCCTTGACATACTAAAGAGGCTAAAGTATTATTGGTTCATTATGAATCGCCTAAGCCGGCAAGCGCAGAAGCAAGTGGTGAAATGTCTTTTGGAAGGTTGTTCGGTTCGCAGTACCGTTCGACTCACCGGGGTGGCAAAGAACACGGTAGCGCGGCTGCTGGTTGATGTCGGGTTGGCGTGCGCGGAGTATCACGATTTGCACGTCCGCAATCTGAGAGTGCAGCACTTGCAGTGTGACGAAATCTGGAGCTTCATCGGAGCGAAGGCAAAGAACGTGACTGTCGAACAAAAGGCCGCTGGCTGGGGTGACGTGTGGACGTGGACGGCGATTGACGCCGATACCAAGCTGTGCGTCAGCTATCAGGTTGGCGGAAGGGATGCGGGATGGGCAAACGACTTTATGCACGATTGCGCCTACCGCATCCGTGGCCGGGTGCAGGTTACGACCGATGGATTCAAGGCGTACTTGAACGCGGTTGAGGGTGCTTTTGGAACCGATGCCGACTACGCGCAGTTGCAGAAGATTTACGGCGCTCCGGCGGAAAATCATACGCGCTACAGCCCCGCTAAGTGCATTGGCTGCGACATGAAGGTGGTGAGCGGCAACCCCGACCCCAAGCA
>JANXUR010000053.1 GCA_025356095.1 Acidobacteriaceae bacterium | reverse complement strand
CGATAGCCAGACCCTATGGGCTGCTCAAGCCCCGCGTCCAATGACGCTTCTGGATTCGCTTATGCGCTCAGCGCATAAGAAGGGGCCGTACAGCGACGTATGTTGAGGGACAGTTGCGTCTGCTGTGGATCGATATGGCAGCGGAGCTTCCAAGCCACCTTTACTAGACCGTCTCCGTGTCCGTGAAATACAACTGCGCTGATCAGGAGTAATCATGACGAGAGGTGAATGAGTTCCTATCAACAGCACTGAAACTAACAATAGGCTCGTCGGCTGAATATCATCCACGGACGCTATTGAGCGTTACCGCACTGAATCCCAATGTCCGCAGATATATTGGGAACTCAGCAGTCAAGGCGTCATGAGCTCGACATACCAAGAACTCAACATCTTCCAGCCTCTTCTTTACCGCCACCGCCGATATCTGTTGAAGTGCAGTTTTGGGCCGATCACAATTATGAATACAGTCATGACGGCGCTGGAAAATCTCGCCGAAAAGCTCATTGAATTTATCAAGCGCATCTTTGCGGGCAGCATTTTTCTGTTGATTGCTCAATGCTCTAAAAGCGGTCGATGTCATGCCGAAGAGGCGCGATTTTGCGTTCCTATGCAAGATCCATCCTTCTATCGTCTCGATGGTCAGCAACTTATGCCTGTTACGAAAGAATTGATTGAACAGTGTTTTGATCTTATCGAGCGCAAGAACGTTTTCATCCTCTATCAATTCTCTGGCCGCCATCCTCCAACGCCAACCACCATTCGCTTGGCGTATTACCGCGATCACGGGAATTTTGAGATTATTGAGTCGATCCGGAAGATCAATTGCTTTCTCAAGGTCTTTGGCGCGTAGGGTACGGGCGATGAGGTCTGCGTAGGCGTCCGAAAAGTAAGCGTCACATGCACCTACTCCCATCATCCATGCAGCTCGTAGGATATCCCCCCTTAGGTTGCCTACGGATATGCCAAGGGCGTGTGCTTGAAGCTTGCGGGCTCGCTGCAAATCTTCGGCAAAATGAGCCTTTGCTGTATCTAGCATAGTGGATGGTCCACCTTGCGGTCATATTGTCTCTTATCCAAGCTCGCTGAGAACTTGAATAGCCTCAGCCGCTATTAAAGCATACGAGGCTATCCTTGAATAGCGATGGATACTACTAAGGGTTCTTTCTGCCTTGGCAACTACTGTCTGGCAATGTCGGCAGTCCAACTTAGGGCGTCCGCCAGCTACTGAATCGACAGCGGGATGCGGATTGCCCGAGCGGGCGGGAATGCTCTGACGGTTACAGTAGCGTCCCCGTCAAGATTAGCTTTGCGACCGAGAAGTAGATGACGAGTCCCGTCACATCCACCAGAGTCGCGACGAAGGGTGCCGAGGCGCTGGCGGGGTCAAACCCCAGCCGCCGCAAGATGAACGGCAACATAGATCCGGCCAGCGTCCCAAAGGTGACAACACCAATCAGGCTGCCCGATACCGTAGAAGCAACCAGCAAGTAGTGGGGCCCGTAAATTGGCGAGAACGACTGCCAGATGATGATGCGCAGAAAGCCGATGCAGGCCAGCACCAGTCCTAGAATCATGCCACTGAAAATCTCTCGGCGGGCCACACGCCACCAATCACGCAAGCGGATTTCGCTGAGCGCCATGGCGCGAATGATCAGCGTGGTCGCCTGCGAGCCGGAGTTTCCGCCACTGGAAATAATCAATGGAATGAAGACTGCGAGCACCACGGCTCGCGAAATCTCATTTTCATAGTGGCTCATGGCCGTGGCGGTGAGCATTTCGCCAAGAAACAGGGCAGCCAGCCAGCCGGCGCGCTTCTTCACCATGGTCCAGAAGCCGGTGTCAAAGTAAGGGCCGTCTAGGGCTTCCATACCGCCAATCTTTTGGATGTCTTCGGTGGCTTCTTCCTGCACGACGTCTACGATGTCATCCACCGTAACGATGCCCTTCATGCGCCGCTGGTCGTCCACCACGGGAATGGCGGCCAACCCCCAGTCTGAAATGAGTTTGGCAACCTCTTCTTGGTCAGTACCTTCGGTTACGCAAACGCAATCTTTGTGCATCACGTCGGCAATGGCGGAGTGGCCGCTGGCATTGAACAAATCGCGGAAGGAGACGACGCCAAGCAGCGTTTGTTCGTGGCTCAGCACATAGCCGTAGTAAATCGTCTCTACCTTTTCGGTTTGCAGGCGCAGGTAGAGTATGGCTTCATCCACCGTCATTTCCGGGCGCAAGCGGGCGAACTTGGTGCTCATCAGCCCACCGGCATCATCTTCGGCATAAGCCATCAGGGCCCGGACGTCGGTACGGGTATTTTCATCGAGCAAGGCGAGCAGGCGGTCGCGGTCGGGTTCAGCGGCGGCCTGAATCAAGTCGGCTGCATCATCGGGTTCCAAAAAGCGCAAGTAGGTGCGGCGCTCGTGCTCGGGCATCTCCAGCAGCAGGTCGGCCTGATCTTGCGAAGGGATGTCGAGAAAAAGTTCCTCACGCTGGTCGCGCAGCAGGTTGCGAAAGCCAGCCATGCGCTTCTTGTCGTCGAGCGTCGGCCAAGCCGAGAGCAGTTCGTCGGTTTGCGATTGGATGTCAACAGCCATGCGGTGGTTTCCTTGCGCCATGTGGGGCTAAGGCATGGTAAACGATGCAGAAAATGGAGGTACTGAAGTCGGTGGCATCCGCTTGGAAGCGTGCACTTCTTTGTGCAGAAAATTTAATGCACCGCATCGAAATTGTGAATTGTACTTAGCCTGCGGTTGGGTTTCCAATCGGAAGATAGCTAAACGACCGGTCGGTATCATGCAGGGTGGGTCTAGCTACAGTTTGCCTGAGTTTGGACTGGATGTTCGTCACTTTAGGAATCTGCGGAGACTACTCATAGAATGACGTTGCCTGCGCAACGGGTGGGGTTGCCCCCCGCCCAGGGGCTGTATCACCCTTCTTTTGAGCACGATGCCTGTGGCATGGGCTTTGTGGCGAGTGTGCGTGGGCAAAAAAGCCACGACATTGTGCGCGACGGCATTCAGATTCTGATTAACCTGACCCACCGCGGCGCGTGCGGTTGCGACCCTGAGACCGGCGACGGCGCAGGCGTCCTGATCCAAATCCCCCACAAGTTCTTTGCCCGCGAATGTGGACTGCTGGGCTTCAATCTGCCCGAGCCCGGCCACTATGCCGTCGGCATGACCTTTCTGCCAGTAGAGCGGCGCGCCCGTTTGCAGTGTGAAGGCATCTTCGAGCGCGTAGTCCACGAAGAAGGATTGAAGGTGCTGGGCTGGCGCGACACCCCGGTGGACGGCAACGCCATCGGACGCGAGGCTCGCCGCTCGCAGCCCTATATCGAACAGTTGTTTGTCGCGGCACCGCCGGGTATGCCCGAGGAGATTTTCGAGCGCAAGCTCTATGTAGTACGCAAGCGGGTGGAAGCGGAAATCCTAGCTTCGGATGTTGAGGCGAGTGAGATGTTCTACATCGTCTCGCTTTCCGCACGGACAATTGTTTACAAAGGTTTGCTGCTGGCTCCGCAGATTGCCAATTTTTATGCCGAGCTGGCCGACCCCGAGGTAGTCAGTGCGCTCTGCCTGGTGCACCAGCGCTTTTCCACGAACACGTTTCCCAGTTGGCCGCTGGCGCATCCGTATCGCTACGTGGCGCATAACGGCGAGATCAATACCGTGCGCGGCAACGTGAACTGGATGCACGCCCGTCAATCAGTTTTGGAGTCGGACAAGTTCGGTGACGACATCAAGAAGCTGCTGCCCATCATCGCGCCGGGCGGCAGCGACTCGGCCAGCTTCGATAATGCGCTGGAACTGCTGTATCAATCGGGTCGCAGCCTGCCTCACGCCATGGCCATGCTGATTCCCGAAGCGTGGGCAGGGAACCCGCACATGAAGCCGGAAAAACGTGCGTTTTACGAGTATCACGCGTCGCTGATGGAGCCGTGGGACGGGCCCGCAGCCATTGCGTTCACTGACGGCAAGGTGATTGGTGCCACGCTGGACCGCAACGGTTTGCGGCCGGGCCGTTTTGTAGAAACCTACGACGGCTTGGTGGTGATGGCGTCTGAGGCGGGCGTTCTGCCGATCTCTGCCGACCGCATCAAGCGCAAGGGCCGCCTGCAACCGGGCAAGATGTTGCTGGTGGATACTGAGGCCGGACGCATCATCGCCGACAAAGAAATGAAGGCGCAACTAGCTGCGCGCCAGCCCTATGGCAAGTGGCTGGAAGAAAATCAGATTACGCTTGAGCATTTGCCAGAGCCGCCGCGGGTACGGGGTGCAGATCAAGGCACACTGTTGCGGCGTCAGCGTGCTTTCGGTTATACCGACGAAGACCTGCGAATGATCGTGGAACCGATGGCCGCCAAGGGCGAAGAGCCAATTGGTTCCATGGGCGTGGATACGCCGCTGGCCTGCCTGAGCAATCGTCCACAGCCGCTGTTTCACTATTTCAAACAGTTGTTTGCACAGGTAACGAATCCTCCGATTGACCCCATCCGCGAAGAGATGGTGATGTCATTGACCAGCTACATCGGCACCGAACGCAACATTTTGGTGGAGACGCCGGAGAATTGCCAGACGCTGAAACTGGAACAGCCGATCCTGACCAATCGCGATTTGGAAAAGCTGCGCCGGGTATCGCGCGGCGACCTACTGGCCACCACCTTGCCCGCGCTGTTCAACGCGCGCGAAGGCGAGGCTGGCCTCAAACGCGCTCTGGATGAACTATGTCGGGGTGCGTCACTGGCAGTAGCATCCGGCTACACGCTGCTGATTCTGTCTGACCGGGGTGTGGATCTGGAGCGGGCGGCAATTCCTAGTTTGCTGGCGCTGGCTGCTGTGCACAATTTGCTGGTTCGGGAAGAGACCCGCACCCGCGTGGCGCTGATTGTGGAGTCGGGTGAGCCGCGCGAGGTGATGCATTTTGCCCTGTTGATCGGCTATGGTGCGAGTGCAGTAAATCCATACCTGGTGTTGGAGACGGTGGAAGATATGCAGGGCCGCGGCTACTTGCCGAGTGGGGTTTCGTCCACCTACGCGGTCCATAGCTTCGTGAAAGCAGTCAACAAGGGCTTGTTGAAGACCTTTTCCAAGATGGGCATTTCAACCCTGCAAAGCTATCGCGGCGCGCAGGTGTTTGAGGCGATTGGTCTGAGCGAGTCTTTAGTGCAGGCGTATTTTGCGGGAACGGCGTCGCGCCTCGGTGGGGTAGATTTAGAGGTGCTGGCTCGTGAGGCTCGCGCCAAGCATGACTACGCGTATGCCCCTATGGGCGACAGCGAAACCGGACTGCCTTCCGCCGGCGAATATCACTTCCGGGCCAACGGCGAATTTCATCTGCTGAATCCAGAAACGATCAGCAAGCTGCAGCACTCAGTGCGGCAGAACAATCCCAAGACCTTTGAGGAATACACGCAACTGATTGACCAGCAGAATCGCAACATGGCGACGCTGCGCAGCCTGATGGAAATTCGCACAGCGGAGCATCCTGTACCCATCGAAGAGGTAGAGTCTGCCCAAGAGATTGTGAAGCGCTTCGTCACCGGAGCCATGTCGTTTGGCTCGATCAGTAAAGAAGCGCATGAAACGCTGGCGATTGCCATGAATCGCATTGGCGGCAAGTCAAATACTGGCGAGGGCGGCGAGGACGAAGCTCGTTATGTTTCGGACGCCAACGGCGATTCGCGGCGCAGTGCCATCAAGCAGGTGGCTTCAGCGCGCTTTGGCGTGACGGCGCACTACCTGGTGAATGCTGACGAGTTGCAGATCAAGATGGCGCAGGGTGCCAAGCCGGGCGAAGGCGGGCAATTGCCCGGCCACAAAGTGGACGAAGTGATTGCGCGTTTACGGCATTCCACCCCGGGGGTGGGGCTGATTTCTCCGCCGCCGCATCACGATATTTATTCGATTGAAGACCTCGCGCAACTGATTTTTGATTTGAAGAACGTAAATCCCCAGGCCCGCATCGCGGTGAAACTGGTGGCGGAAGTGGGTGTAGGTACGGTGGCGGCAGGCGTTGCCAAGGCTCATGCGGATCTCGTCCTCATCAGCGGCGATAGCGGCGGGACTGGCGCTTCGCCACTCAGTTCGCTGCGCCATGCAGGCATTCCGTGGGAACTCGGACTGGCGGAAACGCAGCAGGTGCTCCTGCTCAACGATCTGCGTGGCCGCATTCGCGTGCAAACCGACGGCAAGCTGCAAACCGGACGCGACGTGGTGATCGCAGCGCTTTTGGGTGCGGAAGAGTTTGGCTTTGCCACCTCGCCGCTAATTGCCATGGGCTGCATCATGATGCGTAAATGCCATTTGAATACTTGTTCCGTGGGCATCGCGACGCAAGATCCGCAACTGCGCAAGATGTTTCAAGGTCAGCCCGAGCATGTGGTCAACTTCTTTTTCTTTATCGCCGAGCAGGTGCGCGGCTCTATGGCGCAGTTAGGCTTCCGCACATTCGACGAGATGGTGGGCCGGGTGGATATGCTAAACACGCGTCCAGCGGTGGACCATTGGAAGGCCAGCAAGCTTGACCTGAGCGCACTGCTGTATGCGCCAGAAGTGCCATCGCGCGTCTCGCGGCGCTGCATTCAAGCTCAGGATCACGGTTTGCAGGAGGCGCTTGACTACACGCTGATTGCCGATGCCAAGCCTGCGCTGGATTCGGGTCTGCCAGTCAAGATTGCGCTGCCCATCCGCAATGTGCATCGCGCGACCGGTGCCATGTTGAGCGGGGAAGTTGCCCGTCGCTACGGCTCGGCGGGACTGCCTGACGACACAATCCAGATTGCGCTTTCGGGCTCGGCGGGTCAGAGCTTCGGAGCGTTCTTGGCCAAGGGTATTACGCTGCGGCTGGAGGGAGAGACCAACGACTATCTCGGCAAGGGTCTTTCCGGCGGCAAGATCATTGTGTATCCGCCACACGAGGCCCGGTTTGCCGCGGAGGAAAATATTTTGGTGGGCAACGTGGCGTTGTACGGCGCGACGTCCGGCGAAGCCTATTTGAACGGTGTGGCAGGCGAGCGCTTTGGTGTGCGCAATTCAGGAGCAACGGCGGTGGTGGAGGGCGTTGGCGACCACGGTTGCGAATACATGACGGGCGGCACGGTGCTGGTGCTGGGCGATTGCGGCCGCAACTTCGCAGCCGGGATGAGTGGTGGTCTTGCCTATGTCTACGACGCGCGGCGCGACTTTGCCCTCAAGCGTTGCAACCCTTCCTCGGTGGATTTGGAAGAGCTTTCGTTGCCGGAAGATGTGGAAACGGTGTTGCGTTTGATTCGCCGCCACGGTGAGCTAACCGGCAGCCAGCGGGCAGCATATCTGTTGACACATTGGCACGAGGCGCAAGGCTGTTTCGCCAAAGTCTTCCCCAAAGAATTCAAGCGAGTGCTGGCGGAGCGTGCGGCAGCGGCGGCGATTGTCGCCAAGGCGCAGGCCATGCCCATGCCCATTCCCATTCCCATTCCTCCGGCATCGGCTGCCGCGCCAGAACTCTTGGTGGTGCAACATGGGTAAGACGACTGGCTTTCTTGAATATCAGCGCGAACTGCCCGCGCGGCGTCCGGTGACGCAGCGGGTCAACGATTGGTTTGAGATTTACTACGAATTTCCAGAAGAGAAGCAGAAAGATCAGGGCGCACGCTGTATGGATTGTGGCGTGCCGTTTTGCAACAGTGGCTGCCCGGTCAACAATCTGATCCCGGACTGGAATGATCTGGTGTTTCGCGGTCGCTGGAAAGAGGCGGTGCGTCAGCTTCACGCCACGAATAATTTTCCGGAGTTCACCGGGCGTATTTGCCCTGCTCCCTGCGAAGCAGCGTGTGTGCTGGGCATTACGCAGCCTCCGGTGGCAATTAAGCAAATTGAAAAAAGTATTGTAGAACGCGGCTTTGAAGAAGGCTGGATTCAACCCGAGCCGCCGCTGCATCAGACGGGCAAGAAGGTCGCCGTTGTCGGTTCGGGGCCTGCTGGCCTTGCCGCCGCGCAGCAGTTGCGCCGCGCCGGGCACATGGTAACGGTCTATGAAAAGGCTGACCGTATTGGCGGACTGTTGCGCTACGGCATCCCCCACTTCAAGCTGGAAAAGCAGATTGTAGATCGCCGATTGGCGCAGATGTTTGCCGAGGGTGTGGAGTTTGTGACTGGCGTGCATGTTGGCAAAGACGTCACGCTGGCTCAACTGCGGGAGCGCTTCGACGCCGTTCTGCTGGCTGGCGGTGCCGAGCATCCCCGCGACCTCACCGTGCCGGGCAGGGGGCTGAAAGGTATTCACTACGCGATGGAGTTTTTGCCCCAGCAGAATCGCCGCAACATGCACGACGTCGTGCCCGACGAGGATGCGATTCTGGCAACGGGCAAGCACGTCGTCATCATCGGCGGGGGCGATACTGGAGCTGATTGTTTGGGCACCTGCCATCGGCAAAAGGCGGCGTCGGTGCAGCAATTTGAAATCATGCCGCAACCGCCCGACGCGCGCTCTCCGCTCACGCCCTGGCCGTTGTGGCCCATGCAACTCCGTACCGAAGGCGCGCACGAAGAAGGCGGAGTGCGGCAGTGGGGTTTGGCAACCTCGCACTTTACCGGAGATGCAAATGGCAACGTGGCGCAACTGCACGGAACGCGCGTGGGGCCACCGCCCAAGTTCGAGGCCATCCCCGGCAGCGAATTTGTGGTGGAGGCCGATTTGGTGCTGTTGGCGATGGGCTTTGCCGGCCCGGTGAAGCAGGGAATGCTGGCCGATTCCGGTCTCGAATTGGACGCACGGGGCAACGTTGCCACCGACGCCAGTTATGCTACGTCGCAGTCTGGAATCTTCGCTGCCGGAGACATGCGGCGAGGCCAATCGCTGGTGGTCTGGGCCATCGCAGAGGGTAGAAAAGCGGCTGAATCCATCGGCAAATTCTTGCGCGGCTGAGCGCGCGGAATTGCACAAAAGTTCCGCGATATACCAAAAAGCATAGGTAAGCTATTTTTTCCCGTATTGTCGGGAGAAATCGCCCCTGTGCATTTTATGTAATGTACTTGTTTTCAGCTACATACGATGTGTGGTCAATGGCTGGACAATTGCTGTATATTAGGCGCTGAGTAATGGTAGTGGTTTGTTGGGTTTGGCTGTGGGCCTTTAGGGCTGCAGGCGGGCCCGGTAGGGTTCGGCCAACTCAGGCGAAATTTTTTTGTGATTCCACTTTGTCAGGAGAATAGAAATTATGAGGCGAATCTTTCGAGGGTCATCGCTACTGACTCATTCGGTAGCCTTGCTCGCCCTGTTCGCTCTAGCGTCGGTTCTTGCCTTTGGGCAGGCCGTCAGCGGCGACATCGTCGGTACGGTGTATGACAAATCGGGCGCGGCCATTCCGGGCGCAACCGTGACGGCGACCAACAGCACAACCGCTATCAAATCCACCACGACTGCTAACGAGCGCGGCGAGTATCGCATCGCCAACCTGCTGATCGGGCTCTACTCGGTTTCGGCCTCAGCCAGCAACTTCCGCACCGAAACCGTCACCGGTTCGCAGGTGCAGTTGAATCACACTGGTACGGTGAACTTCGCGCTGCAGGTCGGCAAAGTTTCAGAGACCGTGGAAGTGACCAGCGAAGCCACCACGATTGATACCACCACGGCGCAGATCTCCACCACCTACGAAACTAAGGAATTGGCGGATGCTCCGACCTCTTCGCAAGGTTCTGGCGTGTTGAATCTAGCCCTGCAGCAGGGCGGCGTTGCCAGCTCGGGTGCAGTCGGCGCTGGCTCCGGCCCCTCGGTCGGCGGTCAGCGTCCCCGGAACAACAACTTCACCATTGAAGGTGTGGACAACAACGACAAAGGCGTAACTGGTCCTTCGACGTACGTCCCCAACGACGCGGTGCAGGAATTCTCGATTCTGCAGAACCAGTTCAGCCCTGAATTTGGTCACTCCACCGGCGGCCAGTTCAACGTCGCGGTCAAGAGCGGGACCAACTCATTCCACGGTCTCGGCTATGAATATTTTCAGAACCGCAACTTGGATGCGATCAACGCGGGCTTCGCCCGCGCCAACCCCGGCGTCAAGCTGCCCCGCTTTGACAACAACCGCTTTGGCGGCCAGTTGGGCGGACCGATCTTTAAGAACAAGTTGTTCTTCTTCGTGAACTACGAGTACAACCCGATTGGCCAGTCGGCCGCGTCAAACTCCGCGACCGTCCCCACCGCGGCTGGCTATGCCACGCTTGCGGGTATCGCCGGACTTAACCAGACCTCGGTATCGCAGTTGCAGAAGTACATTACCGCGCCGCGCGCCTGCACTCAGGCCGATGTGGATCAAGCGTTGTGTACCGAGACTTCCACCACCGTCAACAATGGTGATGGCTTCTCCACAGTGGAGCTCGGTCCGTACAGCATCGTGGCACCTGCCTTTACTAACAACAAGGCTTGGGTTGCTTCGATGGACTTCAACATTTCGGATAAAGATCAGGTGCGTGCGCGCTGGATCTATAACCAGAATGCAACGCAAGACACCGCAGGCTTCCCGCAGGTGTTTTTCACCTCGGTTACCACTCCGGCCTACACCTTCACGGCCAGCGAGTTCCACACCTTCAGCCCGAACGTGACCAACGAATTGCGCGTCGGCTTCCACCGCATCGGTACCGACCTTACGGTTCCGAACATCTCTTACCCCGGTTTGGATGCTTTCCCGAACTTGACGGTGTTTGAAGGCAATCTGGGCTACGGGCCGGATGGCAATGCACCGCAGTTCGGCTTCCAGAACTACTACAGCGTCACCGACAACGTGAGCGTTACCCGTGGCCACCACACCCTGAAGTTTGGTATCGAAGGCCGCAAGTACATCTCGCCGCAGAAATTTATTCAGCGTTCGCGCGGTGATTACCAGTGGAACAGCTACGACAGCTTCTTCCGCGATGCTTCCACGGCGGAAGCGGATGGCAACGGCTTGCAGTTCGCCGAGCGCAGCTTCGGCAGTGTGGGCTACAGCGGCGACCAGAAGGCAATCTACTGGTTCGCGAATGACAACTGGCGCGTCACCCAGAACCTGAGCGTCAATCTGGGTATTCGCTATGAGTACACCGGAACTCCCTTTGGCTGGACGCAGCAGAGCCTGAATTCAGTGGCTGACGCGCCGGGCCTTATCACCTTCGGTTCGCCGAAGGCTCCCCGTAAGAACTTCGCACCCCGCATCGGTTTCGCCTACTCGCCCGGTACCAAGGGTGACTGGTCCGTGCGTGGCGGCTTCGGTCTTGGATACGACGTGCTGTACGACAACATCGGCGTACTTTCCCGTCCGCCGCAAATCGGTTCCACCGCAGACTGCCCGGACGATACGAACCCGGCCTGCCCTGCAGCAAGCGCGGGCTTCCTATCGAGCGGCGGTATCGTAAACACTGGCCAGACCGGCATCACCGTTCTGGATCAGGCCACTGCGCGTTTCAACACGTCCAGCTCACTGCCCAACAACGTCAAGTATCCTGAGTCGTACCAGTGGAACTTGGGCGTACAGCACACCGTTGGTCCCTACTCGATGGAAGTCCGTTACGTAGGCACCCGCGGCGTTCACCTGAACGTGCAGAACCGCCTCAACGTAGTTGCAGCGGTGACTCCGTCGTTGAACCTGCCCTTCTGCTTGCACGCTACCGATGCTGCTTGCGTCGCGGCGGTCAATGATCCGAACGCCACCACCCTGAACCAGATCTCAGCGATTTCGCGCTTTGACCCGGCTTATTCCAGCCTCGGTTTCGCCACGAACATCGTTGGTTTCGAGCCTTTTGGATCTTCCACCTACCACGGCCTGACCGCACAGGTAAGCCGCCGCTTGTCGCATGGCTTGTCTGGCCTGATGGCGTATACCTACAGCCACAACATTGACAACAGCACGGCCGATTTCTTCTCGACCGTGGTGGCACCGCGCCGTCCGCAGGACTTCCGCAACCTGCAGGCCGAGCGTGGCAACTCCGCGCTGGATCACCGTCAACGCTTGACCATTGCCGGTATCTATGACCTTCCGTTCTTCAAGAACGGTAACTGGCTGATGAAGAACGTTGTCGGCAACTGGGAACTCGCGCCTAGCTACACGTACGAGTCCGGTGGCTTCGGAACCGTGCAGAGCGGTCGCGATGTCAACGGCAACGGCGACGCAGCGGGCGACCGTGCGTATGTCAACAAGAGCGGTGCCAAGGGTCTTGGTTCGGATAGCGTGTACCTCACCAGCGCCATCACCGGATTGAATGTTGCATTGGTTGCAGTTGACCCCACTGCGCAGTTCATCCGACTGCGTAAAGGTGCGCTTGCTAACACCAGCCGGGGCAACCTGCTCGGTGACCCCATCAACAATCTGGATATGGCCGCGTACAAGCGCTTCAACATTACCGAACGCTTTAAGTTTGAGTTCGGTGCGCAGTTCCTGAACGCGATCAACCACTCGCAGTACATTCCGGGCTCGCCGAACGACATTGCTTCGGTCGGCAACACGGGAACAGATACTGCCAACTATCTGCGTCCTGGTCAGCCTAACTTCAACAACACGAAGGCGACTTTCGGCAACAGCTCCCGCTTTGGTCAGCTGTCTCTCCGGCTCATCTTCTA
>JANXUR010000108.1 GCA_025356095.1 Acidobacteriaceae bacterium | reverse complement strand
GATGGTGATGCCGGGCGACAACGTGCCGCTGACCATTGAGCTGATTACTCCAGTAGCCATGGAGAAGGGTCTGCGCTTCGCCATTCGCGAAGGCGGCCACACCGTGGGCGCAGGCACGATTGCAGAAGTGATTAAGTAACTGTTTCTAGGTAACCTGCGCCATGGGGGTGGAGCGTACTAAACGCTTCACCCCGGCAGCACCAGATGAGGATTTATGCCACGTGAAATTGTGACCTTGCAATGCACTGACTGCAAGGAGCGGAACTACTCGACCACGAAGAATCGCAAGACTACCACGGAGCGGCTGGAGTTCAAGAAATTCTGCGGCCGTTGCCGGAAGCACACGCCCCACAAGGAAACCAAATAAGGCTTGCAGCAAGGCGGGCCGGGCGGCGGAAGCGGCGCGGTGTTGCGGAAACCACAGGGGCGTAAGCTCAGCGGCTAAACTGCCGGTCTCCAAAACCGGACTCGGGGGTTCGAATCCCTCCGCCCCTGCCAGATTTGTTGATTTGTGTATTTCGGGATAAAGGGCTGCAGCGCTGTGCGCTAGTAGCGGGAAGCGTAACGGAAATGGCAAAGACGGCGCAACTGGAAGCACGGCAAGAGGGACTGGTGGCGCAGGTGAAGTCCTGGCCGGATGCGACTCGGAACTTCTACAGCGAAGTGCGCAATGAAATGCGCAAGGTAACCACGCCTCCGCTAAAAGAAGTGCGGGCCACGACGGCAGTAGTGATTATCACTGTGTTTATTTTTGGGATCTATTTTTACGCAGTAGACGCCATTATTGGTGGCGCACTGGAGTGGGTGCTGGCGCACGGAGCGAAGTAAGTTGGTTCGCAGGGCGCTGCATCTTTCAGGTAGTAAGGTTGCAGGAAAGGTTTTACAGTCACGATGACAGCCGACGAAAAGGTCGAGGGCTTGAAGCAAGAGGGTGTTGAGGAGATCGCTACGCCCGAAAGCACAGAAGCCCCGCGCAATCCGAATTTCAAGTGGTACATTATCCATGCCTATTCGGGATTTGAGCGCAAGGTGCGGGAGTCGCTGGAGTCGCGGGTGCAGGCCTTTGGCCTGCAAGACAAAATTGGCCGGGTGATGGTGCCGACCGAGCCTGTGACCGAGATTCGCAACAACAAGAAGTACACCGTGGAGCGCATGGTGTTCCCCGGCTACGTGCTGGTGGAAATGGCGATCAACGATGATGTATGGCACGTCGTCAAGTCCACGCCGCGGGTCACGGGATTTGTGGGTACCGGGCAGCAGCCTACGCCGCTATCGGAAGAAGAAGTTGCCAACATCTTCCATCGCACGGCAGAGGCGAAAGAGAAGCCCAAGCTCAAGGTCAAATTCGAGAAGAATGAGACCGTACGCATTACCGAAGGGCCGTTTGCCAACTTTACCGGGGTGGTGGATGAGGTGAATGATGACCGCGCCACCATGAAGGTGATGGTTACGATCTTCGGACGCTCGACTCCGGTAGAGCTGGAGTTTGCGCAGGTAGAAAAGATTCTCAGCTAAGCGCGGTACAAGCCGCAGCGGCTAATTCAGAAACGGGTTCAGGTTTTACGACATGGCAAAGAAGATTACTGGTTATGTGAAGTTGCAGATCGCCGCGGGCAAGGCAACGCCAGCCCCGCCGGTTGGCCCCGCGCTTGGTCAGGCGCAGGTCAACATTATGGAATTTTGCAAGCAGTTCAACGCTCGCACCAGCGCCAAAGAGATGGACGGCCTCATCATCCCGGTGGTGATTACGGTCTACAGCGATCGTTCATTCACCTTCATCACCAAGACGCCGCCCGCACCGGTTCTGCTAAAGCGCGCTGCTGCCGTGGCCAAGGGCTCCGGCACTCCTAACAAGGAGAAGGTTGGCACGGTCACCGCCAAGCAGGTGGAAGAGATCGCCAAGCAGAAGATGCCAGATCTGAACACCACTTCGTTGGAATCGGCGATGAAGAGCATTCGGGGCACCGCGCGTTCCATGGGCATCGAAGTCGCAGGCTAGGTTTGCGACGGGTGCGGTGCTTGTTTGGCAGGTAGGTGAACAGATTTGTAATACGCCGAAAGGCAATCAGTCGAATACACTACGGCCCGCAGTTTTTGCACCATCACGCGGCGCGGTAGGAGACGGAGAAAAAGCATGGCAAAAGCAGGCAAGAAAATTGAAGCGGCCCGGAAGCAAGTCGAAGACCGGCCATACAAGCTGGAGGAAGCAGTTCCCCTCCTCCAGAAGGTGAAGTACACCAAGTTTGATGAGACGGTGGAGGTAACTCTTCGTCTCGGAGTAGACCCCAAGCACGCGGATCAGATGGTGCGCGGCACTGTAGTTCTGCCGCATGGTTTGGGTAAGACCAAGAAGGTGCTGGTGATTGCCAGCGGCGACAAGTTGCGCGAAGCCGAAGCAGCGGGCGCGGACTTTGTAGGCGGCGAAGATATGGTCGAGAAGATCCAGAAGGAAAACTGGACGGGCTTTGATGCCTTAATCTCGACCCCCGACATGATGCGCTCGGTGGGTAAGCTGGGCAAGATTCTTGGCCCCAAGGGCCTGATGCCGAATCCCAAGACCGGTTCGGTTACGACCGATGTGGCAAAGGCTGTGCTCGAAGTCAAGGCCGGTAAGGTAGAGTTCCGGACGGACAAGACCGCTCTGGTGCATTGCCCGGTGGGCAAGATTTCGTTCCCGATTGAGAAGCTGGTGGAAAACGCCACCGTGCTGATCTCGAATGTAATCAAAGCCAAGCCGGTTGCTGCCAAGGGTAAGTATCTGAAGGCGGTTTACATCAGCTCCACCATGGGTCCTGGCATTGCGCTGGATACGGCCGCAGTGGAACTGGCAGCCAAGGGCTAACGGGCAACTGAGTGAAGCAGCGGAAATAGCGTGGGCTGCGTGCCCGCATCGGCCAGCAGACATTCGTCGGGCCAGAAAAGGATTGAGCGATGGCAGTTAGCAGAGCAAAAAAAGTTGCAGTGGGTGAGAAGCTAGGCGCGGAACTGAAGGATAGCTCCAGCGTGATTGTAGGTACCTTTTCCAAGTTGACGGTTTCGCAGGATTTTGAGCTGCGCAAGACAGTACGCAGCGCAGGCGCGAAGTATCAGGTGGTGAAGAACTCGATTGCCGAGCGCGTCTCCAAGGGCACTCCGGTGGAAGCGGCATTGCAGAACCTGAGTGGCGTGAATTCGATTGCTTATACCTCGGGCGACCCGGTGGCACTAGCCAAAGCACTGGCGAAGTATGCCAAGGATAATCCAGAGTTCAAAGTAAAGCATGGCGGGCTGGAAGGCCGGCTGATTACCTCCAAAGAGGTGGAAGTGCTTTCGAGCATGCCGCCGAAGGAAGAGATTTTTGCCAAGCTATTGTTCCTCATCAATGCCCCGGCGCAGCGCCTGGTCACGGTGATGAGCGCAGTGGGCCGCGATCTGGCCATTGTGGTGGATCAGGGTGTGAAGGAAAACAAGTTCAAGGAAGCGTAAGCGCGGCTTGGATTTGACCAACATTTTTGCAGCGGCGGTAGCCACTGCAAGCAGTTTCGTTATCCGTAGTCAGGGGTTGCGCGGCCTGCAACTGGCATGATGTCTGGCGATGCCGAGTAAGGCGAGCAGCACTGGAAACCTGCCGAGCGATAACAAATGCAACAAACAGTGAACAGACAGATTCTACAGATTACATAAGGCGGAAACGAACATGGCGGATTTGCAGACGTTAGAAGATTCAATTGTTAACTTGTCGTTGCTTGATGCAGCGGCTTTGGTAAAGAAGCTCGAAGAGCGTCTCGGCGTGTCGGCAGCAGCAGCAGCTCCGGTGATGGTTGCCGGCGGCGGCGCAGCAGCAGCAGCGCCGGTGGAAGAGCAGACCGAGTTCAGCGTCATCCTAAAGGATGTCGGTGCCAACAAGATCAACGTGATCAAAGCGGTTCGCGAAGTCACAGCCCTGGGCTTGAAAGAAGCCAAGGACCTGGTGGATGGCGCTCCGAAGGCGATCAAAGAAGGCGTCTCCAAGGAAGAAGCGGAGACCATCAAGAAGAAGTTCACCGAAGCCGGCGCGACGATCGAAGTTAAGTAGTCGCTGCCGCGATGCGGCTGCTGTAGGCACCTTTCGCAGGTGCTGCTGGCGGTCACATGGTTCAGCACCAGAATCGGCTCACAGGCGGCGAGTATCGGCGCCGCCTGAACATGCTCTGTATGGGATTTCCCTAACGGCATTCCGCTACCAGAGGTCAATGGGGGCGGAGTGGAGGCAGGCCTTAAAGCACTGGCGCGCAACGACCACAATCAGGCAAGCGCAAGCGCTCTCGCAGGCGCTCCGGGGAGAGTCTTCCTCAAGGAGCGCCCGCATGTTTTTACGTTGATTCGCGGGAACGTGACGAAGCAAGCTGCTGCACTCTGCCGCCTGGCAGAGTAACAGTTTGACGCAAAGGTGCGGCGTGGATACGCACTGGCGAGGAGTGTTCCGAGATGGCAGAAAAGAACCATATCTTCCGTAAGCGGTTTGATTTCGCAAAGATTCCGGCCACCATTCAGATTCCGAACCTGATCGAGGTGCAGAAGCGCTCGTACGAGCGGTTTCTGCAAATGGATCGGCTACCGGCTGAGCGGGAAGACGGCGGACTGCAAGCCGTATTTCAGTCGGTTTTTCCAATTACCGACTTCCGCAACGTATCACAACTGGATTTTGTGGATTACGCGATTGGCAATTGGGAGTGCAAGTGCGGCCATTTGAAGGGTCTGTATCACCTGCGCACCACCTGCCGCAATTGCGGCAATACCGTAATTACCGATCCGTTCCACCCCGGCGAAGTGCTGTGCTCCAGTTGCGGCACCTTCAACGCCAACACGCCTGATTTCTGTAACAAGTGCGGCGACCCGGCGGGGTTGCAGTTGAAGTATGACGTGGCCGAATGCGAAGAGCGGGGCATGACGTATTCCGCGCCGCTCAAGGTCACCATGCGCTTGACCATTTACGACAAGGACGCGGAAACCGGCAACCGTACCATTCGCGACATCAAAGAGCAGGAAGTCTTCTTTGGTGACGTGCCCTTGATGACGGCCAATGGCACATTCATCATTAATGGCACCGAGCGCGTGATTGTCAGCCAGTTGCACCGTTCGCCCGGCGTCTTTTTTGAAACGGCGGAGAACCGCACCTACTTTCTCGGCAAAATCATCCCTTACCGCGGCAGCTGGGTGGAGTTCGAATACGACACCAAGAATCTGCTGTACGTTCGCATTGACCGCAAGCGGAAGTTTTTGGGCACGATATTTTTACGTGCGCTGGGCCTGCTGACGGCAGAAGACATTCTGCGCAAGTTCTACACCGTGGATAAGCTGGCGGTGCGCGACAAGAAGCTCTTCTGGACGATGGCGGAGGAGGATGCGCGCACCAATCTGGGCGGGTTGAAGGTCAGCCACGCCATCAAGACGGCTGCAGGCCAAGAACTGGTTCCTGCTGGCCACAAGATCACAGCCTCGCGTCTCAAAGAACTGCGCAAGTCGAAGATTCGCGAATTTGCGGTGGAGATGGCGGATTTAGAAGGCATGTTCGCGGCGGCGGACATCGTGGACACCACCACGGGCGAAGTGCTGCTGGAAGCCAACAACGAAATCACGCACGAAGTGCTGGCCAAGGTGCTCGATTCGGGCGCGGTGGAAGTGCACGTCTTCTTCCCCGAACGCGATGAAGTAGGTACGGTCATCAGCAACACGCTGCGTCGCGACTCGGTCAAAACGCCGCAAGAAGCATTGATCGAAATCTACCGCAAGCTGCGGCCGGGCGACCCGCCGACTCTGGACACGGCGACATCGCTCTTCCATGGCATGTTTTTCGACCCGCGCAAGTATGACTTTTCACGCGTAGGCCGTTTGAAGTTCAACATCAAGCTATTCGATTCCGAAGACGGCACCAAGCTGGAACGCCGTACTTTGGATGAAAACGATTTCTACGCCACCATTCGCTACTTGCTCAAGCTGCGCAAGAACATCGGCGCGGTGGACGACATTGATCATCTGGGCAATCGCCGCGTTCGCGCCGTCGGCGAATTGATGGAGAACCAGTTCCGTATCGGCCTGGTTCGCATGGAACGCGCCATCAAAGAAAAGATGAGCGTGTATCAGGAGATGTCCACGGCGATGCCGCATGACTTGGTGAATGCCAAGCCGGTGATGGCGGCAATCCGCGAATTTTTCGGATCCTCACAGCTCTCGCAGTTCATGGATCAGACCAATCCACTATCGGAGATTACGCACAAACGCCGCTTGTCGGCCCTTGGGCCGGGTGGTTTGTCGCGGGAACGCGCTGGTTTTGAAGTCCGCGACGTTCACCCGACGCACTATGGCCGCATTTGCCCGATTGAGACGCCGGAAGGTCCGAACATCGGACTGATTTCGTCGCTCAGTTGCTTTGCACGCATCAATGACTACGGCTTCATCGAGTCACCGTACCGGCGCATTAAACACGGCCGGATTGTGGACTTTGTGACTGTAACCAATGCGGGTGATAGCCACTATAAGGTCGGCGACCACATTGAGATTAACGAGATGGCTAAGGCCAACGCGGATCTCAAGGATAAGAAAAAGCGTCCGGCAGAAATTGAGCCATTCAGCTTTTATCTTTCCGCCTGGGAAGAAGATCGCCATGTGGTAGCGCAGGCCAATGTTGCGTTTGACGAAACCGGACGTATTGCCAGCGAGCTGGTGGATGCCCGGAAGTCGGGTAACTTTGTGCTGGTCAACCGTGATGACGTGGATTACGTGGACGTCAGCCCCAAGCAGTTGGTGTCAGTGGCAGCGTCACTGGTGCCTTTCTTGGAGCATGATGACGCGAACCGCGCACTGATGGGCGCGAACATGCAACGCCAGTCAGTACCGCTGCTGCGTGCTGCCGCCCCGTTTGTGGGCACTGGCATGGAAGGCGTTACGGCGCGCGATTCGGGCGCAGTGATTCTGGCTCGGCGTAATGGAGTGATTGACTCGGTGGATTCGGAGCGCATCATTGTCCGCGTCGAAGGCGAGCATCATCCCACGCAGCTTTCGCGGGAAGTGGGCAGCGACATTTATCAGCTGACCAAGTTCAAGCGCTCTAACCAAAACACCTGCATCAACCAAAAGCCGGTGGTGAAGAAGGGGCAGCGCGTTATCAAGGGTCAAGTACTGGCCGATGGTCCTTGCACCGAACGCGGCGAACTGGCACTTGGCCGCAACGTGCTGGTGGCCTTTATGCCATGGCGCGGCTACAACTTTGAGGACGCGATTCTGGTTTCGGAAAAGATGGTGAAGGAGGACTACTACACCTCCGTCCACATTGAAGAGTTCGAGATTGAGGCTCGCGACACCAAGCTGGGGCCGGAAGAAATTACGCGTGACATCCCGAACGTGAGCGAGAACATGCTGCGCAATCTGGATGAAGCTGGCGTGATCCGTATCGGTGCCGGCATCAAGCAGGGCGACATCATGGTCGGCAAGGTCACGCCTAAAGGCGAGACCCAACTGACGCCGGAAGAAAAGCTGCTGCGCGCGATCTTCGGCGAAAAGGCTGGCGACGTGCGGGATGCTTCGCTCTACTGCCCACCCGGAATTGAAGGCGTGGTGGTGGATGTGAAGATCTTTTCGCGCAAAGGGCAGGATAAGGACGAGCGCGCGCTTTCGATTGAAGCCACGCAGATCATCAAGCTGGAAAAGAACCTGGCTGACGAAATCCGAATCCTCACCGACGAGCGCTTGAAGCGTCTTAGCAATCTGCTGGGAGCCAAGGAAGTGTTGGCCGACTTGCATGATGAGCGCACCAACAAGCGTTTGCTGACCAAGGGGATGATTCTCGATCTGGATACGATTGAGCGCATTTCCACCCGCAACCTGAAGCGCATCCGTTTTGCGGACAAAGACCCGCGGGTGGATGAGCAGATCAATGAGATCGAAGAGATGACTTCGCGTCAGATTGACGTTCTCAAGAAGATCGAAAAGGAAAAGGAAGACAAACTGCGGCGCGGTGATGAACTGCCGCCGGGCGTCATTAAGCTGGTCAAAGTGTACGTCGCAATGAAGCGCAAGCTCAGCGTGGGCGACAAGATGGCCGGCCGTCACGGTAACAAGGGTGTAATTGCCCGCATTCTGCCGGAAGAAGATATGCCATATCTGGCGGATGGAACGCCGGTGGAAATTGTACTGAATCCGCTGGGCGTGCCTTCGCGTATGAACGTCGGTCAGATCATGGAAACGCACTTGGGCTGGGCTGCTGCTGCGGTGGGAACCAAGGTGGGTCGGATTCTGGAAAAGTACAACCGTCCAGAGATGATTCGCGCGGAACTCAGGGCGCTTTTTGCAGAGACTTCGCTGCAAAAGCAGTTTGACGACATGGATGATGACGAGCTGGAGAAGGTAGCCAAGGGTATGACCGATGGCGTGATCTTTGGCACGGCCGTGTTTGACGGCGCGCTGGAGACCGAAATCAAAGCTCTGCTGCGGGCAGGTGGCTTGCCGGAATCGGGCAAGACGCGTTTGCGCGATGGCATGACTGGCGACTTCTTTGAACAGCCAGTCACGGTGGGCTACATCTACATGCTCAAGCTGTCGCATCTGGTGGACGACAAGATTCACGCTCGTTCCATCGGGCCGTACTCGCTGATTACCCAGCAGCCGCTGGGTGGCAAAGCGCAGTTCGGTGGTCAGCGCTTCGGCGAAATGGAAGTGTGGGCGCTGGAAGCGTATGGCGCTGCCTACATCTTGCAGGAACTGCTGACAGCGAAGTCGGACGACGTGTATGGCCGGACCAAGATTTACGAGGCCATCGTGAAGGGCGAAGCGGCCATGGAGCCGGGCGTCCCCGAGTCGTTCAACGTGTTGATCCGCGAGTTGCAGTCGCTGTGTCTGGATGTGGAATTGATCAAGACCATTGAACGCAAACCGGCGTTGCCAGTCGCAGCAGACTGACACAACCATTACCGGGGCTGCCGCGTGCAGCCCCAGCAGTTTCGCTTTAGCGATTCATTTTAGCGATTCGTTTTAGCGATTCGTTGTAGCGCTTTGCGGCAAAGATTCGCAGTAAGGTGCCACTGCTTGCAGCTCCCCGGCAGTGGCCAGCAACACTAGAAATGCGCCGGAATCCGCAGAGCGGGTTGGCCGGCAGAATACGGGAGCCGCGCGCGGCCGCGTTACAGCTGCAGAAAAGCGGAGGGAACCTTGTACCGTTCAAGCCCGTTTGATATGGCCAATCCGATTGCCGACTTTGATGCTATCCGCATCAGTCTGGCATCGCCAGAAAAAATCCGTAGCTGGTCACATGGGGAAGTCACCAAACCAGAGACCATTAACTACCGTACCTTCAAGCCCGAGCGCGATGGCCTGTTTTGCGCCCGGATTTTTGGCCCTGTAACCGATTGGGAATGCTTGTGCGGCAAATACAAGCGCATGAAGCACCGCGGCGTAATCTGCGACAAGTGCGGCGTAGAAGTGACGCTCAGCAAAGTGCGTCGCGAGCGCCTTGGCCACATTGAACTGGCGTCGCCCTGCTCGCACGTTTGGTTTTTCAAGGGACTGCCCAGCCGGATTGGGCACTTACTCGACATCTCTCTGCGCGACCTCGAAGCCGTGCTCTACTTTGAGGCCTATGTAGTGGTTGAGCCGGGCGATGCGCCGGTAAAAGAACGCGAAGTCATCAAGGACGAAGCCAAGTTCCGGGAACTCGACCAGCAGTTCCGGCCGGGCGGCTTCAAGGCGATGATGGGCGCGGAAGCAATCAAGGAATTGCTGAAGCGTATTAACGTCAGCGAAGTAACCGAAGAGTTGCGCGAGAAGATCAAGATTGAGCCCTCGTTGCAGAAGCGTTTGAAGTACTCCAAGCGGCTGAAGGTGGCCGACGCGTTCCGCAAGAGTGGCAATCAGCCGCAGTGGATGATTCTGGATGTGATTCCGGTAATTCCGCCGGAGTTGCGCCCCTTGGTGCCGCTGGATGGCGGTCGCTTTGCGACGTCGGATTTGAACGATCTCTATCGCCGCGTCATCAACCGCAACAACCGGTTGAAGAAGTTGATGGATCTGCACGCGCCAGAAGTGATCGTGCGGAACGAAAAGCGCATGTTGCAGGAAGCGGTAGATGCGTTATTCGATAACGGTCGCCGTGGCCGCGTATTGCGTGGTGCGAACAACCGTCCGCTCAAGTCTCTCAGCGATGCACTGAAGGGCAAGCAGGGCCGCTTCCGGCAGAATCTGCTGGGCAAGCGCGTTGACTATTCGGGTCGTTCGGTCATCGTGGTGGGGCCGGAACTCAAGCTGCATCAATGCGGTCTGCCCAAGAAGATGGCGTTGGAGCTATTCAAGCCGTTTATTTATCACCGGCTGGAACAGAAGGGTGCCTGCACCACCATCAAGCAAGCCAAAGAAATGGTGGAGCGGCAGGAGCCAATCGTCTGGGACGTGCTGGAAGAGGTCATCAAAGACCATCCGGTATTGCTGAACCGCGCGCCAACCTTGCATCGCCTCGGCATTCAGGCTTTCGAGCCGGTGCTGGTGGAAGGCAAGGCCATCAAGATTCATCCGCTGGTCTGCACCGCGTTCAACGCAGATTTTGACGGTGACCAGATGGCGGTACATATTCCTCTGTCGCCAGAAGCGCAGGTGGAAGCCAGCGTGCTGATGCTTTCGGCGCACAACATTCTGTCGCCAGCATCCGGTCAGCCCATCACCGTTCCTACGCAGGATATGGTGCTTGGCCTTTACTACCTGACCAAGGGCAGGCCGGGCGCGGTGGGTGAAGGCCGCGCGTTTGCCAACATCGAAGAAGTGTTGTTGGCGCTCGAAGCCGGTGCGGTGGAAACTCTGAGCCACATCCGTTTGCGCTATACCGGTGAAGTTCTCGACCTGACTGCGGCGTATGACAAGCAGGATTTGATGCACTGCGAATCCACTCAGTTGGAGCGGGGCCACCTGAACACCACGGTAGGCCGCGCCATTCTGAACGACCATCTTCCCAAAGGGATGCCGTACATCAACGGCCTGCTCAAGAAGAAGGGTATTGGGCAGTTGGTGAATTACACCTACCTGCGCTTTGGCCTGGAAACTACGGTCAAGATGCTGGATGAGATCAAGACTCTGGGCTTTACTTTCGCAACCCGCGCCGCACTTTCGATTGGCCTAGACGACATGGTCATCCCCGAAAGCAAGCGCACGCTGGTGAAGAAGGGTGAGCAGGATGTGATTGCAGTCCAGCAGCAGTATTTGGACGGTGCCATCACCAACGGCGAACGCTACAACAAGGTCATCGAAATCTGGTCGAACATTACTGAGAGCGTGGCCAACGAAATGTTCGGGCAGATGGAGCGCAATGATAAAGAGGGGATCATCAACCCCATCTACATCATGGCGGATTCGGGCGCTCGCGGATCGAAGCAGCAGATTCGCCAGCTTTCGGGTATGCGCGGACTGATGGCCAAGCCGTCGGGCGAAATTATTGAAAGCCCGATCACGGCGAACTTCCGCGAAGGTCTCACGGTGTTGCAGTACTTCATCTCTACGCACGGTGCGCGTAAGGGCTTGGCGGATACCGCGCTCAAGACCGCTGACTCGGGCTACCTGACGCGTCGTCTGGTGGATGTGGCGCAAGACGTCATCATCACAGAGATGGATTGCGGCACGGTAGATGGGATCTACGTGGAAGGCATCGTAGAAGCTGGCGAAATCATCGAACCGTTGCGCGACCGCATTGTGGGCCGCGTTTCGCTGGAGAAGATGAAGAACATCGAAGGCAACGTGGTGGTCGAGATCAATGACGAGATCACCGAAGAGCTGGCGAA
Source organism: Acidobacteriaceae bacterium (assembly GCA_025356095.1). GTDB lineage: Bacteria > Acidobacteriota > Terriglobia > Terriglobales > Acidobacteriaceae > JANXUR01. The sequence continues at coordinate 18,345 of JANXUR010000108.1, read as the reverse complement.
TGACATTCAAGAGGCTGGCATTGAGCGGGTTAAGATTCGCTCTGTGCTGACCTGTGAATGCAAGCGCGGGGTCTGCGTGCTTTGCTACGGACGCAATCTGGCCTCTGGCCGTATGGTGGAGTTGGGCGAAGCGGTCGGCGTGATTGCGGCGCAGTCCATCGGTGAACCCGGAACCCAGTTGACCATGCGTACCTTCCACATCGGCGGCACGGCTTCGCGAATCTCCGAGCAGTCGCATTTGGAAGCCAAGAATGCTGGCAACATCCGCTTTGTTGGGTTGAGCACGGTGCAGTCGAAGGAGGGCGAGCTGGTCGCCATGAACCGCAACGGCTTTATCGCCATTGTGGATGACAAGGGCCGCGAAAAAGAACGCTATGCCGTGGTTTACGGCGCGCGCCTCAAGGTGAAGGAAGGCGATCCGGTAAAGCTTGGTCAGGAACTGGTCGCGTGGGATCCTTACACTTTCTCCATCCTCACCGAAATCGGTGGCGCGGTACAGTTCAAGGACTTGCAAGAAGGCCTCACCATGCAGGAGGAAGTGGACGAAGTGACCGGCCTCTCCCGCCTGGTGGTGGTCGAGTCACCGGACGAAAAGCGTCAGCCAGCCGTCATCATCAAGGCCACCAAGAGCAACAAGCGTTATCTAATGCCCTCGCGTGCTCACTTGATGGTGCAGGACGGGGACATGGTTCATCCCGGCGATGTGTTGGCCAAGATTCCTCGCGAGAGCACCAAGACCAAGGACATCACCGGCGGTCTTCCGCGGGTGGTGGAACTGTTCGAAGCTCGTAAGCCGCGTGAAACAGCCATTATCAGCGAGATTGATGGCACGGTGAAGTTCGGTGAAGTGAGCAAGGGTCAGCGCCGGGTTCTTGTGATTGGCGACGACGGTACCGAGAAGGAATACCTCGTACCGCGTGGCGTCCACGTGACCGTACAGGAAGGCGAGCGTTTGCGCGCGGGCGAGCAGTTGATGGATGGCCCGCTCAATCCGCATGACATCCTGAACGTGCTCGGCGAAAAGGAACTGCAAAAGTATCTGGTGGATGAGATTCAGGAAGTCTACCGCTTGCAGGGTGTGACCATTTCTGACAAGCACATTGAAACGATTACTCGTCAGATGATGCGCTGGATGAAAGTGGAAGACACCGGTGACACCCAGTTCCTGCTGGAGCAGCAGATTGATAAGTTCCGCTTTCGCGAGGAAAACGAACGTGTCATCCGCGAAGGGGGACGTCCGGCAACGGGCCGTCCGCTGTTGCTCGGTATCACCAAGGCATCGCTCTCCACAGAGTCGTTTATCTCGGCGGCTTCTTTCCAGGAGACGACGCGTGTGCTCACCGAAGCAGCCATTCAAGGCGCGCTGGATCATCTACGCGGCCTCAAGGAAAACGTCATCGTCGGTCGTCTGATTCCGGCGGGTACGGGCATGGAATACTACCGCAACGTCCGCCTCTCGCAAGAGATGGAAGACGCGGCGAATCAGGTACAGGAAGAGATTCAGTCTGCGTACGAAGAAGCCGAACGCGCCATTGAGCTATTGCGGCGTGAAGGTGAAAACGAAGGCGACGAGCTCTTAGCTGAATAGTGGGCCAAAGCGTGAGCCAGACTCTTGGCGGAACGGCAGGCTTACTCACGAACAGACCAACCGGGAGGCGCGGATTCCGCGCCTCTTGATTCTTCTGGCATCCGATGGCATCGAAAGCAAAAGTTCCGCAACGCCATGCCGCTTCGCTTCGACTGGAGCGGGCGCGGGCGCTGCACGGTCCCCGCCCTACCCGCTGGTTGCGGCTCATCCGGCTCGCCTTCTGGCGAGCTTTTGAGCATGATGCTTTTTCCATCGCCAAAGCTTCGGCCTTTTCGCTGATCTTCACTTTGTTCCCCTTGCTGCTGGTGCTCGGCAATTTTCTCGCCGCCTCCAAGAACACCGAAATCTATCTGCGTGAAATCAGCCACACTCTGGGCACCTTGATGCCCGCAGGGGGCCAGGTGGCGCTCAGTTTTCTGAAAGGATCCTCCCAACGCCCATTGCGCTGGCTGGCGCTGACTACCTTGTTCGCGCTATGGACCGGTTCCGGCGTAATTACTTCGTGGATGGCGGGGTTTCGCATGGCTTACGGGTTGCCCAAAGTCTGGGGGTTGGGCAAGGAATCCGCTATTGCGCTCACGCTGGTGATTCTTGCTGGCGTGCCACTCACCATGGCCACCATTTTAGGAGTGTTTGGCAATAGCATTGAGTTCGACATTCTGCTGCATACTGGGCGAGCGTACAGCCGCTATGTGTTTCTGCTGTGGACTCTGATTCGTTACCTGATTTCTGGCACCACTTGCATGGCAGTGATGGCGCTGATTTACCATAACGCCATACCTCGCACGCAACGTTGGCACTCGGTTTTACCGGGCGCGCTGTTGGCAACTGCGCTATGGTTTTCCGCCACCGCTGTTTTCGGCTGGTACCTGCGCACGTTTACCAGCTACAACGTGCTGTATGGTTCCATTGGCACGGCGATGGGCTTGCTGTTGTGGCTCTACATTCTCTCCGTGATTGTGTTGGTAGGTGCGGAGTTTAACGCATTGCTGTACCCCCGCGAGGCGCAGTAGCCGCCGCTGGGTGCAAACAGATTTAGAAAGAGGAAGCATTGAGCACAGTGGAGACGCGTACGCCGGCAGGTATCCCCGCAGCCGTTCCCGTAGATTTGCCACGGCGAGCCCGCCGCGCCAAGATTATCTGCACCATTGGTCCATCGTCGAATACTGAAGCCCAGTTGCGCGGATTGATGCGTATGGGCATGGATGTGGCCCGCCTGAACTTTTCCCACGGCACCCACGATGACCACGCCAAAGTGATTGACAGGCTGCGTCGCGCTGCCGAGAAAGAAGGGCGTTCGGTCTGCATTCTGCAGGATTTGCAAGGCCCCAAGATTCGCACCGGCAAGTTGCAGGGTCGCACGCCCGTCCTGCTCAAGGCGGGCAGCCGGGTCACCATTACTCCGCGCGAGATTATGGGCACCGCCGCCTTGCTGGCCACCACCTATAAGACGCTGGCCACTGATTTGCAAGTAGGCGGCCGCGTGCTGCTGGCGGATGGCTTGATTGAATTGCGTGTTCGCGCCATGCAAGGCGACGACATCGAGTGCGACATCATTAACGGCGGCTTGCTGGGCGAAAACAAGGGCATCAACCTGCCCGGCGCCGCGCTCAGCACCCCCTCGCTCACCGAGAAAGACTACAAAGATCTGGAATTCGGGCTGAAGCATGGGGTGGATGTGGTTGCGATTTCATTCGTCCGCACTGCCGAAGACGTTCGCGCTGCCAAGCGCTGCATTGCCGAGTGGGGCGCCGCCGTGCCAGTTGTGGCTAAGCTGGAAAAGCCGCAAGCAATCGAACATTTGGAGGAGATTCTTGATGTAGCGGATGTGGTGATGGTGGCGCGTGGCGACCTGGGCGTGGAGCTGCCACCCGAGCGGGTGCCGGTCATCCAGAAGCACGTCATCCGCCGCGCCGCGCACTGGCGCAAGCCGGTCATCATCGCAACGCAGATGCTGGAGTCTATGATTGAGAATCCCCGGCCTACGCGAGCCGAGGCCAGTGACGTGGCCAATGCCGTCTTTGATGGGGCTGACGCGGTCATGCTCTCTGCTGAATCTGCAAGCGGCAAATATCCCATGGAAGCAGTCTCAATGATGGATAAAATTGTGCGCGAAGCCGAATCGAGTTGGCACGATATGTTGCAGCCGCACCGACATCGTTCCGGGCGCAAGCAGACGATTGCGGAGACGATTTGCGAATCCATCTCCATTGCAGCCGGCGACTTGCAGATGGCCGCCATTGCCACCTTTACCGAAACCGGCCATAGCGCCCGGCTGATGTCGAAGTACCGTCCGGCGACTGAAATTTACGCTTTTGCCCATACTCCCACCATCTGCAACCGGATGAATCTGCTGTGGGGGGTGCGACCCATGCTGCGGGAAAAGACCAAGACTTCCGAAGAAATGGTGCGGCAGGCGGAGGCCGAACTTGTGCGTTTGGGCAAAGTAAAGGCAGGCGACATTCTGGGTGTAGTGGCGGGCACGCGGCTGGCCACAGGCGGCACCAATTTTATGCGCTTCCATGTGGTGGCTCCAGAGACAGTGACAGAATTGGAGCGAAAGGCCCGCCAAAAGCTGGCGACGACGGAAAAACACAGCAAGTAGGCGCGAAATTCTCTTAATTAGGAGCCCTAAGTGGAAATTTCGGACGAAGTGCTTTCCATGGCGATTTTTCGAGCCCAGCCGGGTTGCGAGGTCGAGTGTCTGGCGCTGACCCTTGAGCTGGCGGCGCTGTTGGCCAACAAAGGGCTGGCGCATGACACCTTGTGGCAGCAATCTGATGGCAGCGGGGCCGACTACATCTTGCTGCGGCGCTGGATCAGCGATGCTACCCGGCTGCAAGCCCACGACGACCCGGATGTCCATCGCTATTGGGCGCGGATGGGCTTGATCATGGAAACCATTCGCGTTTACGAGCGGCTGGAAGGAATTGCTGTGCCGCCAAGCCTGAGGCCAGATTCTTCGCGAGAGATCTGAGGCAATCGGTGCGATTGGTCGCTGTGCCAAAAATAAATAATACGAATTAAATTACTTTAGTAGGGTATATGCGGCCGAGAATTCCGCCGAGCCATTAGCAGCGGCCACACCCGGCTACACCCGGCCGCACCCGGCCACGTCCGGCCACCTCCCCAAACGCCGTTTCCAGCCCCTCAGCGCCTACTGGACGCGCCTTGGCCCACCACTTGAGCCTTTGCCGTCACCCCGATCGCTTTTGCCGCCACCCCTGTCGCTACGGTTGTCAGGGTTGTCAGCCTTGTCGCGAGAACTGTCGCTGGGGCCGAGGTAGTTGCCGTGCTCGTCGAAGTAGTCCTTGGAGCGGAACTCCGGTCGCCCTTGATCTCGCATATACACTTCGAACTTGCTGGCCGCCCGGCGACGCTTCCAGCGAAAGTATCGGTTGCGCAGTCCGAAATATTGCTCAGAAGCCGCGTACTGAACGCCCCGCTGTGGCAAAAACTTCAGGTAGAGCCATGCCACCAGCGCGCCGCCAAGGTGCGCCACGTAGGCGACGTCTTCTGCGCGCCCGGCGGCAGCTTGCAGAGCTCCATAGAGCGCCACTCCAATCAGAATCAGCACCAGATAGCGTGCCTTGATCGCTACTGGAAGCGGAAACAGAAAAATCTCGCGGTCGCCGAATAAGATGCCAAAGGCCGCCAGCAGGCCATAGACGGCACCGGAAGCGCCGACGGTAGGGGCCTGTGGCGTGATGCCCAGCAAGCCGGTGTAAGAGACGGCCACCGTTACCAGTCCTGCACCGACTAGGCAGATGGAATAAAATTCCAGAAACCGCCGCGATCCCCAATTGCTTTCTAGTTGCGAGCCAAACATCCATAGGCTCAGCATGTTAAACAAGATATGGGTGAAATTGGCGTGCAGAAAGCCATAAGTGAAGAGCTGCCAAACCAGGCCATGTGCCACGTCCGCTGGCACCAGCCGCAAATAAAGCCAGGGGGAGACGTACTTGTAGGCTGGCAAAAAGGCGTCAAAAATTAAAAAGAAGAAGAACACACCCACATTGGCCAGAATGATTCGCTTGACCCAAGGGGTGAAAGGCGGAAAGCTGAGCGTCATCGTACCTTGCGGAGGCATATAAAATTTCTCCCACTGGAACGTCGCGGCTGAAATTCTCGCAAATTTTTGCTGCGGCCGTGGTGCAAGCAGCACCAAAGGTGTATTTCTTTTGCCATTGGGCTTGACGTGGACGCGGCAAGAATCTAAATATTAGCAGGGGAGCACAAGTTTTAAGACAGGAGTGGGAGGAACGAATGGTCTATTGTCCGGAATGTGAAAGTGATCTCGATGTGGAACAGGATCAGATGGAAGAAGGCGAAGTGGTGTCGTGTCCGGAGTGTGGAACCGACTTCGAGGTAATCACCGCTGATCCACTGGAATTGCGCACGGTGGGCGAGGAGGATGACGACGAGGAGGAGGACGACGAGGACGATGAGGAAGAAGACGCGGCCGATGGCGGCGGCGGCGGCGATGATGACGATGAATAAGTCGCATCGGGCCTTGCCTTTTGCGTGGCTTCCAGCCGTCGCGTGCATGGTGGCAGGCCTGTGTCTGCTACTGGTAATGGTGGCGGCGATGCCAAGCTTTGCCGGCGAGGGCAAGGATCCGACCAAGGATCCGACCAAGGATCCGACCAAAAACCCGAAAGCGCCCTATGCCTTGATTGAAGGCACGGTGTGGGAGGGTACCCAGCCCGTCTATGGGGCGCGAGTGAAGATTCGGCGTAGCGAGAAGAAGAAGGCGGGATGGGAGATGACCTCTGACCGCAGGGGTGAGTTTGCCCAGCGGGTGGCGGCTGGCAAGGCGGACTATGTGGTCTCCGCCGAGCTACTCGCAGCGGGCGGCAAGGGCAAAGGTGTGCGCACGGCTGAAGTCACGATTCACGTAAATGCCGAGGAACGCGTGGACGCCTCCTTGCATCTAAACTAGGCATGGCGGCCATAGGGCAGCCCGAAAGCAGGAAGTCTGTGAAGCGGATAGGCATATTGAGTACCGTAGGCTTGGCGATGGCGATGGCGGTAATGCTGGCAGCGGTTCCGGCTCTCGCCAAAGACAAAGCTCCGACTACACGCACCGTGATGGGCCACGTGCAGAACAACGCAGAGCAGCCACTGGCTGATGCAGTGGTGTACCTGACCAACACCAAGACGGCCGATATCCGGACCTACATCGCGGACCCGGAAGGGGCATACCATTTCTCTGGGCTGGCATTGAATATTGACTACCAACTCTATGCCAAGCTCAAAGACCGTAAGAGCGATGTGAAGACGCTCAGCCAGTTTGATAATCGTCCGCAGGTACTGTTGAACCTGAAGATTGACGTGCAGTAGACCTCGCGAACCTGCAAAACTCCTTCGCAGGCGAGTCCACGGTTCCCGGTGCGGGAACCACTCCGGGACAAGCCAACACTTTTTTTCTGAAAACTGCATTGGAATTTTGCCGAAGTGCGCCATACTCCTTTCGAGGGGCTTGGGAAATGAGGGAGAGGGGGCCGCGCGAGGGATCGAACCATGATGCATCAGCGGCTGAAGGATATTTGCTTTGAAGCCATCTCGGCGGCTACGCTGCCGGGCCATTATTTACGCAAGACTCTAGGCGAGCGGCGAGCGTTTGCGGAGGAGCGTCATCTGCACATTGGCTGCGGCGGAAAGTACTTGCCGGGCTTCGTGAATATTGACGCCAACCCGCGGCTGCGGCTCGATATGTGGCTGGACGTGCGTAACGGCCTGCCCTTCCGCGACAACAGCGTGGACTCTATTTACAGCACCCACATGATGGAGCATTTCTATCCTGACGAGTTGCAGCGGGTGTTGCGCGAGTGCCATCGGGTGCTGCGACCAGAAGGTGGGATGCGCATCATCGTGCCCAGTTTGGGCAGCGCGCTCAAGGCTTATACCCAGCGGCGGCTGGAGTGGTTCCCTGCGCAGTTTCCCCGGCACTTTGACACCTTGGGAGGGCGCTTTCAGAACTTTATTTTTTGTGACGGCCAGCACCGCACGGCTTTTGATTTTGAGGGCATTCAAGAACTGCTGGGCCGGGCCGGATTCGCAGCCGTCGAAGAGTGTGGCGAAGGCTTCAGCGAACTCTATGGCGAACGTGTGCCCGCCTACGATCCCCGGGACACGCGGGATCTGCCCCACTCGCTGTATGTAGAGGCGTTTAAGGATGCGACTCGGCTGCGGGATGCATTCGACTTGCCGCAGGCGGCTTAGGGGCCAAGCCCGTCTGATTGAGCAGCGGGCCAGCCACACCCTGGGAGTGTGGCTGGCCCGCAACACCTGCCAGTGGAGGCCAGACTGCCTACTCTTGCCGGCAATTCTTATGCTTGCTGGCAACCCCCAGTTGACCGGTCGCGGTCTCCGTGACACACTAGGAAAGTCCCCCCCCCGAATGCTTTTTCATATGGAGGCGATATGTGTTTCTCGCCGCGGTCTACCTTTCTCGTATTTAGTTTGGTCATCCTCGCCAGCCTGTCTGGGCTTGGCCAAGATCCCCATAATCCTCTAGGGACACTGAGTGGCATTGACACCGTGGAGAGCCACGGAGCCATCGTTCGCGTGATTGTGCGCGGCGAGGATCACAAGCTGCTCGATCAGCAAGCCGTGGTGCGACTGAATAACCTCACAGACAAGACGAACTACAATTCGACGACGGACGATCGTGCGCAAGCTATACTTCCTAGCCTGAGCACAGGTAAATACGACGTTGAGATCAGTTCATTTGGATATGTGACTCAGCACTTAACGCAGTTGATCGGCACTGCCACCGGCTCCTTTCCACTAGAGATCGTGCTCAAGCACGATCCGGCGGCGGTGAACCTGAATGACGTTGCGTCCAAGCTATCACCCAAAGTACGCAAACAGGTACAACGCGGCGTAACTTACTTGAAGTCGGGAGACTTTAAGCGCGCGGAAAAAGAGTTACAGGCGGCGGAACGGGATGAGCCTGCCAGTCCAGAAATCAGCTTTCTGCTTGGCTACCTGTATTTGCAGCGCAAGGAAAACGATAGCGCGAAGAAGTATCTGGAACAGTCGGCTGCTGCGGATCCGCGCAACGTACAGACCCTGACCATGCTCGGCAAACTGTACACGGCACAGAAGGACTATGCGGGTGCGCGTAAGGCGCTGGAGCAGGCAGTCGCGATTGACCCAGACGCATGGAACGCGCAATATCTGTTGGGCAACAGTTGTCTGCTGTTGAAGGATTATGCTCCAGCCAGTGAACACGCGCAGATCGCGATTGCCAAAGGTAAGGGGGCTGCTGGCGAAGCCTATCTGGTGCTGGGCCAATCCGAAGCTCACTTGAACCATAATGAGCCGGCGATTCTAGCGCTGCAGAGTTACCTGCAGCACAATCCGAGCGGGCCGAACACAGCGCAGGTGCAGAGCTACATTACTTGGCTTGAACATCGCGCCGAAGATGTAAAGAAAGGCACGCACACCGTTGCCACCACTACGTTCTCGGTGGAGCACGTGATTCAGGCGGAAGATAACATAGACGAATTGCGACTGGCAGCGAAGGGGTGGGCACCGGTCGGGGTAGACGATGCCAAACCTGCGGTGGCTGCCGACACTCCCTGCCAAGGGGATCAGGTGGTGACTCAGGCAGGCAAGCGAGTAAAAGAACTGGTAGAAAACGTATCCAAGTTCGCTGCCACCGAAGATGTAATGCACGAAAATCTCGATGCTGCCGGGCATGCAGTTTCACACGAGAATCGCCGCTTTGATTACTCGGTGGAAATTTCTGAATCTCAGGGTTTTCCGGGCGTAGATGAGTATCGCGCCGCCCACGGCGATGTTTCTGACTTTCCAGACAACATTGCCACGCGCGGCTTTCCAACTCTGGCCATGGTATTTCACCCTAGCTTGCGGGATGACTTCCAGATGACTTGCGAAGGTCTGGGCCAGTGGAAGAATCAGGCGACATGGCTGGTGTACTTCCGCCAGCGCGACGACAAACCCAACCGCATTCACGACTATCGTGTGGGCCCGGGCACCTATCCTGCCGACTTGAAGGGGCGGGCCTGGATCGCCGCCGAGAACTTCCAAATTGTGCACATTGAGTCTGAACTGGTAAGCCCCAACCGCAAAATCCAGTTACTAACCGAGCATCAAGTGGTGGACTACGGCCCGGTGTTGTTTGCCGCACGCAAAGAACAGTTGTGGCTGCCCAAGAACGCAGACATCTACATGGACTTTCAGCGTAAACGCTTTCATCGCCGCCACAGCTTCGACCACTTCCTGCTGTTTGCAGTGGAGTCGAACTCCAAAGACAAAGCACCGGTGGCGAATAGCACGGTTGACAAGCCGCAACCGCCTGCCGACCAAGGGCCGAAGCAATAGCAGGGAACGACTATTTGCTGTGCACCCGCGCTATCTAACCTGCAGGCCCCCTTCTGAGGGGGCCTGCTTTTTTGACCGTTAAGCAAAGCCGCTTAAAAGCCTTCTTCAACGAGCGGGAAAAGCGCGGTGCCAAGCCCGGCGCTTATACGGACGATGTAGCCTTGATGCTTATGGTATGGAGCGCGCAGGCCCATCGTTAGTGCTTCAAGTGATTCAGCAGGGGTCGGTGCCCATGCTTAAGCACCTGCCCCGGTTGACCCGACCTCGTCGGCAATGACACACTGGCAATGTCCCTCGCAAGTCTGGGTGATTTGGAGTAGCCATGCCGTCCGCCGTGCGTTCGTCTTACACTCTGTCTATCGCGCTTTGCCTTGCCATAGCGCCCGCCTTGGCGCAGTTGCCGGGGGACCCAAGTCTCGAGCAGCAGCGCTCCATGAACGGCATTACGGAAATCTCAAGCTTGGGCTCAACCATACGGGTGACTGTGAAGGGCGAAGACCACAAATTTCTGCCCGAGCAAGCCGTGGTTCGAGTGAATAACCTGCTGGACAAGACCACTTACTTTGAAACCACCAGGGACAATTCGGAAGCGATCGTACTAGGCATTACGCGCGGCCAGTGTGAGGTTGAGATCAGCGCGGTGGGGTATCTTTCTGCGCATCTGACGCAAACCATTACGCCCTTGCGGGGTAGCTATCCGTTTGAGGTGATTCTGAAGAAGGACCCGGCAGCCATCAATTTAGACGAGGCTCAGAATGCGAATGTGGCACCTCCCGCGCACAAGCAAGTGCAGCGGGGAGTGACGTTTCTTAAATCTGGTGACCTGAAACAGGCGGAAAAAGCGCTTTTGAAGGCCCAAGCAATCGAGCCTGCCAACCCTCAGATCAATTTTTTGCTGGGGTATTTGTATATGCAGCGGCAGGAGAATGCCAACGCGCAAACCTACCTGGAGAAAGCGACCGCAGGAAATCCACGGGACGTGCAGGCGCTCACCATGTTGGGCAAGTTGCACTTGGTAGCCGCCGACGCCAGCGGCGCGCGCGCTTTGCTGCAGCGGGCCGTTGCTGCGGAACCGGGCTATTGGAACGCGCAATATCTGCTCTCTGACGCCTGCCTGAAGCTCAAGGATTATTCCTGCGCTGGTGAGCACGCGCAATTGGCGATTGATGCAGGCAAAGGTGCGGCGGGAAAAGCCTATCTAGTGCTGGGGCAGGCCGAAGCTCGCCTCGGGAATGACCCAGCGGCGTTGAGTGCGTTGCATAGCTATTTGCAGGTTGATCCGGGTGGCCCTTCTGTGGCGGAAGTGAAGGGCTTTATCGAATGGATTGAGCAACGGGCCCAAGACCGCAAGAAGGGAGCGGTTTCCACGTCGGTTTACTCGGCAGACTCCGCTTTGATCCCTTCGGGAAACGATTCTGATGAAGTGCGCCTTGCGGCCAGCGGGTGGGCACCTCAGGGGGTGGATGATACGCCTCCCGCCTTGGCGGGCGACACCCCTTGCCCCAGCGATCAGGTGCTGAACGAGGCGGGCAAGCGCGTGGTGGAATTGGTGAATAACGTCTCTAAATTCGCGGCAATTGAAGCGGTGATGCACGAAAATCTCGACGCCTCGGGCCATCCGGTGTCGCATGAGACGCGGCGCTTCGATTACTCAGTAGAAATTTCGCCATCAGATGGTAAGGTGGCGGTTGCGGAGTATCGCACCACCAAGGGCGATTTGGCTGAATTTCCGGAGCATATTGCCACCCGGGGTTTTCCGGCGCTGGCGTTGGTTTTTCACCCCAACCTGCGCGATGGGTTTCAGATGACCTGCGAAGGGCTCGGCCAGTGGAAGAATCAAGCCACGTGGCTGGTACACTTCCGCCAGCGCGCAGACCGCCCCAATCGTATGCACGCGTATGTGGTGGGGAACCAAATGTATCCGGTAAGCCTGAAGGGGCGAGCATGGATTGCAGCCGGCAACTTTCAAATCGTACACATTGAATCTGAGTTGGTTAAGTCCATCCCCAACATTAAGCTGCTGACCGAGCACCAACTGGTGGACTACGGGCCGGTATTATTTGCCTCCCGCAAAGAAGAGCTATGGTTGCCCAAGGAGGCGGATATCTACATGGACTTTCAGCGGAAGCGCTTCCATCGGCGCCATAGTTTTGATCATTTCCTGCTATTTGCGGTGGATTCGGACTCCAAGGACAAGGCGCCAGTAGCTCCGCCGACTCCCGATAAGCCCACCACGCCGGTAGTTAAAGGGCCGGTGCAGTAGGGCGTAGGCATGAACAGACGTAAGGCTGGCCTAGTAGTCCGGCAGTAATAGGATCGCTGATGCTGGCTTCAAAGGTTGTGAGAATTTCTAAGCTACGTGTCGCCTATCCTTGGCCATCGCAGTGAATTCGCGCAACCCAAAAAAGGCCCCCGTCGCCGGGGGCCTTTTACGTGCTTAAAACTAGCTACTACTGCGGCTTTAGTTGTTGTCGTTGCCGGCGCGCTTCCACTTGATCACATCGCCGATGGTGACGCTGGCCTTTCGGACAATCTGGCAACCCTAGTGGCCGGTTCCGGTTAGCGCTACTGTTTGCAGCGATGCTGCGCCGTTATCAGAGACATTTACGAACCCCGTTCTCTTTTCTTTTTGGGTCGGTGAGAAGGTGACATTGATGGTGCAGCTACTGTTCGCGGGGATGCTCACGCCGCAATTGTTTGTCTGGGCGAAGTCACTGACATCCACGCCCCCCACCGCGATTCCAGCGCCGGTGAAATTAAGGGACGTCGGGCCGACATTGGTGACCGTGATCGGTACCGGTGCACTCATTGTTCCCACAGTTTGTCCCGCAAAGGTGATGCTCGACGGAGCTACCGTGACGACCACGCCAGAGCCAGAGACCTGCAGTAATTGAGGGCTTCCGACGGCGCTGTCGCTAATTCGCAGCTCACCCTTTATCGTGCCCTTGGAAGTCGGCAGGAATGAAACGCTAAGAGTGCAACTCTTGCCTGCCGCCAATTGGGAACCGCAAGTGTTCGTGGTAGAAAAACTGGAGCTTCTTGAGAAGGTGATGCCCGTGAGGGTTGAAGATCCTTTGTTGGTGACGGTTACCTGCTGAGGCAGGCTCGACGTGTTGATTAACTGATTGCCAAATGCAAGTCCGGCAGGCGAAAGCTGGACGGAAGACTGTAGAAAAACTGGAACCTGATTGTATGAGCTAGCCACTGCTATATCCGGCAGGCCATCGCCATTAAAATCACCAATCACCAGCGTCAGGCCCCCGGTTGCTGGTTGAAGGCTCTGGTACGGTTGAAACGTGCCGTCGCCGTTTCCGAAAAGAATGCCACTGGCGCCGCCGGTGACCGCCAAGTCGGGAATGCCGTCGCCGTTGAGGTCGCCGACTGCGACGAAATCTGGAGCGAACCCGACAGCGTACGTGCGCGCGGACTGAAACGTGCCGTCTCCGTTTCCGAGCAGGACGGCCATTAAGCCCTCATACAGACAAGACGCGACGATGTCAGTCTTGCCATCCCCATTCAGATCCGCAACGGCGAATGTGTAAGTGCTCATAGCGCAGGTAGAGTAGGTAACCCGCGGCTGGAAAGTGCCATCTCCGTTTCCGAGCTGGACGTTTACATATGTGGACTGTTGGGTTGTCACGAGATCGAGTTTGCCATCGCGATTGAAATCGCCATCGGCGATCCAGTAACCACCGTAGGCACCGTAGCCATAGACGACGGGATTCTGAAAGCTGGCATCCCCGTTCCCCAGCAGTATGCTGGTTAGATTGACGTAGTTTGCCACCGCCGCGTCTAATTTGCCATCAGCGTTAAAATCCCCCAGCAAGACAGACTCTGGCTCCATATTCGCAGGGTAGTTGACGGCCGGTGCGAGAGTGCCGTCACCCTTGCCGATCAAGACGCTGATTTGGCCGTTGTCTTGGTCGGCCGCGACAACATCAGGAATTCCGTCCGCATTGACATCCGCAATGGCGACGGATGTCACCACATCTCCGACTGGATAGTCAACGCGGGGCTTGAAGGTGCCGTCTCCATTGCCCAAGAACACCGAAACCAAATTCGCACCCTGATCTCCGATCACAAGATCCATTTTCCCGTCATGGTTGAGGTCTGCCGTGGCGATGGATCGGCCGCTCGATCTCGCGGTCAAAATAAACTCATTGAATTCCGCGGATGTCGCCACGCTCGTCACTTGAACGAACCCCGGATTGGAGATTCCACCGCCGGGAACGGGGTTGGAAACCGTAATCGTTGCGGTTGTTCCCTTGGCGACATCGGCTGCGGCGATCGTAGCTGTGAGTAGTGAACCGTTCACAAACACAGTTGCCCGAGGGCTTCCGTTCCACTCCACAACCGACCCGGCCACGAAGCCAGCGCCATTCACTGTGAGGGTGAAGCCCGGGCTACCGGGCGCTACCGACGTAGGAACCAGCGGCTGATTTACGAAAGGCACGGGGTTCGACTGTGCACACAGGGTGGTGCTAAGGAGTAAAGCGAAAATCCAATGAGGCGTAGCTGAAAGGAGCCGCATAGTTATCCTCCTGGCTGGGTTTTCAAGTGCCGAGGTTAAGCTTACTCGCCGAGTTCTTACAGCACCATTGTCGCTGGGCCGGGTGCGGAAGTCAACGACAGACCAAAAAGGCCCCCGTCGCCGGGGGCCTTTCACGTGCGTAAAACTAGCTGCTACTGCGGCTTTAGTTATTGTCGTTGCCGGCGCGCTTCCACTTGATCATATCGCCGATGGTGGAGCCGCCACTGCTGCTGCCGCCGTGGCTAGCGGAGGCTGGTGGCTGCTTGTAGCTTTCCACTTCCGCACGCGAGGCTTCTTCGCCAACCGCACGAATCGAGAGGCCCACCTTCTTTTCTTCGGGGCTCATCTTGATGATTTTGAAGTCGTGCTCCTGGCCAGACTCCAGGGCGATGGGTTGACCGTGGTCGCCCGCTGCTTCGGAGTTATGGCACAAGCCTTCCACGCCTTCGGCCAATTCAACGAATGCGCCAAACGCGGCCACCCGTAGAACCTTGCCGTGCACCACGTCGCCCACACGATGAGTCTCAAAGAAGCTGTCCCAAACATCGGGCTGCAACTGCTTGATGCCCAGCGAGAGGCGGCGCTTGTCAGATTCAATGGCCAGAACCACAGCCTTCACCTTGTCACCCTTTTTCAGCACTTCTGAAGGATGCTTGATGCGCTTGGTCCAGCTCATGTTGCTGACGTGCACCAGACCATCAATGCCGTCTTCAATTTCAATGAAGGCACCAAACTCGGTCAGGTTGCGGACGCGGCCTTCGACCATCGCGCCGATGGGGAACTTATCATGCAGCGCGTCCCATGGATTCTGCATCAGTTGCCGCATGCCCAGCGAGATGCGGCGCTCAGTGGGATTCACCTGCAGGACTTCGCAATCCACTTCGTCGCCTACATTCACCAGCTTGGAGGGATGCTTCATGCGCTTGGACCACGTCATTTCGCTAACGTGTACCAAGCCCTCAATGCCCTGCTCCAACTCGATAAACGCGCCGTAATCGGTCACGCTGATGACCTTGCCGCGCACATGGGCACCGATGGGGTACCGCTCCATGGCGTCCAGCCACGGGTCAGGCGTGAGCTGCTTGAAGCCCAGCGAAACCCGCTGCTTGTCTGGATCGAACTTCAGGATCTTTACCTGAATATGGTCGCCAACGTGCACCAGATCCTTGGGGTGAGTGAGCCGGCCCCAAGACATATCGGTGACGTGCAGCAGGCCGTCTAGACCGCCCATATCTACAAACGCACCGTAATCCGTCAGATTTTTCACTACGCCGGTGATGATGGAGCCTTCCGCGAGATTCTTCACCGTTTCGGTGCGCTTTTCGCTGACTTCGGCTTCCACGATCTCTTTGCGGGAAACTACGATGTTGCCGCGCTTCTTGTTGAGCTTGATGACGCGAACGTCTATCGTCTGCCCTTTCATGCTGTCCAAGTTGCGGACGGGACGCACGTCCACCTGCGAACCGGGCAGAAAGGCACGAGCACCGTGGATATCCACAGCCAAACCGCCCTTGATGCGGTCAATGACGACCGCAGGGATGTTGGTCTTGTCGTTGTAAGCCTTTTCGATGTCGTCCCAGACGCGAATACGCTGCGCTTTTTGGAAGGAGAGGCCGATATAGCCTTCTTCGCCTTCGCTGCGATCACGCATCACGTCAATCTCATCGTCCGCTTTGAAGCGCGGCTGGCCATCGGGGCCGAGGATCTCCGCCAGCGGAAGCATGCCTTCCTGCTTGGCGTTGATGTCTACGAAGACGTGGGTCGCAGTCAGCTTGATGACGCGGCCCTTGATGACGTTGTCGTCATCGGGCTCGCTGGTCTCGGCTTCTTGCTTCTCGAAGTTTTCCAGCAGTTTGGCGAAATCCTGTTCGCCTTCATGCTCTTCCGCAGCTTGTGCGGCTTCTTCTTCTGCCGACATGGCGGGTTCGGCAACGGCAGCGACTGCTACCGGAGCAACCGGCACTGCCGGGGCTTCGGGCGCTGGGGTGTGACCCTCTGCGGCGACGGCGGTGGAGGGAGTCGAATCAGCAGTAGACGCTTCGGCTAAAGGCTGTTCGGTAAGGGTGGGGGTGTTGTTATCTTCGAGCACGTTCATTTTGTACTCAGCATCCTAGTTGAGAGAGAGGTGGACACGATCCGCGCACAATACATACGGCTGGAAGGATTCATAGCTGTCACTCGCGGGTGATACTTGGTTGAAGCGAGCAGAAAAACCCAGCGGCCGGATCTCTAAATCGCGTTTCGCGTCCAATAGGGAACTCTTTGACTATAGCAACCGCTTTCCGGCAAAGTCAAACCAACAGAGCGTTAAAATCCGGGTTATCCGCATCAGAAAATGTGGCGTGCACCTGCGGCCTAAGCTGTGTGTGAACAGCAGGTTACAGGCAATGAGCGGACATTTTTGCGCGCCAGCCCCGCGCCCCGAAGGTTTCTTTTACTGATACGCATTTGATACCCTCCGAGGCATGGATTACCTGTGGACTCCCTGGCGCTATACCTACGTGAAATCGGCGGATGCCGCTCCGCATTGCGTCTTCTGCCGGGCGGTCGCGGTGCAGGACGACCGCAAGATGCTCATCGTCCATCGCGGGCAGCACTGCTTCGTCATCCTGAATCTGTTTCCTTACACCGCCGGGCACGTGATGGTGGTGCCATACGAGCACGTGGACGAGCTGCGCAAGCTGCCCGCTGAAGCTGCCACAGAAATGATGGCGCTCTCGCAGAAGATGGAGTCGGTACTGCGCGATCTGTACCAGCCCGATGGCGTGAACCTGGGGATGAACATTGGCAAAGCCGCCGGAGCCGGGGTGGCAGGGCACATCCATATGCATGTGTTGCCGCGCTGGGTGGCTGATGCCAACTTTATGACGGTGGTGGGCGAGACGCGAGTGCTGCCGGAGACGCTGGAGACGACGTGGGAGCGGGTAAAGGCTGCGCTGGCGGGGTAGGGGATGATCATGTGGAGTACGGAGCGAAGTGCCCGTTCCCACCGATACCAAAACGAACCTAGTCCAGCATCTGCGTCAACTCATCTTCGCCAATCACTGTGACGCCGAGATCGCGGGCCTTGTCGAGCTTGGAGCCAGCCTCGGTGCCTGCGAGCACAAAATTGGTCTTCTTGCTGACTGAGCCGCTGACCTTTCCGCCCGCGTCTTCGATGAGCTTTTTGGCTTCGTCGCGGGGGTAGCGGACGAGGGTGCCAGTGAGGACGAAGGTGAGTCCTGTGAGCTTGGTGCCTTTGGTCTTTTTTTCTCCGGTGAACTGCAGGCCCGCCGCGCGCAGGCGTTCCACTAACTCGCGATTGCGAGGCTCGGCAAAGTAGTCCACAATGCTGGTGGCGATGCGCGGCCCGACCTCATTCACCTCTTGCAACTGCTCGGCGGTGGCGTCCATCAGGGCGTCCATGGAGCCGAAGTGTTCGGCGAGGAATTGCGCGGTGCGTTCGCCCACCATACGGATGCCAAGGGCGAGGATGACACGCTCGAGTGGCCGTTGCTTTGACGCTTCCATTTCGTCGAAGATTTTCTGCGCGGTCTTATCGCCTAATCGCCGCTTGGTGCCGCCCTGTTCGCGGGGGTCGAGCATCAACTCGGCGAGCCGTTCGCGCTTCAGCGCATACAGATCTGCCACGCTGCTAACCAAGCCATCTTTTATCAGTTGCACCATAATGGCTTCGCCGAGGCCGTCAATATTCATGACCGTGCGCGAAGCGAAGAAGAGCAGACTTTCCCGCAGCTTGGCGGGACAACTGGTGTTCACACAAAAGTGCGCCACTTCCCCTTCCGCGCGCACAATGTGCCCACCGCATTCGGGGCAACGCTCCGGCATGGCAAACACCCGCGTACCGCGCGGTTTGCCCGAATCGTCGTCC
>JANXUR010000099.1 GCA_025356095.1 Acidobacteriaceae bacterium | reverse complement strand
ACACTGTTCCATCGTGCTTAGCGTGCCGACACTGTCACTCACCGCGCTTGCCGTCCCTAAATGGTCAGAGTAGTAATAATGCACCACCTGCGGCGTCACGCTCACGTCGCGCCGGGCGATGCGCTTGCCTCCGAAGAAGACGTACTCCTCCAGCATGTTGCCGCTAAGGTCGCTCTCGGCCAGCTCGTCCATGCCCGTGCCTCGCCAGTATAGCTTGGGGTTCGCCCCCAACTTCTTCACCCGACTGCCGTCGCCATCATACACGTAAGTCGCTCCGCTGGTCGCGGTGATGCGGTTCTCGGCATCGTAAGTGTAAGTGATGGTGCCGTTCGCGGTCATGTTTCCCCGCGGCTTCGTAGGTGAAACCCAGCATCTGGTTATTCGTGCTCGCCGAGGTGCTCAGACTCTCGTGGTTGGTCCGGCCGCTGTAGGAGCCGGTCTGGGTCATGTTGCCCCAAGGCAGCGCTGGTGTATGACTGCGGTGTAAGACCGCAGTACAAGACTGCGGTGCAAGTCTGCCCACAGAACGCCGACCTACTTCTTGCGCATCAGCGCCCGTACCGGCGCGGCCTCGTGTCCGATGATCGGGATGGGCAACATCAGCAACTCATAGTCGCCGCCGGTCACTGCCCGCAGATCCAGCCCTTCGACAATCGGAATTCCCTTGCCGAGTAGAATCTGGTGCGTACGCGGCACGTCAGAGTGGAACTTCTCCGCCGAGTTGTAGTCAATTCCCACCAGTTCCACGCCCGCATCGGCTAGCAGTTGCGCCGCGTCAGGCGCAATGTACACAAACTGCTGGTTGAAGTGGACGTCGGCCATGCCGCCGCCGTGGCTGTTGCCGGTTCGGAAGAAGATGCGCGTGGCACCCTTCCACGTGTGTTTGTTCAACTCCGCCGCCGTCACCGCAGGGGCATCCGCCGCAATGTCAATCACCCGCACCGGCCCCATGAAGGTGGTAAGCGGAATCTGGTCAATGCTCTTGCCGTCGCGGATGAAGTGCATCGGCGCATCAATGTGCGTACCCGAATGGATGCCCGTCTCCATGGTGGAGTAGGTAACCTTGTCGCCCTTACGCATATCCAGCTTGAACTCCATGGTAAGCGGCACGTCGCCGGTGTAGACCGGCAACGTCGCCGGATCGAGCGGCGCGGTTACGTCAATCCACTTGTCGTGCTTGTCGCGCTTGTCGCGCTTGTCGTGCTTGTCGCGCATGTCCTGCATGTTCTGCGCCGTCGCCGCAGTGCCCGCCAGCAGCGCCAGTCCCAAAGACAATCCGTGAACGCATCCCCACTTCGCCATATTTCTCCCCAGCCGTCCGCTTAAAATTTTGATTTAGCCTTCGCCAAGCATCTTATGCTAACGGCGGCCGCTACTTGCGCTAAAATCGCTGGCAAGTAAACCTTTACTTTGCCGTTACCCGGAGAGCTGCCCCCATGTGCCCACGCCCCAGAAGTATCCGCGTCTTCTCTTCCGCCGTGGTCGCCCTCTTGTTCGCCCTCTTGTTTGTCCTTTTGTTGGGCGCAATCACGCCCGCGTCCGCGCAATGGCAGTCGCTCAATCCGGTCTCCAGCTTCGACCGCGATGCCAACGGCATCACCTTCCACATGGCGAGGGGCACAATGCAACTGCAGGTGTGCTCGGACTCCATCATTCGGGTGCGCTATTCCGCGTCGGAGAAATTTAGCGAAAAGCCCCACTATGTGATCATCAAGCAATCGTGGCCCGCCACTCCGTGGCAGATGCACTTTGCCAACGATGAAATCACCCTGACCACCGCCAAGCTCACCATCAGCGTGCATCGCACCGACGGCACCATCACCTATCGCGACAACGCGAACCAGCAGCTGCTTCTCGATGGCGGACGCAGCCTTACGCCCGTCGAGGTCAACGGCGAGTACACCTACCGCGCCGAAAGCTTTCTCAACATTTATGGTTCTCCCGAAGCGCTTTACGGACTCGGCCAGCACCAAGCTGGCGTCTTCAACTATCGCGGCGAGTCGGTGGACATCTCACAGGACAACACCAACATCGCCGTGCCGCTGCTGGTGTCGAGCAAGGGATGGGGAGTCTATTGGAACAACACCTCGCGCAGCCGCATGAACAATCGCTTTCTGCACTACCTTTACCTCTCGTCAGAGGTCGCCGACGAGGTTGACTACTACTTTCTTTATGGCCCCGAACTTGACCACGTCGTCGCCAGCTACCGCGAGTTGACTGGGCAAGCGCCGATGTTTGGCAAGTGGGCCTACGGATTTTGGCAGTGCAAGAATCGCTATTCGTCGCAAGAAGAAATACTCGCTGTCGCCAAGAAGTATCGCGATCTGCACATTCCAGTGGACAACATCGTCCAGGATTGGTTCTGGTGGAATCGCAAGGGCGAGCACGTGTTTAATTCGCACTATCCTGACCCCGGCGCCATGCTCGACACCCTGCACGCCGAAAACTTTCACCTGATGCTTTCCGTGTGGCCGTTCTTCGAACCCGGCTCGAAGGAATACGCCGAGATGGATTCGCGCGGCTGGTTCATTGACAAGACCAAGATGCCCAAGCCGCCCTACCATGCTGACCAGATGGCCGTATACGACGCCAGCAATCCCGAAGCTCGCAAGTATTATTGGCACTTGATGGAAAAGGCGCTCTTCGGCCTGGGCACCAATGGCAACGGCGTGGACGCCTGGTGGATGGACACGACAGAACCCGAGACTGAAGGCCAAGAGGACAACATCCAGCTGCATCATCAATTGGCCATCGGTAGCGGCGACCGCTACGTCAACTTATTTCCGCTGAACACCACCGCCGCCGTCTATGAAGGCCAGCGCACGACAAGTAGCGACAAGCGTGTGTTCATCCTTTCGCGGAGCGCCTTTGCTGGCAGCCAGCGCAACGGAGTCACCGCATGGTCGGGCGACATCAATTCCGACTGGGAAAGCTACAAACGCCAAGTGCCTGCAGGGCTCAACTTCGCGCTCTCCGGCATCCCCTATTGGACGACCGACATCGGAGGCTTCGTCTCTGGCAATCCCGACGACCCTGCTTACCGCGAACTCTTTAGCCGCTGGTTCCAGTTCGGCACGTTTTGTCCCATCTTCCGCGTCCACGGCACCCGCACCACCAACCAGAATGAACTCTGGTCGTACGGCCCGGATGTGCAGAAGATATTGGTCACTTACGACCGCCTGCGCTACCGCCTGATGCCCTACATCTATTCTCTGGCGTGGCAGGTCACCAGCAACAGCTACACACCCATGCGACCCCTCGTGATGGACTTTCCTAGCGACCCGCGCGTACTCAGCTTGGGCGACCAGTTCCTGTACGGCCCGGCGTTTCTAGTGAATCCCGTAACCGAGCCGGGTGCCACGACCCGTCACCTATATCTGCCCAACACCACTTGGTACGACTTCTACACCGGAGCCTCCCTCGAAGGTGGCCACACGCTCGATGCTCCTGCACCGCTCGATCGTATGCCGCTGTACGTCCGGGCCGGTTCTATTGTGCCCATGGGTCCGGGCATCGAGTACACCAGCCAGAAGGTGGCAGACGCCGATAACATCGTCGAACTGCGCATCTATCCCGGTGCCGACGGCCATTTCACCCTCTACGAAGACGAGGGCGACAGCTACCGCTACGAGCAAGGTGCCTACGCCACCATCCCGCTCACGTGGGATGACAAGTCCCAAACGCTAACCATCGGCGAGCGAAAAGGCACCTTCACTGGCATGATGAAAACCCGCACCTTCCACGTGGTGATCGTCAGCGCAAACCACGGCACGGGCGGCGAAGCCACCACCGCTGCCGACAGAGCCGTCGCATATGCAGGCGCGACAATGGTGGTGAAAAAATAACCCCACCGGTGCCACCTGTATTCCGCACGTTTTCCGGGATTTAGGTGGGCTTGCACCCTTGGGTACACGGCCTCTCCCGCCGCCCTTTCCCCAAGCCTTGCGGGTGTAATATCCTTTTTGCAGTACAAAGGGGTTACGTTTGCAGGCCAAAGTTCCCGCGGGTCTGAGCCGCGACGAGGCGAAACTCTTCGCCCTGCTCGATTCAGGCCAGCTTCCTCGACACATCGCCATCATAATGGACGGCAACGGACGTTGGGCGCGCCAGCGGCATTTGCCGCGCGTCGCCGGACACCGCGCCGGAGTCGCCGCCGTGCGTTCCACGCTCGAAACTGCCGCCCGCATCGGCATCCCCGCGCTCACGCTTTACGCTTTTTCGGAAGAAAACTGGAAGCGCCCCAAAGGCGAAGTCACCTTCTTGATGCGCCTGCTCTGGCGCTACCTCAAGCTCGAACTGCCCACACTGCTGCAAAATAACGTTCGCCTGGAATACATCGGCCGCCAGCAGGAACTGCCCGCAGACGTGCAGCAGCGCATGGAAGAGGTCCGTGGTGCTACCGCGAAATGCACGGGCATGGTGCTTACCCTCGCGCTCAACTACAGTGGACGCAGCGAACTGGTAGACGCCTTCCGCGCGATCGTCAGCAAGGCGCAGCGAAATGGCGGCTTCACGCACCTCAAGCTCGACGATATTGACGAAGCCACCATCAACGAAAATCTCTACACCAGCGCCCTGCCCGACCCTGACATGGTGATCCGGACCAGCGGCGAGATGCGCCTCTCGAACTTCCTGCTCTGGCAACTGGCCTATGCCGAAATTCTGGTGACACCCACCCTCTGGCCGGACTTTCGTGGCGAAAACCTACTCGCCAGCATCGCCGAATTCCAAAAGCGCGAGCGCAGATACGGCGGCTTAGGCCCGGCGGATAAGGCAAGCGACACCAAGAAGACCTCCAAGAAAAAGTAGTAGGACCGCCAGCCCGATCCCAGTCCTTGCCGAGGCACAATCGGCCAGAGCGGCACTTCCAGCGGTACTTCGAGCGGTACTTCGAGAGGCGCCCAGGGCCAACTGCCCAAAACTGCTGCCGGAATGTGACAACTTTCGTCACTTGGGCAGAGTCGGCGCTCGCCCCTAGTTCCGCAACGGAACCGTCGCGTTCCAACCCGGAACCAAAACCACAATTTTCGACGATTTTCGTTAATCCAGAGGTTCGGCCCCTAACGTGCTTTCATCTTCTGCTGAGGAGAGAAGGCCGCACATGGCATTCAGTCAGACCCGGGGCAAAGCCGCATTGCAAATGCGCGGACTTGTGCCGATTGCCAGTTGCGTCGAATGCCCCCTCCGCAGGCCCCATATGTTTTGTCACTTCTCTACCGAGACCTTGCGCCACTTCAGCAGCTTGGGCCACCTGATGATCTATCCCCAGGGAGCCATCCTGTTTATGGAAGGCCAGCCCGGGCGTGGAGTGTTTGTGTTGTGCCAGGGACGGGTCAAACTTTCTACCGTGTCAATTCGCGGCAAAGGACTGATTCTAAAGATGGCTGAGCCTGGCGCAGTGTTGGGTTTAAGCGCTGTCACACTCGACCGTCCTTATGAATTGACGGCTGAAGCCGAGACAGCCTGCCACGTGAAGTTTGTAGACCGGGACGCGCTGACCGGGTTCCTAAACCAGGAGGGCGAAGGCGGCATGCATGCCGCGCGTGAACTGGGCCGCGAATATCTGGCCGCGTTTCAGGAACTTCACGATATCGTGTTGGCACCTTCTTCCATCGGCAAACTGGCGCGGCTGCTGCTTTCGTGGACGCCACCCGAATCTGGCTGTTTGAACCTGCCGACGAAGGGCGGATCCACCATTGGCTCGATTCAGCCGGTGCAGTTGCGCACAAAGTTTACCCATGAAGAAATGGCGCAGATGATTGGTGCGTCGCGCGAAACTGTGACCCGCCTGTTAGGCGACCTTCGCCGCAGCGACGTACTGGAACTGCACGGATCCACCATGGTGATCCGTAATGTGCCCGCACTGGAGGCGCTGGCGCAATAGCAGAATCGCAAGATTTTCGGAATTTCGTCCGCGCCCACAGCAAGCGGGCCGCGACGAGCAAGATCGGTGGGACCCACACCGATAAGGACGGCGAATCGGGGAGTAAGAAGCCTCCTCTCCTCAAGCACATCTCCGGTTCGCCGGTTTTAACTTGGCTTCACCAGCTCGGCTCACAAGGAGGCGCTATAGCCCGAACAGCTCGCGTAAGCGCTTGGTTTGTGCGCGGCTCACCGGAATACCGGTCTGCTTTTTGTCACCCATACGCAGCTGATACGAACTCTTAAACCACGGCACTACTTCCTTAATGTGGTTGATGTTCACGAGATAGGAGCGGTGCGCCCGCCAAAAGGTATTGCCGTCAAGCGAGCCCAGCAACTCCTCCAGCGTGCGGCAGTTGGAGTGCCCCTCGATGCCGTTTGGCCCCGCCGTCGTAACCGAAATGATGCCATCTTCAATGGAGGCGTAACAAATGTCCTTCTGATCCACCAAAAACAGGCGCCCCGCCGCCTTCAGCAGCGTTTTGGCGGGCTGCACCTTCTGGCTCTCGACCATGCGCATCAGTTGTTCGAGCCGGTCGTCATTCGCCGAGCCGGCGATAGTAGGCAGGTTTGCCGAACCAGCATTCCCGGCGGCCGCGTCCACGCTTTGCCGCGCCCTTTCCACGGCTTGCGCCACCCGCTTTTTGTCGAACGGCTTGAGCAGGTAGTCCACAGCATTCACTTCAAACGCCTTCACCGCATATTGGTCAAACGCGGTGGCAAATATGATGCGCGGTAGAGAAATTTTGCCCGCCATCAGCTTTTTGATGACGCCAAACCCATCCAGACCGGGCATCTGTACGTCGAGAAACACCAGATCAGGGCTGTGTTCGCGGATCAGGTTGACCGCCTCTAGACCATTCTTGCCTTGGGCAACCACGTCCACGTCGCCCACGCTTTTTAGCAAGTAGGCGAGCTCGTCGCGAGCAAGCTGTTCATCATCCACAATGACGGCGGAAAGAGGCATGGGCCACTCCTGAGGCTGGAAAGAAGTATATAAGAGGCGCGGGTTGGGCGGGGAGAGCGGCGGGGGAGCGGCCAAGGGCGCTCCCGCCTCACGCCACTCCGCGCTACACTGATAACGTGCATATTCTCTACGGAATCAATACTGTTGTGGAAGCCCTGAAGGCGAATGGGCGGGCGTTTTCTTATATCGCGGTCGCCAAAGAGCGCAGCGACCTGCGCACCCAAAAGGCGATTGAAGAGTGCCGCAAGATCGGCGTGCCAGTGCGCTTTGTCATGGTACGCGACCTCGATCAGCTTGCTGGCACCAGTGCGCATCAAGGGCTGGTCGCCGTCACCTCGGCCAAACAGTATTCGCATTTGGAAGACTTGGTGGAAAACAAGCGCGGCGAGCATTCGCTGATCGTAGTGCTCGATGGCGTGGAAGACCCGCACAATTTGGGGGCCATTGTGCGTACAGCGGATGGTGCCGGAGCCGATGGCGTGGTGATTCCCGAGCGCAGAGCTGCTGGCGTTACCGGCGTGGTAGCCAAGGTTTCGGCTGGTGCCATTGAGTACATGCCCGTGGCGCGGGTCACGAATATCGCCCGCTCGGTGGAGGAACTGAAAGCCAAGAACATCTGGGTGGTGGGCCTGGATGAACGCGGCGACCGCACCTACGATGAGATTGACTACAACATGGATTGCGCCATTGTGATGGGCGGCGAAGGTGGCGGGCTGCACGATTTGGTGGCACGGGGTTGCGATTTTCTGGTGAAAATCCCGATGCTCGGCGGCGTTTCGTCGCTGAATGTGTCGGTGGCCGCAGGCGTGGTTTTATATGAGGCAGTACGGCAACGCCGACTGGCTGGCGATGCATCCAACCGCAAGGCATCGAAGCTGGCACGGGCGGCCGCCGCGATGAATCAGCCTTCGGTGACCGAAGGCGATCCGCTGGTCGCCATTAAAAAGCCTCGCCGCAAGAAGTAAAATCAGAACGTCGAGCGGAAGCCCATTCATGCGACTTGCCAACCTTGCAAACCGGTGTGCGCAATGCATCCCTATGGCTTTCTTGGCGCTGCTCGCCTGCCCGGTTTGTGCTACGCCCGCCCTGGCGCTAGATCGCAACGCTTTCACCTTCACTCGCTACGATCTTGCAGTGCGCATTGAGCCGGAGCAAGAGCGGCTGAGCATACGCGGCAAGATCACACTGCGCAACGATTCGCCCACACCGCAGAAGACTGCCGTGCTGCAAATTTCGTCGTCGTTGCAATGGCGCGCGATTCGGCTGGCGGGCACCACCCCCGCCGACGATAAACAACTCGCCTACACCGCTATCGGTTACCCATCAGACATTGACCACACCGGCGCGCTGAATCAGGCGGTGGTGAATCTGCCTGCAGAAGTGCCGCCGCAGGGCACCGTGGATCTGAACGTGGCGTATGAAGGCAACGTGCATCGAGATGCGACGCGGCTCACCCGCCTTGCCCTGCCCGCCGATCTGGCTACCCGCAGCGACTGGGATGCGCTCGGCACGCACGGCGGCGCAATGCGCGGTCTGGGATATGTGGCTTGGTACCCGGTTTCACTCGAGGCAGTAAGCCTTTCTGACGGTAACGCGGTGTTTGCGGCGATCGCGGCATGGAAAGGGCGCCACACGGAATCGCAGTTGAAAGCCAGCTTCACGCTGATAACGCCCGTGGGTGCACAGTATCGCGCCATTTGCAACGCGCCCGGATCGGGCGCAACCGGAGTTTGTGAGTATGCTTCGCTGGGCAACACGGTGCCAGCCTTTGCCGTGGGTGAGTACGACTCCAGCAGCAAAGCCAACTCTGTGGTGGATTATTTTTCTGACGATGCGGGCGCGGCAGCGGTGCTTAGCGAAAATGTTGAGGACTTGGCCCTCAAGGTGCGGGCGATCTTTTCGGCGTTTAACAGCAAATTGGAACTGGTGGAATTGCCCGAAGCAGGATCGGCGCCATGGGAGAGCGGCACCATGCTGTTTCTGCCGTTTGGTGGTGACCGCAATGCGCATCGCGACGCGATTCTGGCGCACTCGCTGGGCCATACCGTTTTCGCCAGCAACCGGCCGTGGCTCGCCGAAGGCGTGGCGAGTCTGGTGGAGTTGCTTTGGCAGCGTCAGCAAAGCGCCACCGCCACGGTGCCCGCGCAGTTGAGCAGACTTCTGCCACCTTTGGTGGAGGCTGAAAAGAGCTTGGACGCGGCCAGCGCTGCGCCGCTGGTCCGCGCCACCGATGACGTCACTCTGCGGCTGAAGTCGCTGGCCGTGCTCACCATGTTGCGCGACATGATTGGCGAGGAAAAGCTGCTGGCAGCGCTAAAGCAATATCGCGCCGCAGACGACCATGACCCCAGCTATCTGCAATCGGTGATTGCCAAGCAGACGACTCGCGACTTGGAGTGGCTTTTCGACGACTGGATTTACCGCGAGCGCGGGTTGCCCGATTTTCGCATTGAATCGGCCAGCCCGCGCATCACACTCAACGGCACTTACATCGTCGCCGTCTCGCTAGAGAATATCGGCACCGCGGGTGCCGAAGTGCCGGTCATCATCCATACCGACAAAGGCGACGTGCAGCAGCGGCTGGAAGTACGGGCAAAGTCCAAGGCGGTGGTGCGCATTGAAGTGCCATTCTTGCCGTTGCAGGTGATTGTGAACGATGGCAGCATACCCGAAAGCGACATTAGCAACAATCGGATGGACGTGAAGGTGGATTTGCACTAATCGTGGAAAATGCGGCCCCCGCAAGACGCTGGGCACCCCGGCAGTCTCTGGAGTATCCTAAGGCCGCACTCAACGGGGCTCAGGAGTCACTCCATGGCATACATTCAGTTTCTTGGCGCAGCCGGTACGGTTACCGGATCGAAGCACCTCATCAACACCGGTGCGATGGGCAGCGCGAGCACCGGCACGAATACCGGTATAAATACTAGCGACAGCGACGGCAAGTCGGGATTCCAGTGTCTGATTGATTGCGGTTTGTTCCAAGGCAAGAAGGAATGGCGAGAACGCAACTGGCAGCCAAGCCCGATCCCCGCCGCAGAAATTGACGCCGTGATTCTGACACACGCGCATCTGGACCATTGCGGGCTGCTGCCGCGATTAGTGAAAGAGGGCTTTCGCGGGCCGATCTTCGCCACGCCCGCTACCATTGATTTGTGCGGCATCATTCTGCCGGATTCCGGCCATCTGCAAGAGGAAGAAGCCGACTTCCATAACAAGTTCAGAACGTCAAAACACGACCCCGCGCTGCCGCTCTACACAGAAGAGGACGCGCAGGCATGCCTGAAACAGTTTCAGCCGGTGGGTTTTTTCGAGTCGCACGCGCTGAGCCCCGAGTTGAGCTTCCGTTTTGTGCGGGCCGCGCACATTCTAGGTTCGTCAATGGTGGAGGTTGCGTTGAAAACAAATGGCGCGACGCGGCGCCTGCTGTTTAGCGGCGACATTGGCCGCGTACGCAGCCAGCACACCGCTCCCGGCAAAGTGCTGTACGCTGGCCCGCAGGAAAACGAGTCAGCCGACGTGGTGGTGATGGAGTCTACCTACGGAAATCGCGAGCATCCTACCACCGACCCTCGGCCAGAGATGGCAAAGCTGATCAGCGATACGGTGAAGCGCGGCGGCACGGTGATTGTGCCCGCGTTTGCCGTGGAGCGCACCCAGAAGTTTCTCTTTATGTTGAAGGACCTGATGGAAACTGGGCAAGTGCCGCGCGTGCCGGTGTTCTGCGATTCTCCCATGGCGATTAAAGCGGTAGAAATTTTCGTCAAACATAAAGAGGAGTATTCCGAAGAAACTACCCGCATGATTGCGCAGTATGGATCGCCAGTGAACTGGCCGGGCTTCCACTTCGCCACTTCGATTCAGGAATCCAAGCAGATCAATGATTCGCATGTGCCGCAGATTATCGTTTCGTCGAGCGGCATGGTGACGGGCGGGCGCGTACTGCATCACCTGGCGCAGCGACTGCCAGACCCGCGCAACTTAGTGCTGTTTATTGGCTTCCAGTCGCCCGGCACGCGGGGGGCGATCATCAAGAGCGGCGCGCCGGAGGTCAGTATCTATTCGGCACCGGTGCCGATCCGGGCGCAGGTCGCTGCGCTGGAGCAGTTCAGCGACCACGCCGACACGCGCGAACTACTCGAGTGGCTGCACACCTTCCCCAGCGCGCCGCAGGTAACCTACTTAGTCCACGGCGAGCCGGACGCGGCGAGCCAGTTACAGGCCGCGATGCAGAAAGAGCTAAGCTGGAACGTGCAGGTGGCGCAGTGGATGGAAAAGGTGGAAGTGTAGTCGGTGCAGTTTCGGGAGCGGATACCGGACACACGCGAACTCGAGCGCGGGTCCGCATCAACTAATGGCGTTGTTTCTCCCCTCAAGCATGTTGTCACCGGGCAAATTAGTTGCATCTTCTGGATAGATCGGCCATCCTGCGTCATAAGGCTCTAAAGAGCGGCTGCGATTGGGTGGCGTCCGATTCTCCTGCGGCGACGACGCCAAATCGTACACCACATACTCTTCGCTAGGAGACCAGTTATAGCCCGGGTGTGCTGGGGTGAACTTCAGAAACACAACAAATTGTCTGTCAAGAGAGAGGCTGGACTTGTTACACACAATGCGATCAATCTCCTTCCCCAGAGGGAGGCTGACAAGTGTAACAATTGCCAAATTGGTCTGCGGCCGCCCCACAATAAGTAGTTGCGAGTGGCCGACAATACTTAATGACTCAACTTGCGCGGTCTCATTTGCTAGACGAAACGTTGTTACTCCCTGCGTTCGCTTGGCCACAACCCGAAAGTCGAAACACTCACCGCTCAATGCTTCCGTGCAATGTCTCGAGGACCCTAGCATCACCTTGAACACGGCAGACTCGTCCGACATTTTCTCTTGCGACCCACCACGCACATATTTCACAGCTTGCAATTCAAGCTGCGGATGACCGGAACCGTCACCCGTTTGCGACCATGCGCAGTGGGGCCATAGCACGCATATTCCACCAACCACGAGCACTAACCAAAGACACTTGCTATTCCGTAATAGAAGCACGGTGGTCAACGCTATCGCGGTCGCTCTTGCACTTTCAATGATATAGGTGATCCGCCGTCCAAAATGGAGTACATGGGAGATCACTGTCGTACACTCCTCTCACGACGCCGATTACGATCACCTTGCTGTTGCATGGGACGCATCCCTGCTGATGGCTGGTTCTGCGGCAAACGACGAAAGCGGGTAGTCCATAGTTTGTGCTCCTTCCACCAAATTCCGCCCAAACTGAATCACTGCCTTAATGCTCGACACCGGGTGACCCACGAACGTTACCCGTCGCATGCCCAATAGACTACACGGGGACGAACCGCATAATCCATGGTCGCGCTGCATAGTTGAACTAAGCTGCACGCTACCCGTCGGTGATAATTGTGCGAGCACAAGCCGAAGCCCGGGATTGCCCTGCACATACACGGCAAACACAAATGTGGCACCTTGCGGGCTCCAGAATATTGGTGACCTTGGCTGAATTGCGCCGTCGCCTTCGCTCCCCGTATTGCGCGAGCAAGCTTGGCCCAGTTCGACGGGATACACACATGTACCGGCATAGTTTAGCGCTCTATGCATTTGTACCCTCGTTCTAATTTGGAGGATCCGGGGGACACACTCCGGTAAGGTCAAATCTCAGCGGAGTACATCCTAGCCCACCGATGTTGTCGCTTGAAATGTCCCCTGCGGCGGGTTGCTCACCGGCAAGGCGATAGTGCCGGAATTTCCGCTCGCGTCCGGTCACCTCGTAGGCGTTTACCTCTGGTTCGTAAAGTGAACCAACCTATCTAGTCTTGCGCTGGCGGCGCCGGAATCAATCGCTCGCGCCGCCAGGGCGATGCCATTTTTTAGATGGTTGACGCGCCCCGCCGCCAGCAGGGCAGCGGCTGCGTTGAGGACGACTACATCGCGACGAGCGCCGGATTCGCCCGCCAGCACCTTGCGGATGATGGCGGCGTTCTCCTCCGCATCTCCGCCCGCTAGGTCGGACAAGGGCGCGCGAGTGATGCCAAACTCCTCGGGCGTCACCTCGTAGGTGCGAATGGAGCCGTCGCGCACTTCACCAATGCGCGTGGGGCCGCTGAGGGTGATTTCGTCGAGGCCGTCACTGCCATGGACCACGAGTGCGCGGCGCACGCCCAAGAGGCAGAGCACTGCGGCCAATTTTTCGACTAGCGCGTCAGAGTACACGCCCACCACCTGCGCCGATGCGCCTGCAGGATTGGTAAGCGGACCGAGCAGATTAAACACGGTGCGCAGGCGCAGCGCTCGCCGCACTGGCTGCACGTGCCGCATCGCGGAATGCAACACCGGAGCGTACAGGAAGGCGATGCCGACCTCGCGTAGGCAGGCGGCCATTTGGATGGGGGGCAGAGTAAGGTTCACGCCCAGCGCTTCCATCACGTCTGCCGAGCCGCACTTGGATGTAACACTGCGGTTGCCGTGCTTGGCGATGCGGACGCCGGCGCCTGCCGCCACCAGCGCCGTTGCGGTGGAGATGTTGAAGGTGCCGCTGGCGTCGCCTCCGGTGCCGCAGGTATCTACCAGCGCGTCGCCCTGCGCAGCGGCATAAATGCCGCCCTCCGCCTCACCTGCTAAATCCTCGAGTGCGTCGCGACCAGTACCACTGATGTCAGCCAATGCATCCACACTCGGCTCAGAGATGGTGGAAGCGATCTGCGCCGCCAACGGGGTGGCGAAAGGCGCGGCGGCCGCGCGAATTGCTTCGGCAAAGCCGGCGATCTCTTCCACCGTTTCGCCCTTCATGCTAAGTGCGACCAGCAGGGCGGCGATCTGCACCTCGCTGGCCGACCCGGCGAGAACCTCCGCCATCACGGCTCGCGCTTCGTCGCGGGTCAGCGACTCCCGGTGCACGGTGAGGCGATGCAGTGCGCTTTGGATGAGTTCGGCCACGCTCTTCAGCTTACCTTACATGCCCCCGTTCACCACGCTATCGCGTGTCGCGTGAGCCTTGGAAGCGAGATACAAGTCACGCCTGTTCCGCGCGGGCAACTGCTGGAATTTTGCGCACTCTGCGGTGAGCAATGGCCTTTTGCCACTTTTCGCCAGTCGCCCAATGAGGTAGGCTAGTGCTGAAGGGTCAGGCGCCCGCAAGCACACTGCTATGGCACAAAAACGCAAATCGAAAGGCGCGTACATGATCTCCGCCGTAGCGGAGATGTACGGCATCCATCCGCAGACGCTGCGCTTGTACGAGCGCGAAGGACTGCTGCTGCCCTCGCGCACCGAGGGCAACACCCGGCTTTACACCGAAGAAGACCTGCAGCGACTGGAGTTCATCCTCAACCTGGCGCGTGACTTGGGCGTGAACATCAGCGGCATCGCCATTATTTTGCAAATGCGCGAGCGCATGGAAGAGATGCAGCGGCAGATTCAGGATTTCGTGAAGTACATTCAGCAAGAGGTACTGGCCCGCGCCACCGCGGCCGCGGACCCCGCCAAGGGGATGATCGTGCCGCTGCGCCGTCCGGTGATTTTGCCCAAGGAACCTGGGGTAACGGTCAAAGCTCCTGCCAAGAGTGGTCGCACCCGATAGGCGAGCTTGCGTGTTTGCACCGCGCGCTCCCAACTGCGCGCAGCAGTCTCGCTGCCGCCAACCGCAGATTCCTCTCGGCGTTCGGAATCGCAAGGCTGGTTGGCTGGCGCGCTGCTAAACTAGAAGCTCACCTATGTTTGAGAATCTTCAGGAAAAACTACAACGCGCATTTAAGAATCTTCGTGGCCAAGGCACTCTTACCGAAGAAAATATTGGGGAAGCACTCCGCGAAATCCGCCTTGCTTTGCTCGAATCCGACGTCAACCTTGGCGTCGTCAAGCATCTGATTGAGCAGATTCAGGCCAAGGCGCTGGGGCAGGAAGTGCTGACCTCACTTTCGCCCGGGGAACAGGTCGTCAAGATTGTGCGTGACGAGCTGGTAAACATTCTGGGCAAGGACACGGCCAAGTTCAAGTTCGCCTCGCAGCCGCCTACGGTGGTGCTGATGGCAGGGCTGCAAGGGTCGGGCAAAACGACCACGTCGGGCAAGCTGGCGCACTGGCTGAAGGCGGGCGGGCACCGTCCCATGCTGGTTTCGGTAGACGTTTACCGCCCGGCCGCACGCGAGCAATTGAAGGTTGTAGCGCAACAAGTGGGTGCCCGCATTTACGAAGGGGCGCTTGACTCAAGTGTCCAAGCGAATTCGGCAACCGTCGAGCGGCTTGCCAAAGAAGCCCGCCGCGAGGCGGCCAACTATGGCTGCGACGTTCTCATCGTGGATACCGCTGGCCGTCTGCACATTGATGACGATCTGATGGATGAGATGCAGTCGCTAAAGAAGCTGCTGAACCCGCAGGAGATTCTGTTCGTGGCCGACGCCATGACCGGACAGGACGCGGTTCGTTCCGCCGACGAGTTCCACAAGAAGCTGACCCTGACGGGTGTGGTGCTGACCAAGCTGGACGGCGATGCCCGTGGCGGCGCGGCGCTTTCCATCCGGCAAGTGACGGGGCAGCCCATCAAGTTCATCGGCGTGGGCGAAAAGTTCGACGCGCTCGAACCGTTCCATCCTGACCGCATTGTGTCGCGGCTGTTGGGCATGGGCGACATCGCTTCTCTACTGGAGCGCGCTGACGAAAAAATTGACAAAAAGAAGGCAGCGGAATTTGCCAGCAAGGCGCTGGCCGGCGATGGATTTTCGCTGGAGGACTTCCGCGAGCAACTGCGGCAAGTCCGCAAGATGGGTAGCTTTTCAAGCATTCTAGGCATGTTGCCGAGCGTGGGACCGTTCGCGGGGTTGCAAAAGGCAAAAGACAGTTTCGACGAAAAACAACTCGTGCACGTGGAAGCCATCATCGGCTCGATGACCAACAAGGAACGTCGTCATCATGAACTGATCAACGGCAGCCGCCGCAAACGCATCGCCAAGGGCTCCGGCACCAGCGTGCAAGAGGTGAACAACTTGCTGAAGCAGTACGTGCAGATGCGCAAGATGTTCAAGGATTTCGGCAAACCCAGCTTTGCAAGGCGCATGGCGGGGATGAAACTGCCGGGCCGATAGTGGCAAGACAATCGCCCATGTGGGGGCAGACGCCTCGTCTGCCCGTCTTCGGGACGAATGCCCCGAAAATGCCTTCGCTCAGGTCCGCAGCGAGCTCGAAGATAGAACTATTGCTGTTGAAAAAACACAACGTATGCCGCTCTCGGCTGGCCGACTGCGATCAAGTCAAGCAGACCGTCGCTATTGAAATCAGCCACGAAAGCCGGTCCGCCATTGCGAAGCGTCGGAACCGCAATCAGCTGGCCGGGGATGAAGGTGCCATCACTGTTTCCTGCCAGTAGCGTCACCGCCCCTGAACCCACGGAAAGGATGTCCATCTTGCCATCCGAGTTGAAGTCGCCAAAGTAGAGCGTTGCCGTATTGTCTAGACTGGTTTGCTTTGAGGGCTTAAAGGTTCCGTCACCATTGCCGAGAAGGACGTTGAGTTGGCCATTCCCGTCAGGATAAATCAGGTCAGCATTTCCGTCGCCATTCATATCAGTCGAGTAAAGAGCGGGCACGAGCGGCAGACTAGGGTTCTGCTTAATCGTGCGCGTCTTCTGAAACGTTCCGTCGCCGTTCCCAATATCCAAGTGTATCGCCCAATTCACCCCATTGAAAAAATCGAGGGATATCAAATCAAGCTTCCCGTCGTTATTGAAATCGCCCAGTAACGCGTAGTAGTCTTGCGCCGCGACGTAGGGGCCTCTGCTGAATGTCCCGTCACCATTTCCAGTGAAGATCTCGGATGTCCCTGTCGCACTGCCTACGCCTTGGTAAATATCGAGCAACCCATCCTGATTGAAGTCACCTACCAAGTACTGCTGCGGGGTAGTGCCTAGTGTTGCGTAG
This sequence comes from Acidobacteriaceae bacterium, assembly GCA_025356095.1. Classification (GTDB taxonomy): domain Bacteria; phylum Acidobacteriota; class Terriglobia; order Terriglobales; family Acidobacteriaceae; genus JANXUR01. Next base: position 29,484 of record JANXUR010000099.1, on the reverse strand, counting down.
GTATTGCCGAGCGCATATGCCGCTGCCGGACCGCCGAGCGCAATCTTCTGTTCCCACGAAGTTTGTTCAGGCGGCGCGTAGCCCTTTGGAAAGACAAAGTCCATGTAGCCATCGCCGTTGAAGTCACCCATACCCGCGCCTCCGAAGCCCGGATAGCGGACTACGAAGATCGGCGCTCCGGTGAAGGTTCCGTCGCCGTTGTCGAGTTGCGTCTGAAAACCCTCGTTCACGATGCCGGTGACGTCCACCCGGTTGGTACCGGTCGTGTCGGCCAGCATGTACGGCGGGCCGATATTAAGCTCCCGGCTAGCCCGGACGATATTTAAGCTGGTGGTTGGCTGATGTACCAGAACTTGCGCGTAGGAGGAACTCTTGAGCGGGCCGTTGGGGCTGTTGGTGGTGACAGTGATGAATCCCGAGGTTTGCGTTGTTACGTCAGCCGCGTTGATCTGCGCCCGCAGATGATGGCCAGAAAGAAATGTGGTGGTGCGAGCCGAACCGTTCCAGTTCACCACCGAACTGCTGATGAAGTTGGCGCCATAGACCTCGAGCGTAAAGTGCAGACTGCCCGGCAGCACCGCCGAAGGGTGCGTCGGCCCCACGATCTGCGGCACAGGGTATCCCGGCTGCGGCGTGGCCGCATGGGCGGCGAGGACGAAGGTTAGCAGGCTGAGGGCGAGGGCGGCGAAGCGAAAGGTCATGGTGGTCATGGCGGACTCCAGACGGGCGTCCGCTGGCGGCTCGCCCGGTGATGCACAAAATGAGTTCCAGGGGGAATGTTGCAGTCGAGCGCGAACCAGGTGAGGCTAGCAGAAGGGGCAGGCCCGGGGCAACGGGATCGCCGAGGCGGCGTTCCCAACCCACTCAAGCGAAAGGCGCGCTTGAATGGGACACCGGTCGGTTCCCGCTCACGCAGATGCAAGCCGGGGAGCGGCGATCCCTGTCCCTAGCCCGGGGCGCAAGCTCTGGGTGAAGCGCCGTGATATTGTGCAGCCCGCAGGGCCGCCCGCAGGGCCGCCCGCAGGGCTGGTTTGGTGGCGCATCGAAGCGCAAGGCTCAATTGTTGTGGATGTGCGGCGCGACGGCCGCGCAGTTCCCTGGAAACGGCGGTGTATGCTAAACGGGTGCCGCAGGTGCGGCGTTCCAAACATCGTAGGGGAGGTTGCCGTGTACAAATCGCGTCTTGCATTCGTGGTGGGCCTTGCGCTGTTTTCAGTTATGGTTGGCGTGGCGTGGGGGCAAGCCACGGCCAAGGTTCCTGCCGGCCCGCGCGGCGAATTCCTCGGCGAGTACGGCACGCTGGAGTCGCGCATCGTAGGTCTGGCCGAAGCGGTGCCCGCTGACAAATACTCGTGGCGTCCGGCACCGGGCGTGCGTTCCATCGCAGAAGTCTACCTGCACATCGCCGCAGCGAACTTCAATATTCCCAAGGCTCTCGGCGTGGCGCCGCCTGCCGGGTTCAACGGCAAGGGTTACGACACCACCACTACCGACAAGGCCAAGATCGTCGCCGCGCTGAAGGATTCATTCGCGCACGTGCGCACTGCGGTCACCAACATGCCAGACGCGGACGTGGAAAAGCAGCTTGACTGGTTTGGTGGCAAGAACACCTATCGCGGCATCCTGCTGTTTATGACGCGGCACTGCGCCGAGCATTTAGGCCAATCCATCGCTTATGCCCGCATGGTTGGCGTAACACCCCCGTGGTCGGAAGAGCCCAAAGCTGCGGCAGACAAGAAGCCAGCCAACAACGAGAAGAAGTAGCATGAAGTGGCGCAGCCTGCCTGAATCCGGGCCTTACGCTGATTCGCGTCCGCTGGCCGAGCAACTGGCCGAGCGCAAGGCGTTGGCCGAGCGCTACGTTCCGGCAGCGACTCGTGCGGTACATGCGGGCGTAGTTGAGCAGTTGCGCGATTCTGGACTGGCGCAGCAGGCGGTGGCAGTGGGTGCAATCGCGCCGCAGTTTGTGCTGGCTGATGCGAATGGCAACCCGATGGCATCGCGTGACGTGCTGGCAAATGGCCGCATGGTGCTGATGTTCTTCCGCGGACGCTGGTGCCCCTTCTGCGTCGGCCAAATGGAGGCGATGAACTTCCTTTCACCTGCATTCGCCGATCTCGGCGCGACGCTGGTGGCAGTCTCACCGCAGACGGTCAAGCAGAACTATCTAATGCGCGACCAGCACCACCTGCGCTTTCCCGTGCTTGCAGATTCTGCCAATGAACTGGCGCGCCAGTTCGGCATTGTCTATCACGTTCCGCAGGAGCAGCAGCAACTCTACAGCAGTGTCTTCATCAATCTGCCGTTTGCCAATGGCGACCCAAAGGGCACCGCACGGTGGGAGTTACCGATTCCGGCAACGTTTGTGCTGGACCGCGACGGCACCGTGTTGTGGCGTTCCGTAGACGAGGATTTCACCAAGCGTCCCGAGCCAGCAGAACTTTTGCGATTTCTGGAAGCAGCGGGTTAGAGAACTTTCGACGCCTCGCACCGACTGACCCAGCGAGACGCCCGCCCCGCGCAAACCACTTGAAACTAGAACCTGCTCTAAAAAAACCTTCGCCGCACTTCCCGCAGAATCACGGGCTGCACCTGATCGAAGGGTTTGCGCGCGTCCACCACAAAGACGCGCCCGGGTTCCCGTGTGGCAATGGCGCGATAGCCGTCGGTCACCCGCTCGAAAAAGGCCCGGTTTTCGCGCTCAAAGCGATCTTCATTCACCGCGTCGCCGCTCACATTACGATTGCGCCGTCGCGCCTTGGCCAGACTCGCACCCAAGTCTGAGTCCATCAGAATCGTTAGGTCGGGCTGAATATCCGCACACAATATCTTGTGCAAAGTTAGCACGCATTCACTGCCTAAATCGCGGCCATAGCCCTGGTACGCTTCGGTGGAGTCAGTAAAGCGATCGCACAGCACGTACGCGCCGCGCTCCAATGCGGGCAAAATAATCTGCGCCACATGCTGCGCCCGTGCCCCAAACATTAAGGCCATTTCCGCAAGCGGGTCTAGACCGACCGTCGCGGAATCCACCAGAATGGAGCGGATTTTCTCCCCCACCGACGTTCCGCCGGGTTCGCGTGTCAGCACCACCTGCCTGCCCCGCGACCGAAGCTCCTCGCTCAGCGCCTGTAGCTGCGTTGTCTTGCCGCAGCCATCTAAACCCTCAATGGTAATGAACTTTCCGCGCGACTCGCCCATAGTCGAATCATAACAAAGCGGTCCCACTGGGCTGCTGCTTTTTCGGCCTCTCGCGGTCTCCGATGCCAGATTGCTGGCGCTCTTGCATCGTTGTAAGATGGCATTGTTGCAACGCAGCACCCCCACGCCTAACGGAGAGTTTATGTCGAGGTTTTTCCGCTTGTTCTATTTCGCTGCTCCTGCAGTGCTCATGCTATGCACGGTCACCGACGTGGCTTTTGCCGCTGCTCCCACCATCATCGTGACGCTCGACGCAACCGAGGCGCCCCGCAAACTTCTTCATGCGCACCTCTCCATACCGGTAGCCCCCGGCCCGCTGACGCTCTACTACCCCAAGTGGATTCCCGGCGAACACGCGCCCGATGGCCCCGTGGATGACATGGCAGGCCTGCATTTTTTCGCGGGCGGCAAGGAAGTCGCCTGGCGGCGGGATCTGACTGACGTGTTCACCTTCCACGTGGAGATTCCGGCGGGTGCAACCGATCTGGAAATTGATTTAGACTTCCTGTCGCCTGCCTCGTTGGAAGGCGGATTCTCCTCTGGCTCCTCCATCACCGAAAAGCTCGCGGTCATCAGTTGGAACCAGCTTGTGCTCTATCCCAAGGGCTACAGCAGCGACGAACTGACCTATGTGGCCAGCGTCCGGCTGCCTGCGGGATGGAAGTATGGCACGGCGCTGCCGCTCGACTCGCAAGGCGGTTCACACAGCGACACCATTCAGTTCAAACCAACGTCGCTTACCACTCTGGTGGATTCGCCTCTTCTCGCCGGAGAATACTTTCGTGCCATTGATGTAACCGGCGGTGATGCCATTCCGCATGAGCTTGATCTGGTTGCTGACAGCACCGCTGCCCTCGCACTCAAGGCAGACTTTGTCGAAGACTATAAACACTTGGTGGAGCAGGCGGGTAAACTATTTGGCGGGGCGCGGCACTACCGTGACTATCATTTCTTGATGACGCTCAGCAATCACGTCGCCCACTTTGGGCTAGAACATCATGAGTCAAACGACAGCCGACTGGAAGAACGCGCCTTTGTGGAGGAAGACCAACGCAAGCACGTCGGCGGATTCCTGGGCCATGAATACTTCCACTCTTGGAATGGCAAGTACCGGCGCCCGGCGCGGCTGGCCACGCCGGAGTATCAAACGCCCATGCAGGGTGATTTGCTCTGGGTGTATGAAGGCCTGACGCAGTACTACGGCAATGTGCTGGGTGCCCGCGCCGCTATGCTCACTCCGGAAGAATACCGCATCGAACTCGCGGAGTCGGCTGCCGACCTGGATCATCGCTCCGGCCGCTCCTGGCGCAACCTGCAAGATACAGCCGACGCAGCGCCCGCATCTTATTTTTCACCAGAGTCGTGGTCATCTTGGCGTCGCGGTACCGACTTCTATAGCGAAGATCAGCTGAACTGGCTGTGGGCGGACGTGATTATTCGCCAGCAAACACATGGCGAAAGATCACTCGATGATTTCTGCAAACTCTTCCACGGCGGGGTAACCACCGGCCCCCAGGTGGTGGGGTACGAATTCAGCGATGTGCTGGCGGCGTTGAATCATGTAGCGCCTTACGACTGGAACAGCTTTTGGACCGAGCGCCTGACCAATCACGGCCCGGGTGCACCGCTCACGGGCATCAGCAGCAGCGGCTGGAAGCTGACCTACACCGCCGAACCCAACGAGATGCGGGACAAGGAACAGGTTACGGAGGGCGTGTACTCACTCGGGCTTGTTTTGGGCAAGGACGGCCGGGTGCAAGATACTATCGAAGGCATGGTCGCTGCCAAGGCAGGGATGGGGCCGGGCATGATGCTCATCGCAGTCAACGGGCGCCGTTTCTCCAAGCAAGTGTTAAAAGATGCGCTGCAATCGGCGACCACCTCCAAAGAGCCCATCGAATTGCTGGTGGAAAATGCGGAATATTACAAAACTTACAGGCTGGACTACCACGAAGGCGAAAAATATCCGCATCTGGTACGCGATGAGTCTAAACCAGACTTGCTGACAGATACGATTGTGGCGGTGAAGTAGAACGAATAAACAAATTACGCGCGCAGCTTCCCTGCTCATTCGGCCCAGGTAAGATCAAGTTGCGCGCACGGCGCGAAGCTCATGCGGTGCAGCGGCGTGGGCCCGTGACGGCGCAGGGCCTCGCGATGCTCGGGCGTGGCGTAGCCCTTGTGCGAAGCCAAGCCATATTGCGGATACAGCGCATCGAGCTCCTGCATACGCTGGTCGCGATGCACCTTGGCGATAATGGAAGCGGCAGCAATAGAAATCGAAAGTGCGTCGCCATGGATAATGCCACGTTGGGCGCATGGGTGGTCGAGGCGCATGGCATCCACCAGAAGAAAATCCGGCGCTAGTGTGAGTTGCTCCACCGCCCGCTTCATCGCCAGCCGCGACGCCTGATAGATGTTGATGCGGTCAATCTCAACGGCATCTACTTCAGCGATGGCGTAGGCGAGAGCCTTGGAGCGAACTTCCTGCGACAATTCCTCACGGCGGGCGGCATCCAGCAACTTGGAGTCGCGCAGGCCGCGAATACGCCTCCGTGGATCGAGAACGACGGCGGCAGCCGTCACCGGCCCAAACAAACAGCCGCGCCCCACTTCGTCCACACCAGCAATGCAATGCGCGCCGCTCGCCCAAGCTTCCTTTTCATACCGCAGGGTGCAACGCAGCTTCTTTAAGAGGCGCAGTTTTGCCGCCGAGGGCGAAAGCGGCTTCGCGGAATCCGGCTGCATCACGGTTGGCTGTACCCTGCCCAACGCCATAGCTGGAATCATCGCACGAACATGGTGGGCTCTTGCTGTGGAAATTATTCGCGGTGCCTTGGGGACAGCCTTGGGGCAGCCTTGGCGAAATTTGAAAGCGTATGTGCAGTTTGAAAGCAACAGAATGAGCGGGGAGCACCCCCCCCGCTCATTCTACCTATACTCTACCTATAGTGTTCCACACAGACCGCTAGGGGCAGACTCTTTGCAGCAGCGGTGTTGGCAGGCGAGGAGTCTGGGTAAAGTCGAATGCATCTTCCATGTCGTTGGCAGCAGCGTCGCGCGCCGTAAGAAAGGGCAAGTTATAGCGCTTTTCAACAAATGCCAGCAGCGAACTGAATTCATACTCCTGCTTGCTGATGTAGCCCTTCTTGGCGAACGGCGAGATGATGATGAGCGGCACCCGCACCCCGAAACCCCATGCGTCCTTCTTGGGGGGAGCCAAATGATCGTAGAAGCCACCGTGGTCATCCCACAGTAAGAAGATCGCGGTACTGTTCCAGTCTGGCCCATTCATTACAGCGTCAATCTCGGCGATTGACCGATTCTCACCTTGACATACGCTGGAAACTGGGTGTTCGCTATCTTCCCCGCGAGTTACTACATAACTAACTTCGGGCAAATTGCCTGCGGCAGCGTCTATATCGAACTGCGTATCTACCACATCGTTGGTCGTCCACAGCGTGCCGTCGGCGGTACAGTTAGGCAATATCGCGTCCGCGCAGCGGATATGATGCACAGCGTCGAGAACATTCCAAATATATCCGGACGTGCCCGGCCTCGGCGCGTAATACTTCCAGGTAATCTTGGCCGTCTGCATCGTATCCATCAGGGTGCCAGCAGCGAAATCAAAGCACGGGAAAACTGGAGTCAGCGGGTTACCAGCTGCGTCAATCAGCTTTACAGTGGAGGGTGGAATTCCCGGCGAACCCATCGAGGCATCACAGCCCCACTTATTGCTAATAGTATGAGTTGGGTCGGAGGAAGTGTTTATTGGATTGTCGGTGACTCCGGCGGAATCGGCAGCGATTGTATAGAGGTGGTTGGGGAAGCTAGGACCGGTGAGCGACGAGAACATGTGGTCTGCCAACACATAGTTCTGCGCCAGTGTCCAGTAGTTAGGAATATCTGCCTGAAGGTACTGCGTATAGGGCAGCAACATTCCATTGACGTCACCCTTGCTAATCAAGTCAAACTTATCCATCTTGCCGCCATGAATGGCAAGGACCGTGTCGGTGAATCCGTGGCCAACATCATACGGCGGTCGGTCAGCTCCGTGCGTCAACGGCACCACGGCCCCGGTCGAGGTCACGCCGGTGGTCGCACCCTCTGCCCCCGGATAGCTACCGAAGTAGTTGTCGAAGCTGTGGTTCTCTTTGATGATGAATACGATGTGCTTGATCTGAGTAATGTCGCCGACGGTGGCTGGGGTCACGGTGACCGTTGCAGTACCTTTCGCCGTGGAATCGGCCGCAGACGTGGCCGTTACCGTGACCGTCGTCGTGGCAGTGACCGTATCCGTAAACAGCCCCGCAGTGGAAATCGTACCGCCGCTCGCGGACCACGTGACCGCAGTGTTGGTAGTGCCGGTGACGGTAGCGGTGAACTGCTGCGATTGTCCCGAGGTGAGCGTCGGGGCGGCCGGAGTGACCGTCACGGCGATGACTGGGGGGGGAGGCGTGGTGGAACTGCCGCCGCCACAGGCTGCCAGCACGGTTAGCAAAGCAAATCCAACTGCGGTAAGCAACCACACGGGCAGGTTTTTGCAGCCTTCTTGTAAGCGCATACAACAACTCCTTAAACTCGACGACAGCGGCCAACCAGTTAACAAAAGGACCGGGATTTTGTGCAAGAGCACAGCACGGCTTAGGGGTCTTAACCCGGCCTTGCCGCAGAAGTTGTGGTGAGTCGGTTGTGGTGAGTACGGCGCTGCCCGCACTACCCACTCATGCCTCTGTGCACTTGGTAGTCTAGCGAATGCCGCGAACTAAATTTGCGCTGTTGTGCCCCAAAGAAACGGGAAAGGGCAAGACTGCCATGTGGGGTTGGCAGGCATCGAGTTCAGGCTCTGCGGGCGCGGAGCCTGTTAAACACATTTGCATCGGCGGCGAGAACGCAGAACGCCCGTCAACCACGGACAACATCGCCTCAAAGCCGAGCCCGCCGACCGCAGAGCCTAGGCTTTCGCCTTGGCCTTGATGCGGGTATCCACTTCTTTCAAGCGGGCAGCCTTGCCACGCAGTCCGCGCAGGTAGTACAGCTTGGCGCGGCGAATCTGGAACGACCGCACTTTTTCCACCTTGTCAATGGCTTTGGAGGCGAAGGGGAAGATGCGCTCTACGCCGGTGCCAAAGCTCATCTTGCGGACGACGAACGAGCTCTGCAATCCCTGAGACATTGAAATCACAAGGCCCTCAAAAATCTGGATGCGCTCTTTTTCGCCTTCTTTGATGCGGACGTGAACCTTGACGGTATCGCCAGGGCCAAACTTGGGGAGGTCGGTGCGCTGCGTCTTGGCTAGAAGCCGGTGAATAATGGGACTCGACATGACTCTCTTCTTTCCTTTTGAACGAAATCTGGTAACGCGTGCTGCGTTTCCAACTAGTGCAAATTCTGCTAGTGCAAATTCTGCCGCGTAATCGCTTCCACTAACTCGCGGTCTTCGTCGCTTAGCACCACCCGCTCCAGCAGGTCAGGACGGTTGCGCACCGTCTTTTCCAGCGCCTTGCGCCGGCGCCAACGCCGGATCAAGTCATGGTTCCCGGAAGAAAGCACTTCCGGCACCGGCCATCCGCGAAACTCTGCTGGCCGCGTATAGTGCGGATAATCCAGCAATCCGCCCGACCCGCAGGTGGAATTCGCTTGCTGGCCCGCATCTTGCTCTAGCGCACTAAAGCTTTCTTGCTTGGCGGAGGCTTCGTTGCCTAGCGCTCCGGGAATCAGCCGCGTCACCGCGTCCAAAATCACCAGCGCGCCCAGCTCACCGCCACTCAACACAAAGTCGCCGATGGAAAGCTCGCGGTCGGCTAAGTGCTCTGCCACCCGCTCATCCACACCTTCGTAACGACCGCTAATCAGCACCAAGCGGTCAAGCGCGGCCAACTCTTGCGCCACGCTTTGGTCGAACCGCTGACCTTGCGCGGAAAGCAGAATCACCGACTCCCGCGCACCCGGCTGCATACGCTGTTCCCGCGATGCCACATCCAGAGCTTCGAGACACTCGAAGATGGGTTCTGGCTTTAGCACCATGCCTTCCCCGCCCCCAAAAGGACGGTCATCCACGGTGCGATGCCGGTCGTGCGTAAACTCTCGCAGGTCGCAAACCCGGTACTCAACGAGCCCGGCCAATTGCGCCTTGCGCATAATCCCGTGTTCCAGCGGACCATGAAAGAACTCGGGGAAGATTGTGATCAGTTCTGCTTTCACTTTCTTCGACCCCGGTCTTCTACTTCAGTCTTCCAGTTTCGCTTCGGGTGCCCCCTCCAAGCTACGCCTGGGTGGGGGGTTTCTCCCGCTTGTCGCCAGATTCCTTCTTGCCCGGTGCGTTAATCTCCAGCAAGCCTTCGGGAAGCACCATGTGCATTTCGCGCGCCGCGAGGTCAAACCGCTCCACAAATTCGTTGGCCCAGGGAATCAGAATTTCTTGCCCCTCGCTACCTTCCACCACCAGAACCGGCACATCGCCGGCGCCAAACTCCAAGTCGCGAATCACGCCAACCCGCTGGCCACTCTCCAGCACCACGCATCCTGCCAAATCGCTCAGATACGCTGCGCCCGACTCCAGTTCAGCCCGTTCGCTGGCTGGAATCTGAATTTCGCAGCCCAGTAACTCTTCAGCCTGGGTGATGGAATCCACACCCGCGAACTTCAGCACGACACGCTCTTTTCCACCAGCCGCTTTCACAGTCGAGTGGAGCCAATGACTTTCCAGTTGCAGTTCGCGCCGCTGCTGTCCCGGCTTCAACCCGGCGCCGGGCATGGCGAACAGCCGCTTGCGCTCGGCGAACTTCTCTGGAAAGTCGGTGTACAGGTCGCAGGCGACTTCGCCAATTCTGCCTTGCGTCTTGGCCACCCGCGCGATGGTGATGAACTCTTCCACTTGGTGTTCAGCTTGGTGTGCAGCTTGGTGTTCAGCCACGCAGGGCATCCACTACTCTAGAATCTCTAACTCGTAGCGCTGACCTGCAGCATCGCCAGCAGCACGTAACACTTGGCGAAAAGCTTTCACCGTGCGACCGCCTCGGCCAATCAGCCGTCCCATGTCGCTTTCCGCGACGGTCAACTCGACCGAGGTGTCGCGCCCTTTGGGCACAGCCGTAACTTGCACCTGTTCCGCATGTTCCGTCAGAGCGCGGGCAATATGCTCCACTAACGCCCGCGCATCGCCCTTGGGCTCAGTCGCCATGGTCGCTTTGTCCTTTTACGAAAGCCTGTTTCAGAAGTGATCGCTCTGCCACTTGCAGGACGGAACGGTAACCAAAAACGCTAACGGTGAATCTTGCAGTTGCCGAAGCCGAAGACTATGCAGCCACCGGAGCCGCAGCAGCTTTCGCCACCAGCTTTTTCATCCGGTCGGTCATCTGCGCGCCCTTGGAAACCCAATAATCCACGCGCTCACGCTGCACGTTGAATGTGCCCGGATTGGTCCGCGGATTGTACAGGCCAAGAATCTCCAGAGCCTTGCCGTTGCGGGCACGCTCTTTCTCGATCAAAACCACACGATAAAACGGCTTCTTGCGCGTTCCTACACGCGCCAAACGAATCATCAACACGAAACTATGCTCCCTATCCTGAAAAAACTTTTGCAAGCGCTTCTACGAATGTCCGCATCTCGCGTGGCCACAGCTTCCGCCTTCTCTGGGCATAACAGCAAGGTACCTGAGAGACTGCTTACCAGCGAATGCTCGTTTTTCGATCGCCCGTGCAAATTCTGCTCGCTACAGCTCGCGCTCTTCCCGAACACACTTCCAGCTCAGAGAGAGACGCAAAACTCTATTATCCAGCAAGTTGCAGGCTAAGGCAAGCACCATTCTCAATTCGCTGGGCGAGTGCCGGGGGGGAATGCTACCTCGTCGGCGCGATCGCAAGCTATCCTAAAGTCAAATGGACGCCAATGGACGCAAAAGGACGCAAAAGGACGCAAAAGTTCATTCCGCGGGCACAGATTGCCTCGGAATTCCGCACGTGTCCACACGTGTCCACACGCACGTGTCCACACGCACGTGTCCACAATGGAACAGACCTGCTGCCGTTGCCCGGAATACGCTGAGAACTCGACGTTGGGTGATGCGAATCCGGGTGGAAAAGCTAGGCCTATAGCCGCTCTCCACAAAGGAATGCACCTGACGCAGCGGGCGAAAAATTGAAATAATTAAGGGAGAGAATCATGGCTAAGGACGCGCACAACCAAGCAGCAGAGCAGCACGAGAATGCAGCAAAAGGCCATCGTTCGGCGGCCGAAGCCCATGGCCGGAATGACGACCAAGCGGCTCACCAGAGTTCGACTGCCGCTCATCAGCAATCGGTCAAAGCCCATGAACAGTTGGGCAAGGCTCAAAAGATGTCCGAGGAAAAAGCTGGCGCTCGCAAGTAGTTTGACTGCCAACTAAAATCGCCAACGGAGGCTGACATGTCAGCCTCCGTTGGCGTTATTTCACGCTTGGAACTTCTGCCCGACTTGCACTTTTGCAGGTGCAGTGACGCAACCGACCTCCGGCTGGCTCAAGCCCGCCGCTGCAACTTCCGCTAGGTAGCGATTCTGCGACCCATACGCCATCACGCAACTGCCTGACGATCCCAGAAATTTCGCTGTAGTGCCCTTGTATCAGCAGGCATTTTCACACTTGCACACTCTGATTGGACGCCACGGTCTGCTGAAACGCTGAGCACTCAGCGAGCGGAACAACGCAAAGTGGATGGTCACCCACCCGACCTGTGCTGCGGCTCCGGCCGCTCCGGGCGTGGATGCTGATACGATTGAGAATTTTCATAAGCGTCATTCATTTTTCAGCACACCCCCCCCACCTAATCCGCTTGGGCGATTTACTATCGTTAAAGACACTTAAAGCCCTGCGGTGACTTTTCAAGAGCACCGGGGAAATCTGCTTTCACGAGATTTGGTTCCTATGTCAGCCGCCACGCCAAACCCGCGCATTCACAAGGTCGCCTTGCTGGGCTTTGGCTCAGTAGGCAGTTCGGTGGCCCGCGTCTTGTGCGATTCGCACCCCGCAGCCCTGGAGCTGACCCACGTCTGCAACCGCAATGTGGCCCGCAAGCAAGCGGCAGCAGCGAGTGGCTGCCTGCCTTCCAGCATCCGCTGGACGGAAGACTTTGAAGAGGTTCTTGCCTCGGACGCCGACATTGTAGTGGAAGTAATTGGCGGGCTGGCTCCCGCAGAAGACTGGGTGCGGCGGTCGCTGGCGGGAGGCAAGTCCGTGGTAACAGCCAACAAGCAGTTGATCGCCCGGCGCGGCGATGTGCTGATTCCGCTGGCGCACGAACTGGGCCGCCACCTGCTATTTGGTGCAGCGGTCGCTGGCGGCATCCCGGTGATTTCTGGTTTGCAGCAAGGGCTGGCCGGTGACGAACTGTTTAAGATTCACGGCATCCTGAACGGCACTTGCAACTTTATTTTGAGCCACATTGAACAGGGTGCCAGTTTTGCCGAGTCGCTGGCTGAGGCTCAGCGTTTAGGCTATGCCGAACATGACCCCACCGACGACGTGGATGGCTACGATGCCGCTGCGAAGCTCGCCATTTTGGCGCGTGTGGGCTTGCGCAGTGCCGTAAAGTTCGACGAAATCGCCTGCCGCTCCATACGCCCAATCCAGGCCTTTGATTTTGAATATGCGCGCGAAATGGGCTGCACCATTCGCCAAATTTCTCGCGCCGAGCGTTTGGGCGATGCCCTGCTGGCTGGGGTACAACCTGCACTGGTGCCGCTCAGCTCTCCCTTGGCGCAACTGGAGGGCGGCCAAAATATGGTAATGGCCACCGGACGCTATGGGGGCGATACAGTATTTGCAGGGCACGGTGCTGGCGGAAATCCTACTGCCGTTGCCATACTTTCAGACGTGCTGGCCATCGTCGCCAACCCCGTGCCCGCCGTACCGGGCGCGCCCCCGGTGCTGCGCCCGGCGAACGCCAACTTCACCTCGCGCTATGCCATTCGCCTGATTGTGGACGACCAGCCCGGCATCATCGTTGAGGTCGCGTCCATTCTGGCGCGACACGGCATTAGCATTGACGCGATTCTGCAAAAGCCGGGCTTTTCGAAAGCCGAACTGCCCTTCATGATTACGCTCGAACCCTGCGCGCACTCACTGATGGAAACTGCGCTGGCGGAAATCAATAAACTCAGCTTTGTGACCCAGCCCGCCTTGTCACTGCCGCTGCTTGAGGTGTAGTACGTATCCTTTCTGGCCGGGAAGGCGGTCGCAATGACGCGGCTGCCAGCAGAATTCTGTGCCCGCCGTGCTAGCCTGTTGTGGAGATGGGATTCGACTTATTCCAGGGAAACACTGAGGTAGTTGCCCGGCTGCGGCGCACGCTCGCAGCCGGTCGGTTGCCGCATGCAATCATCCTGAGCGGCCCGGAAGGCTCCGGCAAATATCTGCTGGCCACCATGCTGGCCAAGACGATGAACTGCGAAGCGGCAGAAATTGCGGCTCGTGCACTATTGCCCCAAGCTCCGCCAACGCCCGCCCCAGCCAAGAAGGCCAAGCCAGCGAAGCCAGCCACAACCCAGAAGCCGCCTGAGCCTGTGGCTATGAGCTTGTTCGGAGACAGCCTGTTTGGCGACATGGCACCCGAACCAGCCGAGGCACCTGCGCCCGTTGCAGAAGAGGAAGAACAAGTTGAGGCCGAGGTTTCTGCCGCGCCCTCGCCTGCCTACATAAGTGAACCCGCTGCGGCCTACGTTCCCAACCCTGATGGCTTGCCAGATTTTTGCGGCGTTTGCCCCTCCTGCCGCCAAATTGGATTGGCCGACGACTTTGCCGCACGCTTTGCCGAAGCAGTTGAGGCGCGGGAGGCCTTGAAGGATTCAGAGAAGAAAGAAACTCGAATTCTGCTACAGCCGCACCCCAACTTGATCATTGTGCCACCCGACCCGCCGCAGATGCTGATTAAGGTAGATCAGATTCGCAGGATCATCGAGAGTGTGCGCTTTGTTCCCGAACGCGGACGCCGTGTCTACATCCTTACCACCTCGGGCTTTATCAAAGAGGCAGCTAACTCCGTGCTGAAGGTACTGGAGGAGCCGCCAGCCCATGCCACTATTATCTTACTCACTGAAAATGCCAGCGAACTATTGCCAACGATTCGGTCGCGTTGCGTAACGCTGACTCTAGCACCACTGACCGTAGCTCAGCTAGAAGCTGACCTTAGCCACTCGCAGCCGCAGTGGGATGCACGGCAGCGCGCGCTGGTGGCCCGGCTGGCGCAAGGTGCGATTGGGCGCGCCCGCAGCTTTGATTTGGCAACCTACACCGCCGCGCGCGCCGACGCACTTACTGTGTTGCGGTCCGCTACTTCCGACGGCGAGCATACCCAGCTATTCCAAACCACCGAACGATTCCGCGCCGGGGCAGATGGCCGCGAAAAGACCGAACAGCTAATGGCGGCAATGTACTCGATACTCGAAGACCTGCTATTTCTGCAACACGGTGCTGCGCATCGGATTAGAAATACTGACATACAAGGTGAGCTCAAGAGGCTTGCGACGGCGACTAACTTTGGCTGGGTAGAACGGGCTGCTACCGGACTGGGTGAAGTCCGCCGTGGAATGCGACGTAACCTGCTGCGTTCTCTCTCACTGGATGCGTTTGCCGCGTCGTTGGAGTAGCTCAGGAGTAGTTCAGGAGTAGTTCAGGAGTAACTTACAGCCCTCAGTTGACACTCAGAGGGCGCCTGCTAGTGCGCATGGCCATTGCCAGTGGAACTCTTTCGAGCTCGCACTACCCGTCGCAGCTTGGGCAGTATCTCATCACAGTATTGCACCAGCGCACGAACACGTTGCGCTTCTGAATCCAAAGACAGCAGTGTCTGCTTAAAGTCGAGATCGAGCGGCAGCGTACCTGCGAGTTCGAAAGAAAGCAACGGATTGTCAATTGACTTTGTGTGCGAAAGCTCGCCTGCGAGCGCGAGTATCTCTATTTGGAACTGCACCGCCCGTTCCCTTTCCGCATGGGTCGGCTGCTCAGGAGTATCCACCAGATACACCACCTCGGCTTGCAAGAAGCTGCGTTCCTCAGACACGTGCACTAACTCAAAGCGGCGCACGCCTTGGGTTACAACATCCAAACGTCCATCGTCATAGCGGGTGCTGACTTCCACAATGCGCGCAGTGCATCCCACTCTGGCGATGCCATCCTCCACGGCTCGAACTACTCCAAACGCACGCTGCAATTCGAGACACTCGCCAATCATTTCCTGATAGCGGGGCTCAAAAACATGTAGCGGCAACTGCACTCCGGGCAGCAGCACCAGATCGAGCGGGAACAGTGGCAACAGAGCAGACAAGGCGCCTCCAGCGACGGACACACATTCACGATTGATTGTACCCCGATTGCACTCCACTATTCCGCCAGCGCACTCGTCATTAATGGTCTCGAATCATTGCCTCGAATCATTGTCTCGAATCATTGTCTCGAATGATAGTCTCGGATGATAGTCTCGAAGCATCTGACGGAATCTCGACATGCGCCCACCAGCACACGCCCGCAGCGCAATCCCTCTAGTGCGGGCTTACCGCTTCGCGCGGAAAGGCACAGAATATGAAGACGACAGAACGTCTGCATGGCAAAGTCGCAGTAGTCACAGGGGCGTCCATGGGACTTGGCGAAGCGATCGCACAACTCTTGGCGCAGGAAGGTGCGACCGTGGTGATGACCTCTCGCGACGACGACCGGGTGCAAGCGGCACAGAGGCGCATCGGCTTGCCCGAGCGCACTTTTGCCACCACTTGCGATGTCCGCGACGCGGGCGAGGTGCACCGCTTGGCGCATGCGGTGGTCGGTCGGTTCGGTTGCATTGATATTTGGGTGAATAATGCGGGATACGGATTACGTGACACCGTGAGCGCGATGAATATTGAGCAAGGGCGGGATCTGTTTGAGACTAATTTTTTCGGAGCAGTGCATGGAATGCAGGCCGCCGCTGCCGCGATGCAAGTGCAGCGGAATGGGATCATCGTGAATATCTCCAGTGTAGCGGGACATATTCCGCTACCGAATGGCGCAGCTTATAGCGCGAGTAAGTTCGCCATGAACGCCATTGGCAAGGCAATGAGGATGGAGTTGTCCGGCAGCGGCATCCATGTACTTACTGTGTGTCCAGGCTATGTAGATACAGCGTTCGGCAAGAACCGTATCCGCGGGAACGACCCTGTTGAGCTGCGAGAGAACCAGAGCGGAGTAACCGCAGAGGAAGTCGCAAGCGCGACTCTCCACGGCATACTGCGCCGCAAGCGCGAGGTCGTAGTCCCGGCGCACTATCACCTGTTCATCAAGGCATATCAGTTATTGCCCGGCTTGATGGAGCGTGTGCTGATTGGCATGGCGCGTAAAGCACGGCTCCGCGCCGAAGCTCGCAAGGTAGCACCTTAACCTAGTTCTGCCAACATAGCTTCCATCTCGCCGCTGGCATGGCTATTGCCTGAGCGGTTCGCCGCTGCGATCCCTTGCGCGAGCCACTGCCGCGCTTCTTCCGTCCGGTTGACTCGAGCCAACATCTGCGCGGCCATAAAATAGCCAGCCGCATATTCGGGATGCGCCTGAATCAAAGTGTTAAACTCTGTCAGCGCAGGCTCAACTTCATTTGCGTTAGAGTACTCCATGGCCAAACCATAGCGGGCAAATGCGTTATTCGCATCTAGGGTTAGAATTTCTTTAAGCTGCGCAACTCGTTCCATAAGTACTTACCATTCTTTCGCGGTTTAAGAACTGAATCAAATGCACTCTAGTTGTGAGCCGGCATATGTTGGGGGCTACTCGACTCGGGGACGTGAGGCAGTTGAAAGCGCTGGTGCTCGATAGGAGTGAGCGCAGAAGCTCCCTCCACCAACTTATAGAAACGATCAACGGCAACATCTTTAAAATGCTGCACCAACCCGGAAGCGGGCCACCTCACTTCGATCCCTGCGATCCGTGAGGCCAGACCTATGCCTATATGTTGCCGCAGCGGGTTGCCGCCAAAACTCGAACCATAGCCTACGGTCCGGTAGATATGCCGCAGCCCTTGTGGAGTAACCAGCGTTACTTCCAACCGCGCACCAATGGCCGAACGATTACTCCTTACTCCTTGCAATTCCAACGATATCCAATGATTCGCCGTACCGGGATTCTCAAACAGTACACTGAAATAGGTATCGCCGGGATAAGCGCCACCAATTTTTTCGAAGACGTCTTCATCCCCGTCATTATCAATGTCTCCAAAGGCAACGCCATGGCCTTTTTGTAACTCGCCAAAGCCACCCGCCGTAGTCACATCTTGAAATGACTTTCCTTCGTTGTTGCGAAACATGCGGTTGGGAATAATAGACTCATAGTTGGGGTCACCGTCTCCGAGGTACACGTCAAGCCAACCATCATTATCCAGATCTCCAAAGCCGGCACCCATCACCAGAATCGCGCGATCCAGATGCATCGCTTTCGTTACATCGGTAAATGTGCCGTCGCGATTATTGTGGTAGAGCCTCGGGGTTTCGGCTTTGTTGGGTAACCCCATCTCGAATGAGCCAATGTCGTTAAAGTCATCCACATAGTAGCCAGCAACAAAAAGATCGGGCCAGCCGTCGTTGTCGTAGTCGAAAAACCATGTGGGGAAGCTATGGATCGG
The DNA here is from genome assembly GCA_025356095.1 of Acidobacteriaceae bacterium. GTDB lineage: Bacteria > Acidobacteriota > Terriglobia > Terriglobales > Acidobacteriaceae > JANXUR01. The sequence continues at coordinate 11,667 of JANXUR010000099.1, read as the reverse complement.
AGCAGCAACGCCTGCCTGCGCGGTGACATCGCTAAACTTCCAGTGTGCGGGGTCGGGGTGCACGCTATCTTGCGGGCCGTCGTTGCGGAATAGTCGGTTTGCCCCGCCTTTCACCGAAACATATAAATCGGGACGGCCATCGTTGTTAAAATCCCCCCAAGCCACACCCTTGACGAATCCAAGCTTATCCAACCCACTGGGTTCCGCAACCTCTGTAAACGTCCCATCATGATTGTTATGGAATAGCTGTGACGGATGATACTCCGTAGTATTCGCTTCATGTCCGACGACTAAGTCGAGCCAACCATCATTGTCGTAGTCGGCCCAAGCGGCGGTCTGCGTAGGATGCAGGGACAGCATTCCCGCCGCCTCCGTAACATCGTCGAAGGTACCGTTGCAATTGTTCTTCAGCAACGAAAATGGATATTTGCCATTCTGTCCAAACCAGCCGCCACGCAGCACCACCAGATCCACGCAACCATCATTGTTGTAGTCGGCCGCGGTAATGTTCAGCCCGCCCATCTCGCCAGTAAGCCCAGCCGCTTGTGTGTGTTCGCTGAAGCTGCCGTCGCCGTTGTTGTGGAAGAAGCGAAGTTGATCGAGCGGCCCCGACGACGAAACCATGATGTCGAGTAACCCGTCACCATCGAAGTCTTCCATGATGGCACCACCGGAGTGGCCATTGATGTTCAATCCCGCAGCAGGGGCCGCGTCCAGAAAGCGTGGGAGATTATATTCCGAGGCGAACGTAGCTTCTGGAATCAGCCACTGCTTAGGCACATCCTGCGGATATCGGCCTAGCGTCATGTAAGCGACATTCAGAAGCCACCGTGCCTTGGCGTCCTTGGGGTCGTGCTCCAGCGCTGACGAGAATTCACGCACGGCACCTTCCGCGCCTCGCGTCAGTTGATGCACTCCACCACCCTTAATGGGGAACACGCAAGAATCCTGTCCATGATAATTCAGGCAATTTTCTTGTTCGCCAAGCCGCAGGTAGGCAATGCCAAGGGTGTCGCGGACTTCCTTCGCGAAATAGGGTGCGAAGGTAACGCCGCGCTCCGGGCCCAGCTTGCGAACTCGTTCCAACTGCTCCACCGCACCCGCACTGTCGCCCAGCTTTAGCAGACTCTGCGCCAGCGCCACGCGCGCCTTAAGCTCGGTGCGAATGTCGGGTTCGCCTTCCAGTTGCTTGCGCCAGTAGGCGGCTCGCTCGTCTTCTTTGAAGGAATCCGTCTTCCAATCGTTTGCCTGAAATATTTTCTGCAGCAGGTCTGCCATTTTGCGGGTTCCCGCAGACTGATAGAACGCTGGTGCCCCAGGTTTTGCGTCAGCAGGGGCAGAAACGGCCTTTGGGGGCTGCGCCGCGGCGGTAGCTGCCCACATCCAACAGCCTCCGATGATGGCGAGCAAAAAGTGGCGCATTGGCATGAAATCCGGTAGAACCTAAGTATATGGTCAACCCAGCTAGCCCGAAAATTTCTCTGGCCCCGCGCACCACGGCGGAGTCGCGGTCCGACATGACCGAGATTGTGCTACCTAACGATACCAACCCTCTACGAAAACTGTTGGGCGGTCGCCTCATGCACTGGATTGATATGGCGGGTGCCCTCGCGGCACACCGGCACGCACGGGCCTACGTGGTCACCGCGTCGGTGGATCATTTGGACTTCTTTGTCTCTTGCCGGGTGGGGGACGTGGTGGTGTTACGGTCACAGGTGAACCGAGCGTTCAACACCTCCATGGAAGTAGGCGTGAAGGTTTTTGTAGAGGACTACATTGAGCACACGGTGCGGCACGTTAGTTCGGCCTACCTGACGTTTGTGGCGGTTGATGCCGAGGGCAAACGGCAGCGGGTTCCGCCCATTGTGCCGGAGACGCCCGACGATCAGCGACGTTACGAAGATGCGGCCCGCAGACGAAGCATTCGGGAAGCAGAGCGAGATCTGCAGAAGCAGGCGCGAGGCTAGGCTCTGCAGCAGGAATTGGCCGCTAGCGCAGCAGGCGGGCGACTTCGGCAAAAACTGTATGTGTTCTTAGTCCCACAAAGTGAGCCACGGAAAATATCCCGACTAGAATAGAAGCTGTAATCACGGCGTATTCCGCGATATCCTGCCCTGCGTCGTCTTGCCAAATAAACGAAATGAATTTACGCACGTGAACACCCCTTTAAGAACAAAAACACCACCACGGCATCAGCGCAGCTCTAGGTGGCCGCTTGCTGATCAACGTCACCTTCGCCAATCAAGGCGGAGGGCAATAGTTACGGGGGAAGGAAGAGAATCGTCGTTGCGCCTGCACAGCGCCGAATGCTACTGCGTCTGCAGCGAGCTGTTGACCGAAGAAAATACGGTGTTGGCACTGGTGCCAATCAGCCGGATGGTGCCGATCACAATCACCAGAATCACCGCCAGCATCACCGCGTACTCAGCTATGTCCTGACCCTGATCTTCTTGCCACAGCTTGCGAAATTGAATGGTCATATACGAAGGCCTCGTTCCACCCTCCGTCCGCCCGCATCATCCGCGAAGGATGGCGCTAGTGGTCGCCGCACAGGTGAACTTTCCTGAAGTAAGGCTACGTCCACCGGGGCAGTTTGCAAATAGCACCATTGGGAAGGGCATGGCACAAAAGTGCCATAAATTCCCGCAATGAACCGTAAACTAGTGAATCTGCACCAGCGGCAGCGCCTGATTCACGGCAAACAGCGCCAGTTCCAGACGCGTTGAGACTCCCAGCTTGTCGAAGATATTGCTGAGGTGGTGTTTCACCGTATCTTCGCTGATCTTGAAGTGCTCGGCGATCTCTTTATTGGCAAAGCCGGCCACCACGGCCGACACAATCTCAATCTCGCGGGGCGTCAGGCCAAATTTGCGCTGTTTGGCAGCCTGGCTTTCCTGCTGCATCATGTTCCGCAAATACATCATCAGGTTTGAGACCACTTCGCGTCCCACCCAATACTCGCCCGACATCACGGCGCGAATCGCCTTCATCAGCATCTGGCTGGCGGAGTCCTTCATGACCACGCCGCGCGCGCCAAGCTGCAGGGCCTCTACGACCTGCGCCTTTTCAGCGACGGCGGTGAGCAGAATGACGCGCATGGAGCTGTTAATGGAGCCGAGTTCCTTCAGCGCCTCGAGCCCCGGCATCTTCGGCATGGCGAGATCGAGCAACAGCAAGTCTGGCTTAAGCTGCTTGGCCAGACGAATCGCCTCGGCCCCATCGGAGGCCTCGCCAATCACCTTGAACAGCGGATCATCTTCCAGAAGACGGCGCAAGCCGTCGCGAAAAATCGGGTGATCATCGGCCAGCAGAATGCGAATTGGTTCTTGATTTCTATCCATAGATGGGTTCCGAGCGAGAGTGTACGCTGACTTCTAGACGTGAGCCGCTCCCGCGGGTAGATTCTATCGCGAGTTGCCCCGCGATAAGGCGTACGCGTTCTTTTATGACCAAGGGACCACTTCGCTGCTCATCGAGGGCGGCCATCTCGAGCCGACCCTCGAAGTCGAAACCCTGACCGTCATCTTCCACAATCAGCTTCCACAGTTGGCCATCCTGTCCCAACAAGCGTATCAGTACATTGCGTGCGCCGCTGTGCTTGCGCACGTTTACCAGCGCTTCCTGCAGAATGCGTAATAGCTCGCGACACACCCGGCCCTCCAGATCCACCACACGGTTGGGCGCTACAAAGCGCGTCGCAATGCCGGTTTCTCGCTGAAAACGTTCGCTGGCATCGGCACAGAGTCCCACCAGTGTGTCTGGTTCGGCTTCCACCGATTTCAGGTTCTGCATCATCTCTCGCAGCTTCAGCACCTCTTCCCGTAAAAGCTGCTGGATGCCACTCAACTCGGCGCTTACCGGGCCCGCTTGCGCCTCTGCCGGCAAATGACGCCGCAACCGGTCTACTTTCATTTCCATTGCTATCAGCGACTGTACCGCGCCATCGTGCAGGTCGCGGGCAACCCGGGCACGCTCCACGGCACCCGCGCGCTGGCGCAGTCGGCGCAGCAGAAAGACGTTGTACACCGCTGGCCCTACCTGATCCATCAGGTCGCGCAAAAAGCGCAGATCCTCTTCCTGCTGCAGGGGACCTTGCGGATCAAATAGAAGGATGCGGCACTGCCACTCTTCTGCCAGCTGGATGCTGACCGCTGCCACCGACTCTGCCGACTCTTCGCTGGCGATTGCTTCCAGCGAGGCATCCGGAGCCAACCGCTTCAGGCGACGGCTTTCGTCCAAACCCACGCTGGGGAAGGTGCCATCGTCTTTGCGCGTAGCAAAGCTACAGGAGGACTCGCATTCCAGATAGTGAATCCGGTCGCGCTGCTCGGGAGTAGCCTCCCGCCACTTCAAAATCGCTCGCCCGCCGGGGCTCAAATGCACATCGGCCAGAAACAGCCGCACGCTATGGGCTTCCTGCGCCGCCAGAAGCGCGCGCGGCGACTCAAACAACTGCATGATTTCGCCCATCACTGCCTGCAGGGTTCCGCTCAGGCCTAGCTCCACGCGCGCTGATGCCAACAAGCGATTTTGCGCGAGCCGCTCCGCCCGGAAGCGCTTTTCGTGCTCTGCCAGATACCCGATGAGCATCGCCATTACCAACAGATACGCCGAGCGAATCAGCAGCGCGACGCCCGCAAACTCGCGGGCAAAGGCGGGGATATTGCCCAGCCACAACCCTTCCCCCCAAAGCAGTACAATCCACGCCCCGGCGGTAGCCAGCGTTTCGCGCAACCCCCACCGATAGGCGGCTTCCAGCAGCACGAATACATAGAACCGGGCGAAGGGGCCATTCTCGCCGCCCGCTACCAGCGTAATCAGCACCGGCCAGGCGACGTCAGCCGCATGGATGAAGAAGATAAGCCGCGGGGCAGGATCATGCCGAAAGCGGAATAGCAGCAGCACCAGCACGCTGTGCGCGATGTACACCGCCAGCAGCAGCCACACCAGCCGGACATGTGCACCAAACAGATTGAGCGAGAATGGCGAATTCAGCCCCGATCCCTGCGGCTCGAACAAGAACGTGACAATCGGCGAGATGGCAAGAAAAACCCGGGCCGTCGCCAGTACCCGTTCCGTGCGACGAACCTCTTCCTTGGTCGCGGGAGCCCGCAACCGCCACAAGAATCGGTTTACGAAAGACGGAGTCTGCAAGAGCGGAGTTACCTTGCCACTATTATGCACACTCCCGGCACAGAACGGAAGAACAACCCGACGCCCGTGCCTAAGGTCGTTTACTCAACAGCTTACGGTCAAAAAAATCCTCGGTCGCCAGATAGGCCTTGATCCAGTTCTGGTAAAGCAGAAAGCCGTGAATTTCATCCGGAAAGATCAACTCTTCAAACGCCACATGACGTCGGCGCAGCCGCTCAGCCAAGTCCACAGTCTGACTAAATTCCACATTGCGGTCGTCATCTCCGTGGACGAACAATACCGGCGACTGCCAGTGATCCGCGTCAGCAACCGGCGACGATTGACGCGCCAGTTCGCGAGCGTTCTTGGCATCCGGTGCTGCCGGTCTATCGGGCCGCAGTGCGGCTCCTACGTACGCCGACCAATCGTGGACGCCATGAAAATCCACACCCGCAGCAAAAATGTTGGAGTTGCGCGCCAACCCCAGCGCAGTCAACAAGCCACCATACGATCCGCCCCACAGGCCCAATTTTCTGGCATCCACGCCCGGAACCTGCTGCAAATACCGCGCCCCGGCGACCACGTCCTGGTATTCCGACGAGCCACGCCAACCGCCATTCCTTGCCTCGCGAAAGGCCCGGCCATACATGATTCCAAGGCGATAGTTCACTGACAAAACGGTGTAGCCCCGGCTCGCCAGGTATTGATTCATGGCGTAGGCGTTGTGGTAGTAGTCCATGTAATGGAATGCGGGCATCATCTGGCGAATCGGGCCGCCGTGGGTAAAGATGAGTCCCGCACCGTTGCCCTTACCCGGGGGCGGCAAAAACAGCTGGCCATGAATCGTGAGGCCATCTTCTGATGGAAAGGTGACAATCTGCGGCGTGACCAGGCCATCCGGAAAATTCCGGGGCAGACTGCTCGCCGCAATCAGTTTGCGGTCGCCGCTGGGGGTAATTGCATAGGGCATTGCAGGCGTCGTCCCAGTGGAGCCGAGGCAGATGATTTGTGACGTGTGGTTGCTGACAACTTCGGTGGGGCTCCACTCGGCGGACAAGCCCTTTGTCACCGCTTGCGGAACACCTCCCGCTGCGGCCACGCGCCAAATGTGGCGGCGCTCGATGTCGTCCTGATTCGATGTGTAAATCACCGTCTTGCGGTCGTGGGAAAGTGTGACCTGCTCCACATCAAAAGCGCCGGGAGTCAGCAGCGTTTGCGGGCCACCCCCGGCGGCAATTGAGTAAACATGGTTCTGCCCATCTTGCTCACTGGCGAAAACGATGCGGTCATCGGCGCTCCAGTAGAACGAGCCATCGGCGGTCCAGCCCGGGAGCGAATCGCGGTCGGCGTCACCGCTGTGCCAGAGTTCCCTGCCCTCTCCCGTAGTGACATCAGCTCGCCAAATGGCCCATGGCTGTGGCATCACCGGAATCATCGCATCGTCGCGCGTGCTGCCGGCAAGACGAATAAAGGCAATGTACCTGCCGTCGGGCGACCACCGGGGTGAACCGTCACGGCCCGTGGTGGCGGCTAAATAGCGGACTGGGCCGCTGCCCGGGCCAGATGAGCTCTTGGCGCGAGGTCGGTGCAGTTCGAGCACGGCCACCCAGCTATGATCGCCACGGTCTGAAACGAATGCGAGATATCGGCCGTCCGGTGACCATTTCGGCTGCGAGTTCGCGCCACGGACCTCCGTCAGCGCTTTCGCCAAACCGGCAGACTGCTTAAGTGCTGGGGCGGTCCCCTTAACGGCAACGCCTCGAAGCGAGGCGATCCACAATTGCTTCTTTGCAGCCCATACCGCCCACTTGCCGTCAGGAGAAAGCTGTACATCCTCGCAGCCCTCCTCCGGACAGCCCATTTCTCCCAGCAAGCGTGGCTCACCACCGGCTGCGGTCACGGCGAACACCTGTTGCTTCAACGCATGAGCGAGATTGCGAGGATTCGCAATCACACCCTCTCCACTTGCCTCTGAGCCGCGCACATAAACCAGCGTTGTGCCGTCGGGTGTAATGCGCAGACTGGCAATGGGCAGGCCGTCGTCTTCGGTGTAGTGGGTGAGCTGTCGGGCTGCGCCGGGTCCGCCTGCCAGCGTGTAGTCCGGCCCGTCGGCGACCCAGATATTCCGCACACCCCTCGCGTCTACAAACCATGCGATGCGACCGGTGTCAGCCGCAACCAGACCGTCGGGGAACGGCGCACTGAGCACTTGTTGCAGGGTGAACGATTGCGCAAACAGAAAGCCTGCCATCTGCAACAGGAACGCAGCGGCGAACGAAAGAAACGTGAAGGAGGTTTTCATAGCGCAGTCAGACTAAATGCTCGGCCCAACGAGGGCAAGTAATATCTATTGTGCGCTCTCGATGCCGACCAATTCCTCAGTCCGCTTCAACTGCCCGCAGGCGGCGTAGATGTCGCGGCCGCGTGGGCGGCGCACGTAGGTGGGGATGCCGGCCTTGATGAGCAACTGCTGAAATGCCAGCACATCCTCGCGCTCGGGCGTAGCAAACGCAATCCCCGGCCCAGGATTCAGCGCGATTAAGTTCACCTTACAGTAGATGCCTTTGACCAGTTGCACCACTTCGCGGGCGTGCTCTAGCGTGTCATTCACGCCGCGCAGCAGAACATATTCAAAGGTCACCCACTCGCGTGGCCTCAGCGGATACGCCCGCGCTGCGGCAATCAGCATCTCCACCGTCCACTTCTTGGTGATGGGCATAATGGCGGTGCGGGTGGCTTCATTCGATGCATTCAGCGAAATCGCCAGCTTGGGACGGATGGTTTCGCGGCTGAACTCGTCAATGCGCGGCACAATGCCCGAGGTGGAAACCGTCATCCGCGACGCTGGTATACCGACACCTTCAACCATCACCCGCACCGACTGCATAAAGTTCGCGTAGTTCAGAAATGGCTCGCCCATGCCCATAAAGACCAGATTGATGCGAGTCTCCGGCGGCGCTACGCCGTGGTCGTTCAGCACCGCAATCACCTGCCCGGCAATCTCCCCTGCCGTTAGGTTGCGCTTCACGCCCAGAGCCGCCGTCAGGCAGAATTGGCAATCCACCGCACACCCCACTTGGCTGGAAACACAAATGGTGGCGCGGCGAAAGGACTTTGCCGGCGGCGGAGCAGCCGCGACGGCATAACGGTCGCGAGCGTCTTTCACCTCGCTGCGCTTGCCCAACAGCGGGTCGGCCTCGTCGAACAGCAGAATGGCCTCGTCGCCGAGTGTGCTTTCTTCTTGGGCGGCCTCGCTCCCGTCCCCCTGCTCGCCGCCGTCGCCTTCCGGCATCCACACGGTTTCCACCGTCATGCCGTCGGCCAGCTCCACAAGATACCGCACCGTACCATCCACCGACACAAATCGCTTTGCCAGCTTCGGAAGACCAACCACCCAACCGTCATCCGTCAGCTTTTGCCGCAGTTCCTTCGGCAGGGTGGAGATCGCCTCTAGCGAATCCACTTTCTGCACGTAAAGCCCGGTGAATAGCTGCTTGGCGCGATAACTCTTTTCGCCCAAACCCGCCATGAGCGCGGTGAGTTCGGCTAGGTCCATCCCTAGCAGCGCACGAGGAGCCGCTTGTATCGTCGTCATCTTACGCCTCCCGAAAAACCCAGCGCTCCCTGCGAATCGTGCGGATCGGTTGTGCACTCCGCGACCAGCCGTTCTCGCAGCGCGCGCATCATGGCTCGCACCACCCATTTGTGCCCAATCCCCACCGGCACAAAGTAGGCTCGACCCAGCCAATTGCGGAACTGCACCAGCGTCGTCACTGTGAACCGCGTGGCGCTGGCATCTCGCTGCCGCAACAGCGAGACCCGAAAATCCAAATGCATATCGTCCATGCCCACCAGCATCTCATCTCCGTCGGCGCTAAATTGCGGATTCAGCGCACGCAAAGCCCGCTCCATCTCGTCACCTTCCAGATTGATTAGGGCATCCGCCTCCACAGGCTTCACTGTCATCGGCCCTGTCTTCAGCCCTGTCTTCAGCCCCACCCGCCCCACGAGGGCATCGCGAATCTGCATCGCCCGATGCACCCAACCCGGACAGGCCTGCCAACCCACGATCGCCACGTGCGTAAAGTCCAGATTCGCCTCCAAAGGCAGCGAAATGGCAAATGCGTCGGCAAAATCCAGCCGTGGCAACGCCCTTTGCGCCAGCCCCGTAAGGTATGGTGGCACCTCCATCACCGTGCGCAATTCTTTGTCAACGCCGTAAGTCATTGATTTCATTCACCATTTACTAGCCTTGCACCCATCACAAGTGTGCCACAATCTAATAGAGGCGTAACCCAGCTAGCCACCCAGCCCTCTACCCGGCCAGCCGTTGCGCAGATACAGTCGGTTTTTGCAGAACAAGTCATACCTTTGCAGAACAAGTCATCCCTTATGGTTCAAGAAATTCGCAATATTCAGCGCCAGTCTCTGGCCAACGGTCTCACCATTATCACCGAGCAGATGACCCATCTGCGCTCCATTTCCATCGGCATCTGGATTAAATCAGGCTCACGCGACGAAGACCTTGCGCGGAATGGCATCGCCCACTTCATCGAGCACATGGTATTCAAGGGCACCGAGTCGCGTTCCGCCGAGGCCATTGCCCGCGAAGTGGATTCCATCGGCGGCAACCTCGACGCCTTCACCTCCAAAGAGTACATCTGTTTTAGCATCAAGGTACTCGATGAGCACTTGCCCATTGCCATGGATCTGCTGGCCGACATGGTGCTGCGCCCCACCTTTGCCGGGGACGACATCACCAAAGAGCGCGGCGTGATTCTGGAAGAGATCAAAATGGATGAGGACAATCCCGACTACCTCGTCTTTGAGATTTTTTCCGACAACTTCTGGAAGAACCATCCGCTGGGCAAACCAATTCTGGGCACTCGCGACACGGTGAAGAAGTTTGACCCCGCCGTGGTGCGTGAGTGGTACAAGCGGTTCTTCCACCCCAGCAACATGATCATCGCCGCTGCCGGCAATGTGGACCACAAGGCCTTTGCCGACGTGGTGGGCCGCTATTTTGCAGATCTGGCGCCCGGAACCGATGGCCACTACGAAAAAGCACCGGTGGTGGACCCGAAGATCATTCTGAAGAACAAGAAAAGCTTGGAGCAGGTGCAGATCTGCCTCGGCGTGCCCGCACACGGCATCACGCACAGCGACCGCTACGTGGGCTATCTGCTGAACACCGTGCTGGGCGGCGGCATGAGCTCGCGGCTGTTTCAGAACATCCGTGAACAGCGCGGCATGGCTTACTCGATTGGCAGCGACATCACCAGCTATCGCGACACCGGGTGCTACAGCGTTTACGCTGGCACCTCTCTGACCAATGCCAATAAGGCGATTCAGCTGACCATGGAAGAGTTCAAAAAGATGCGCACCGAACCGCTGTGCGAAGAGGAGTTGAACCGCGCCAAAGCCCAGATGAAGGGTGGCATGATGTTGGGGTTGGAGTCGAGCGGGGCGCGCATGTCGAGCCTGGCCCGCGCTGAAATGTTTTTCGGTACGTATGAAGCACTCGACCAGCGCATCGCCCGCATAGACGCCGTAACTGCCGAACAAGTGCAAGCCATGGCGCAGGACTTATTCAAGACAGAACAAGTTGCCGTCACTGTCTTAGGAAACCTCTCTGGCCTAAAGCTACGGCGGGAGATGCTAGAGTGCTAGCGGGGAGCGGCGCGAACCGAGCGGGGTTGAAGCAGGGGAGCACCGAGAAGGGGTAGACTCCGAAAACAACAATGGCCGACCGGTTGGCGTCCGCCTTGTCCGTAGGGATGACCGGCACTGCAGACACGAAAGCAATCCAACGCGCCAGAACTGAAGTCACCACGCCGATCGCGTCGTCAGCCTTTAACCTTGCGCACAATCCAGGTGAGGACGACTGCCCCCAATACCGCCACCAGAATCGTGTAAATCAGGCCGCCGGAACCGGCGAAGCCCAACAGATTCATTAGAAAGCCGCCGAGAACCGCACCAGCGATGCCGACAACCAAGTCCATCACAAAACCAAAACCCGAGCCCTTCATGATCTTGCCGGTCAGCCAGCCCGCCACCACTCCGACGATGATCCACCAAATCAAACCGCTCATCTGTGTATCTCCCTAACTACGAGGATTGGAACTGCGCAAACGTCGCCCACACTACCACCCTGCCCCCCGGTTCAGCATTGACTGATGACGGGTGTAGCTTCAGCGGAATGCATTCCCAAAACGGGAACTTCGGGGTCGGCCAAGAATATTGTGGCTTGGGCGCGCTGTCAAGAACTTTGCGCGGCTTGTCAGCGCTTGTGAGTCGTCAGTGCTTGCGAGTTCCCCGCGCTGGGGCGGCGGCGGCGCGCAAGGGTTACACTCCAAGGAAGTTTGGCAGGGGCGGGCGTCACTCTTCAGCGTTTTTGTTCGTCATTCTGAGCCCGCCTGAGCGGGCGAAGAACCCCTACCTCACCGGGAACTCGCCTCGCACCTTGCAGGGCGCGGCGGCGGCGCACAAGCGTTTTTGTTTGTCATTCTGAGCCCGCTTAAGCGGGCGAAGCAC
>JANXUR010000047.1 GCA_025356095.1 Acidobacteriaceae bacterium | reverse complement strand
CGGGAGCCCGTGGTACGGCTATTACGGCGGATACTTTACACCCTATCCGGTGTATCCGACAGCTTCGCTATGGCTCACCGACTACATCATCTCCAGTCAACTGGCAGCTGCCTACGAGGCACAGCAGCAGGGTAATGCGCTCGCGGTTCAGCAGCAATCGCCCGGATATGCCCCGCTCACCCCGGAAACGAAACAGTTGATCGCGGACGAGGTGAGGAGCCAGTTGGCGTTAGAGAACTCGGAGGCTCAGCACAACGCACAGAATCAGGAGCTCGACGCCGCCTCCAGCAGTATCGCGAGACTCTTGGGCGACGGCCGCCCGCACGTTTTTGTTGCAGCTGGCAATTTGGATGTCGTCGATTCAGCAGGACGGGAGTGTCTGATCAGCGACGGGGACGCGCTCGCCATGAGGACGCCGCCGCCCGCCGACTCAACCAGCGCGGAACTCGTCGTCTTGTCGAGCAAAGGCGGCCAAGAGTGCGCCAATGCTTCTCACGTGAACATAGGCTTGAGCGACTTGCAGGAAATGCAGAACCATCTGCGAGAGAACATCGACCAGGGCCTGCAAACACTTCAGTCGAAACAGGGGTCGGGTGGGCTACCGGCTGCGCCGCCGTCAGCTACGGTCGCGCCCGTGCAGGCTGGTTTCACCAAAAATTCACCGCCGCCGGAGAGTGACGGAGCGGCAATTGTCAGTCAGCAACTCTCCCAAGCCGATCAAGCAGAGCGGGAGGTCACAGGCCAAGCAAAGCAAGAGACCGGCAAGGACTTTACGTCGTCGCCCACTCCGCTCGCGGTCCCAGTCCCGTCACCCGCCACCGTGACCGTCAGACTTGGGCAAACAATCGCGCAGGTCAAGGAGAGCCTAGGAGAGCCGTTAACCATTGTCGACAAGGGAGTGGTCAAGATATACAAGTACAAGGATATGAAGGTGACCTTCAAGAACGGCAAGGTGTCGGACGTGGAGTAGGAGATCATATGCAAACCTTTAAGCCCTGGCCACGCGCCGGGGCTTTGCTTTGCCCCGTATAATGCCTCATGCCCACCACGGTTCATGCCGCTTGTCCGCTGGATTGTCCGGATGCTTGCGGAGTGCTGGTGACGATTGCGGACGGGCGCGCCACTAAGTTGCAGGGCGACCCGGCGCATCCGGTGACGCGCGGGTTTTTGTGCGCCAAGGTGGCGAAGTATTTAGACAGCGTCTATTCGCCCGAGCGGGTGCTTTATCCCATGAAGCGGATTGCCCCGAAGGGGCCGCGGCTGGCAGGCTTACCCAGCCACGTAGCAGGTCACACAGCCAGCAACACAGCCAGCAACACAGTCGGCAACACAGCCGGTAACACAGCCGGTAACCCAGCGCGCAACCCAGCCGGTAACGTAGCGGGCAACCCAGCAAGTAACGTCACGGAACAGCTCGCACCCGCCCAGTCTACAAATCCAGAACTGCAAGCCACCCATCAATTTGCTCGTGATCTCTCCGCCTTCGAGCGCATCTCGTGGGATGAGGCTCTGGACACGATTGCCGCCAAGCTGAAGGCCATTGCCGCTGAGTTTGGGCCGGAGGCGATTCTTCCCTACTCCTACTCCGGCACTCTCGGCAAGGTGAACAACGGCGCGATGGATCACCGCTTCTTTCACCGTCTGGGGGCTTCGCAGCTAGCTCGCAATATTTGCGCGGCAGCAGGTGGAGCGGCGCTGATGTCGGTGTATGGACGCCGGATTGGCACCGAGCCGGAACAGTACCGGCACGCGAAATACATTATCGCGTGGGCATCGAATATCCACGGCAACAACATTCACTTGTGGCCGTTTCTCGAAGAAGCGCGGCGCAACGGCGCCAAACTGGTCGTCATTGACCCCTACCAGACTCGCACTGCCAAATTCGCCGACTGGCATTTGCAAATTCGTCCGGGAACGGACGTGGCGCTGGCGCTAGGGTTGATGCACGTGATTATCGGCGAAGGGCTGCATGACACCGACTACGTAGCGCAGCACACGGTAGGCTTTGACGAGTTGCAAGCAGCTGTCACGGAGTACACGCCAGAAAAGGTGGCTGCGTGGACGGGTATTGCGGCAGACGACATCATTCGCTTGGCGCGCGAATACGCCACTACCGAACCGGCAGTCATCCGGCTCAACTACGGTGTGCAGCGATCAGAAAATGGCGGTACCGCGGCTCGTCTGGTGGCGATGCTGCCCTGCTTGATCGGCTCATGGAAGCAGGTGGGCGGCGGATTGACGCTCTCAACCAGCGGTGCGTTTCCCCTGCGGGCCGACAAGCTGGCCATGCCCGAGCTAATGCAGGCCGCCCTTGGACGCGAGGCTCGCACCATCAACATGGTGGAACTGGGGCAGGCATTGAACGGGGTGGGCGATGCCCATAACGACCCGCCGGTAAAGGCGCTTTTCGTCTATGCCTCGAATCCGGGCGCAGTGGCACCCAACCATAAGGACGTGGTGCGGGGGCTGATGCAGCCGGACTTGTTTACTGTGGTGCACGAACAATTTCTTACCGATACAACCGACTATGCGGATATCGTACTGCCCGCCACCAGTTGGCTGGAGCAAAAGGATCTGGTGACCGCCTATGGCCACTACTATTTGCAAGTTTCGCAGCAGGCGATTGCACCGCTGGGTGAGGCGAAGTCAAATCACGACTTATTTGCTGCGCTGGCCATGCACATGGGGTTTACCGAGGCCTGTTTCGGGGATTCGGTGGACGAGGTGATGGATCAGGCGCTAGCCTCGGAGGATCCTGCGCTGCAAGGTCTGAGTCGGGCACGTCTGGAGTGCGAAGGCCATGTGCGGCTGAATCTCTGGGGCCCCGAAGGCTCACACAACGCTGGCGCACCGTATTTGCCGTTTGCCGAGGGCAAGTTTTTTACGCCCAGCGGCAAGGCGCAGTTTAGTGATTCCGCGTTGAAGGCAAAGGGTTTGCATCCGGTTGGCGAGTTCACGCCGCCGCTCGAATCCCGAAACGGGAAGGAAGCCTCGCTCTATCCGTTGGAAATGCTGGCCCGCAAAGCGGACAACTTTATGAACTCCAGCTTCAGCCAGTTGCCGGGACATCAGCGGATGGAAGAACGTGGGTTGGTGGAGCTGCATCCGCAAGACGCCGCGCGACGCGGCATCGGCGAGGGGGACGAAGTGCGCGTGTTTAACGGTCGCGGCGAATTGCGGCTACGAGCGCGGCTGACCGAAAAAGTGCCCCCGGGGGTGGCCGCGTCCCAGTTGAATTGGGCCAAACTGAGCAGCGACGGCCAAAACGTGAATGTGCTTACTTCTGAAAAACTTACCGACTTGGGCAACTCCGCCACGTTTTATTCCGTCCTAGTTGAGGTGCAGCGGGTAGGGGTTTAGGGTGAAGTGTGCCCTATCGCTTTATGGAGACTGCTCCGTACCGTATAATTTTCTCTTTCCGCTACTTTCTTAGCTCGAGGTCGCCGTCATTCGCAGTCATCAGGAAATTCCTGTGCGTCCGCAGTCCGTCCCCCCGATTTCTGGGCTGACGGAGTGTCGGCCACACCCCCGCACCCCCTCCAAGTCCCGGCGCAGCCTGCACCTGCTGCTGGTGTTGTGGGTTTTCGCCGCCGCTACGCTGGCCTACGGGCAGCAGGACGTACTGACGGAGATTTCGGTGCACGGCAACCGCCGCATTCCGCAAGACACCATCAAGGCTCGCGTGTTTACCCGGCCCGGCGATACCTACGACGCCCAAGGCTTGGAACGCGACTTCAACTCGCTGTGGAACACTGGCTATTTTGAAGATGTGCGATTTGAGCGGGAACAGACAGCGAAGGGGTGGCGGCTGCATATCTACGTGACCGAGCGTCCCACCATCCGCGAAATCACCTACGTTGGCCTGAATTCGGTCACCACGTCTGATGTGCTGGATCGCTTTAAGCTTCGCAAGGTCGGAGTCTCACAAGAAAGCCAGTACGACCCAACCAAAGTAAAGAAGGCAGAAGTCGCGCTGAAGGAGCTGCTTTCTGAGCACGGACGCCAGTTTGCAGTGATCCGTACAGAGATTCGCAAGATTCCGCCAGCCGCTGTAGGCGTCACCTTCAACATTAAAGAAGGCCCCAAGGTGAAGGTTGGCAACATCAAGTTTGAGGGCAATAAGAGCATCAATAGCCGCACCCTGCGGGCTTCGATGAAGAACTCCAAGCCTATCGGCATTCCCAACTCGATCTTTCTGGAAAATCTTTTTGCCAAGACGTTCGACTCTTCCAAGCTGGAAGAAGATGCCGAGCGCGTCCGCTTCGAATATCAGAAGCGCGGCTACTTCAAGGCTCTGGTTGGCGACCCCAAGACCAAGATGGTGGATACTGGCTCGAATGCGCTGTTGTTTGTAAAGCAGGGCAAGGCGGTGGATATCACCGTACCGGTGGAAGAAGGCGAACGTTATCGCTTGGGCAAGATCACCTTCAAGGGCAACAAGGCGGTTTCTAACACCGCGGCTCTGCGCAACTTTTTTGGCATGAAAGATGGCGACTGGTTTAATGCCGAAGCCGTCCGCAAGGGCTTGGAAAATCTACGCAAAGCCTACGGCGAACTGGGCTACATCAACTTCACGCCGATTCCAGACACCGTTCCCGACGATGAAAAGAAGACCATTGACCTAAACATTGACCTGGACGAAGGCAAGCAGTTCTATGTACGCCGCATCGAATTCCAGGGCAACACCACCACGCGTGACAAAGTGATACGCCGCGAAGTGGTGCTGGAAGAAGGCAACGTCTACAACTCCCGCTTGTGGGAGTACAGTTTGCTGCGCTTGAACCAGTTGCAGTATTTTGAAGCGCTCAAGCCAGACGATCCGAACATTACCGATCGCCGTTTGGATGAAAAAAATGGCCTTGTAGATTTGACCCTGAAGCTGCATGAAAAAGGCAAAAACAGCATCAGCCTGCAGGGCGGGGTCAGCGGGCTTTCGGGTGCGTTTGTGGGCGTGAGCTATGAGACCAACAACTTTTTGGGTCTAGGCGAAACTCTGAGCATTCAGGCGCAGTTGGGCAACCGTCAGCGTAACTTGTTGTTTGGATTCACTGAGCCTTATCTGCGTGACAAGCCTTTGCAGTTGGGCGCGACGGTCTTTACTCGCCGCTATACCTTTGACCAGGCCAAGAACTCCTCGATTCAGGCTGGACGGCAGCTCAACATCTCACAAGATGTTTTGCAGCAACTGCAAAACTTCACCCAAGCCAGTACGGGCTTTACCACGTCATTGAGCTATCCTCTGCGGCGGTCACTTAAGCGGATTGGCATTACTTACTCCTACGACACGTCTTCGACCACTGCCTTCACCAACGCTTCCAAGCGGTACTTCGAACTGTTGAACTTCCGCGGTATTTCGGGTCCAAACTCGCTAACCGGCGTGAACACCAGTAAGGTGATTCCGAATTTCTCATTCTCCACCATTGATAATCCGGCGCATCCCCATAAGGGCACCAGCGTTTATTTTGCTGGCGAATTCGCGGGCATCGGCGGCAACGTCAACTACTTCCGGCCGATTGTGCAGTACAAGCATTGGGTCCCGCTAAAGAAGAACGCCTTGGGCTTTAACTTGCAAGGCTCGTTCCTGAGCGGGTTCAATGGACTGGCCGCACCGCCGTTTGAGCGCTTCTATTTGGGCGGGGAGAACGACTTGCGCGGCTTCGACACACGGTCGGTTACGCCCTATGCATTGTTGCCCGACCGCGCGGTCGCAACTTTGACAAACCCTGATGGCAGCGCCGTGCCGCTCGATCCCAGCCACCCCACGCGCGGCGGTTACACCATCAACTTGCCGGTACAGCGCGTGATCTTCGCGGGCGGTGACACCAGCTTCATCAGCAACACCGAGTACCGCATCGGCATCGCTGGCCCGGTAGTGCTGGCCCCATTTGTGGACTTCGGCTTCAATGGCATCGTCCGCACCTCGCAATTGAAGATCGCGCAGGGCCAGTTTGACGACATCACCACCGCCGTCTTTGGCTGCCCTGCCCGTGATAATGCGCTCAACTGCGTGGGCGGCATCGCCGGCAGCACTATCGGCTTCAAGCAGGATCTGCAACTGGTGCCGGGCACAAACTTCAAGCCGCGCATGTCCACTGGTTTGGAGCTGCAGGTGCAGTTGCCCATCATCAATGCGCCATTCCGGGTGTATTACGCGTATAACCCGCTGCGGCTGAATGAGCGCTATAACGTGCCAGCGCTGTTTGATCGGTCTTATTTTCCGGCAGGCGCGGCGGGTGACTATACTTTTGAGCAGTTCAAGTCGGCACTGGCGCCACAGGCACTGCTGCGGGAGCCTTTGCACACCTTCCGCTTCTCCGTGGCCACCACCTTCTAACCGGGCGTGGGGGATGCGGTACGTTTGACGCTGTAAAGGGCGGAGCTTATAATGAAGGCTCCGCACCCTGAGAATGACCCCGTTAGGGTGGCTTTGCGCGTAAGTCGCGTGGAGCTGCGGGGACGAAGTTCCCGCAATCGAGATTCATCCGTTACCGTTTCTCCTAAGGAGCCCAGGTAATCCATGACTGGCAAATTTGTGCGCGCAACCTTGACCGCTGTTGCTCTTCTGTGTTCGTCCGCCTGGGCTCAGGCCGCCGGCGCAGCCACCACGGCGGGCCCCGCCAAAATCGGCATCATCAACATGCAGGACGCTATTGTGGCCTGCAACGAAGGTCAGCGCGACTTTGGCGCGCTGCAAAAGAAGTTTGACCCCAAGCGCGACGAGATCAAGCGCGGCACCGACGAGGTTGAAGGCCTGCAAAAGCAGCTCGACACCCAAGGCGACAAGCTGAACGACGAAGCTCGCGCCAAGCTGGTGAAAGAGATTGCCGACAAAAAGAAGAGCCTGCAGCGCACCGCCGAAGATGCCAGCGCTGACTACCAACAGCAGCAGGGCGAACTGGCCAACAAGATTGGCAGCAAGATGCTGGAAGTCGTCAACAAATATGGCGAAGCCAATGGCTACTCGGTGGTTCTGGATGTTTCTGGCCAGAACAGCCCCGTGCTTTGGGCTCCGGCTACCACCAACATCACCCCCCAGATTGTGGAACAGTACAACACGGTGAGTGGCGTACCGGCACAGGCAGCGCCTGCGGGTGCCAAGCCTCCGGCAGCAGCCAAGCCTGCCGCTCCGAAGCCGGCTGGTACCAGTCCCAAGAAGTAGCTGGGTTTCGCGACACCGCGAACACCGGAATAGTTCCCAAAAAACATGAAAGAGCCGTGCATCTCGCGCGGCTCTTTTCTTTTGGATTCCTCTGCGCATTCTTGCGCCCATTTCTCTTCGTCCCGGTGTCTGAGTGCTATAGCAGGCCTGCGTTTCGCACGACGGAGAATGAAATGTTCGATCAATCTTTGCTGGGAAGCACGCACGCTTCGGCGCGGAAGCCGTATTCCGCAATCGCCAGTTTTGGGTTGCAAACGGCTTTGCTGCTTCTGCTCATCGCCGTTCCACTGTTTCACCCCGGAGCCATCGAGATGTTGCAGCCGATGGCCGCACCGCTTTTGTTTGCTGGCGTCCCGATGCCGCGGCCACCTGTGGAACTGAGCAGTGCGCGGCACACTGGCGCTGCCAACGAATTTCGCTACTCACCGCATTTCTCGGCTCATCCCGTCGTGGCTGGGCCTGCCGATGCTACGGCCGACCAGCCCGACGCCACTGCCTGTCCGCCCTATTGCGGCTCTAGCCCGACGCAAGGCATTCCACTGCCCCTTGGCGGCCCGCCACCCCCGGTAACGCTGGAGAAGCCGAAACCGGTAGCCCCCACCCGCATCCATGTCTCGGAGGTCAGCCCCGGCTATCTGATTCAAAAGGTGCAGCCCACGTATCCTTCGCTCGCCATCGCCACGCGGACGGAAGGCGAAGTCAGGCTGGAGGCCATCATCGGGCGGGACGGTTCCATTCAGAACCTGCGCCTGATGAGCGGCCATCCCATGCTTGCGGCAGCGGCCTTGGCGGCAGTAAAGCAGTGGCGGTATCGGCCGCATCTGCTGAATGGCGAGCCGGTGGAAGTGGAAACAACCGTAGTAGTGCACTTCACGTTAGCGCGCTAGAGAGTTAGGGCGGTAGAGCGCAGGCGCAGTGAGCGAGGCGGGGCAGGGGGAGCAGACCTGCAAATCCCCGCGCCTCGCGCCCGCCGCTATAATCGAGAGTCGGCGCGCCGCACTTGCGCCCTATCTTTCATGAACTCACGTCCAGTTTGGGCGGAAGTCTCGCTCGGCGCTTTGCGCCATAACTTCCGCACAATTCAAGAACACGTCGGCTTCAAGGTCGCCATCTGTGCGGTGGTGAAGGCGGATGCCTACGGCCACGGCGCGGTGGAGTGTGCCCGCGCTCTGGAGCAGGCCGGCGCGGCGTGGTTTGGCGTCACTTCGCCTGACGAGGGCGTGGCGCTGCGCAGGGGCGGGATCACTGCTCGCATTCTGTTGCTCAGCGGCTTTTGGCGCGGCGAAGCCGAAGATGTAGTGCAGCAGCAGCTCACGCCCACGGTGTGGGAGCCGTGGCACATCGCTGCTCTGCAAGCGGCAGCCGGGAAGTTCCGTGTGCAGCAGCCAGTGCACTTGAAGATTGATACCGGCATGACGCGGCTGGGTGCGGATCTCGCGGATGTACCCATGCTCTGCGGCCTGTTGCGCGACGCCAGCAATCTTGCACTCGAAGGTGTGTTCACTCATCTGGCGTCATCGGAGGTGGTGGGTGCGGCCAGCGTGGCAGCCCAACTCGCGCAGTTCGCGCACGTGCCCCAGCAAATTGCCTCGTATGGATTTACGCCGCGCTACTATCACGCGGCCAACAGCGGAGCAGTCGCGTCGGAGCCGGGATCATGGCGCGACATGGTTCGCCCCGGCATCGCGCTTTACGGATATTTTCCACCGCTTTCGAGTGCAAGCGGCGGGTCTGCGACTGTGACTTTGCCCGAGCTGCGGCCCGCACTGGAGTGGAAGACGCGCATCATCTCCTTGCGCGAAGTGCCAGCAGGGCGCGCCGTTGGCTACGGCGGCACCTACGTGACCAAGCACACCACGCGGGTGGCGGTGGTGCCGGTGGGCTATGCGGATGGGCTGCACCGTGCCATCTCGAATCGCGGGCGCTTTCTGGTGCGCGGTGAGTATGCGCCGATTCTCGGCTTGGTTTCGATGGATTTGACCGCAGTAGATGTTACCCAGATTCCGGACGCGGAAGTGGGCGATGAAGTACGGCTGATCGGCTGCGAAGGCTCGCAGGGAAAATCGCGAAGTGTGACCCCGCTGGATCATGCGGCTTGGGGTTCTACCGCGCTGTATGAAATTCTGTGCAGCATCTCGAAACGTGTTCCCCGCAAGTATGTTTCGTAAGTGGCGCATCGGAGCCAGCGCATCGTAAACGGCGGCATCTCTGCGTGCATCCTGCTGCTCGTTCGCCCGCACTTCCCGCCGTCATTTAAATTGGTAGTAGCATGTTTTCGCGCTGGTACAAACAATGGATGTACGACTGGGAAACCCGCCTCACTTCGGTGGACAACAACCGCGTGGTGCGGCCGATGGAGTGGGGCGCCGAGTGGCTGGGTGGATGGACCGCCATCGGCGACGCTGCTGCATCTGCTGATTCAGAAAATATTCTCCGCGCCACCAGTGAGCACATCATCGCCACCAGCGATGCCTTCTTCGCCGCACCGACCCCAACCGACTTTACCCTCGAACATCGTGCAGTCCAGGTTTACAGTACCCGCGAGGTGCCCGACCCGAAGTTGGAAGCGCAGGTGCAGGGGCAGACGGCAGATTTTCTGCGCTTTACCTCCTCGGTCATCACGCCACATTCGGAAAATAATCGTGTGAATGCGCGCTGGTTCCCTGCACCAGCGGCTGTGCCGCGCAAGCGTGCGGTGATCGTGTTACCGCACTGGAATGCCGACGGCATTGCCTACAACGGATTGTGTTCTCTGCTGAACAAACTGGGCATCGCCGCGTTGCGCCTAAGTCTGCCGTATCACGATGCGCGTATGCCGCCCGAAATTAGTCGCGCCGACTACGCGGTTTCCGCCAACATCGGTCGCACTATCACTGCGGCGCGGCAGGGCGTGTGCGACGTGCGGAGTTGCGTTGACTGGCTGGAAGCGCAAGGTTACAGCGAGTTTGGCATTCTGGGCACAAGCCTGGGGTCAGCCGTGGCCTTTCTTGCTGCCGCGCACGAGCCGCGTCTGCGCGCGGTCGCATTCAACCATGCTTCCAGCTATTTTGCGGATGTCGTGTGGCGAGGCCAATCCACGCGGCATATTCGCGAAGGGCTGGAGCCGGTAATCACGCTCGACCGATTACGTCCGCTGTGGATGTGCATTTCGCCCATGGCCTACTTCGACCACTACGCACGCTTTCCGCAACGCCGCTCGCTCACGCTCTATGCGCGGTACGACTTGACGTTCCCACCCGATCTTTCGCAGCAGGTGGTGGCAGAGTTCGCCGTGCGCGGTGTCAATTCAAAGACCGTAGTGCTGCCCTGCGGCCACTACACCACCGGCGAGTCGCCGTTCAAATATCTGGACGGCTGGCATCTGGTCACTTTTTTGCGGAATGCCTTTCGGGAACTCGCGGCATGACCGCAGTGCGACCTCAACAAACCCCGCACCCGCCGCCAGACGACGCACCGGCAAATGTAGAATGAAAGGCGCATCACTGCGGAGCAGAGCAAATTGTCACCGCTCGTCCAAGCACTTTCGAAAGGGGAACAACACCGCTATGCCGTCGAATCCCATGTCCAGCTCTATCGCCGAGGTTGATCCGGAAGTGGCGCAAGCCATCCAGCATGAAGCTGACCGCCAGCATGAAGGGCTGGAACTGATCGCCTCAGAAAACTTCGTCAGCGAAGCTGTGCTGGAAGCGGCAGGCTCGGTCTTTACCAACAAGTATGCGGAAGGCTATCCCGGCAAACGCTACTATGGCGGGTGCGAGTTTACCGATGTGGTGGAGAATCTTGCGCGCGATCGCGCCAAGGAACTGTTTGGCGCCGAGCACGCCAATGTGCAGCCCCACGCTGGCTCGCAGGCGAACATGGGTGCATTCAACGCTGTGTTGACGCCCGGCGATACCATTGTTGGCTTGAATCTGGCGCATGGTGGCCACTTGACGCACGGGCATCCCCTGAATTTTTCAGGCAAGACCTACAAGATTGTCCCCTACGGTGTGACCCGCGAGACCGAGACCGTGGACTACGACGAGCTGGAAAAGATCGTGCTTGAGGCTTGCCCGAAAATGCTGATCGGTGGCGGCAGCGCCTATCCCCGCGTCTTCGACTTTCCCCGCATGAGGGCGATCGCCGACAAGGTCGGCGCGATTTTTCTCGTGGATATGGCACACTTCTCCGGGCTGGTCGCGGGCCATGCGCACCCGTCGCCCGTGCCACATGCGCACATTGTTACTTCCACCACGCACAAAACTTTGCGCGGGCCGCGCTCGGGCATGATTCTTAGCCGCTCGGAGTTTGCCGCTGCGATTGATAAGAACATCTTCCCCGGCATTCAAGGCGGTCCGCTGGTGCACATTATGGCAGCCAAAGCCATCTGCTATCGCGAAGCGTTGCAGCCCAGCTTCCGCGAGTACGCAGCGCAAGTGGTGGCCAACGCAAAAGTCCTAGCCACCACCATGGCCGAAGAAGGCTACCGCATCATATCCGGTGGTACCGATACCCATGTGATTCTGGTGGATGTTTTCGCCAAGGGCATGTTGGGTAGCGAGGCAGAAAAGGCGTTGGGAGAGGCGGGCATCACCGTAAACAAGAATGCGATTCCCTTTGACCTGAATCCACCAATGAAGCCGAGCGGCATTCGCATTGGCACCCCGGCCCTGACTACGCGGGGCATGAAAGAACCGGAAATGAAGCTAGTGGGTCAGTGGATTAGCCGCGCGCTGAATAATCGCAATGACGCTGGCGCATTGGCTAAGGTGCGTGCCGAAGTACTAGCCCTGTGTGAGGCGTTTCCGCTGTATGCGTGGCGCCGGCAGTCATCGTCCGTGCCCGTGTAAGCTGGTTTGCTAGCGGCGCCCTCAGGTCTGTTCGGGACGGCACTTTACCTTGGCCGTCCCGTTCCTATTTTGTGCGGTTTTCGCAGTCTGCAGGGCGCCTCCATTTATACTTCTCTCGTGAAGGTTGCCATAGACGCCCGGCGTATTGGAGACTTCGGCGTTGGCACGTACACGCGCAATTTGATTGGCAACCTGGCGCGACTGGACCGCGACACCCGCTACATCGTGGTTGGCAATTCCGAGAAACTGCGGATGCTCGGCCCGCTGCCCGGCAACTTCCACATCGTTAACTACTCCCGCAAGGGCAACACCTTTCGCAGCATCCTTGAGTTCCGCCAGATTGTGCAGCGGTTGGAATGTGACCTTGTCCACGTGCCGCATCTGTTTCGAATTCCCCGCCTGCTGCCCTGCCCTTACATCATGACCGTGCACGATCTGCTGGAGCACATGCACGAAGACCGTTTGCGACGTCCTTGGGATCGCTGGCTGCGCTACCGACTGGCGCAAGGCACGCTGGCGCGCGCGGCAAAGATCCTGGCTGTCTCCGAATTCACACGCCGCGAGGTAACTCGCGTGTTCGGGGTTCGCGAGCGCCGGATCGAGGTCGTACACAATGCGATTGACGACCGCTTTCTACTCGGCCACGCCTCAGACGAGGAACGGCAGGCGATTGTGGATCGCTATCAAGTGAACTACCCCTTTGTGCTGTACACCGGTCGCATCAGCCCGCACAAGAATGTCGCCCGCATCATCGAAGCTTTCTCTGCGCTCAAGGCTGAGTTGCGGCGTCCGGAAATCAATCCAGAGGGCCAGCTACTGGATTTGAAGCTTCTCATCGTGGGCGATGAACTGTCCCGCCATCCTGACTTGCGGCGCACAGTAGTACGCAGCCGCATGCAACAGGATGTGCGCTTTCTTGGATTTGTGCCGATTGAAGTCTTACGCGTCTTCTACGATGCGGCCAAGCTGTTTGTCTTCCCATCGCTGTATGAAGGCTTTGGACTGCCACCGTTGGAAGCCATGGCGCACGGCACTCCGGTAGTCGCCTCCAACTTTACTGCCTTACCTGAGGTTGTAGGCCCGGCAGCTTTGCTAGTGAATCCGGAAAATGTGTTTGAGGTGATGCGCGCCATGCAGAAGGCTTTGCTCGACCGCCCCACGCGAGAGCGCCTAAAGCAGGCCGGATACCTGCAGGTGCGGAAGTTCTCTTGGGAAACTTCCGTGCGTCGGACCATCGAGGTTTATAAAGAAACGGCGCGCAAGCAGCACTCGAAATAATGCCGCTGCCTTGCGCTGCCCGGCAGCCCAGTATTTTGGTAACGTTCGCCGCCATGCCGCATCACATAGCAGAGCTTAAACAGAGTTAGCACAGCACTTTACCCACAAATAGGGACACGCCAAACAATGACGCAAGAGCAAATCCGCCTTGAGCAATCTGATAGCCGCGAAGTCAATTGGAAGCGCTGGGGCCCCTACCTTGCCGAACGCGCCTGGGGCACCGTGCGCGAAGACTACAGCCCCGGCGGCACTGCGTGGGAGTACCTACCCCACGACCACGCTCGCTCGCGTGCCTACCGCTGGAATGAAGATGGCCTCGGCGGCATCTGCGACCGTCACCAATACATTTGCTTCGCTCTGGCATTGTGGAACGGGCGCGACCCGATTCTAAAGGAACGCCTCTTTGGCCTCACTGGCAACGAAGGCAATCACGGCGAAGACGTGAAGGAGTGTTACTACTACCTTGACTCCACGCCCACACACTCCTACATGAAGTTCCTGTACAAGTATCCGCACGAGTATCCCTATGGATGGCTGGTGGAGGAGAATCGGCGGCGCGGCAAGCAAGACCGCGAGTTTGAGTTGACAGATACCGGCTGCTTTCAGGAGGGTCGCTACTGCGACGTGGCGATTGAATACGCCAAGGTGCAGTCAGAAGACATCATGATCCGGGTGCGGGTCACCAACCACGGCACGGAGCCTTCGCCCTTTCACCTGCTGCCCAGCGTCTGGTTTCGCAACACGTGGACTTGGGAGGAACGTCCCGCAGAGACGACGGCCAAACCTGAGCTGCATCTGGAGCAAGGCGAAGAAAATGGTGCGAACCCTGTGGTGGAACTTTCCCATCCCTACTACGGCAAGCGTTGGCTGCATTGCGAAGGTGCACCCTCCATGCTGTTTACTGAGAATGAAACCAACAGCCAGCGCATCTTCAGCTCTGCGAATCGTCAGCCGTATGTGAAAGACGCCTTTCACGAAGCAGTGATTCATGGCCACGCAGGGGCAGTGAATCCCGAGATGCGCGGCACGAAGGCGGCGGCGCACTACAGCTTCACCCTCGCTCCCGGCGAGACGGCCGAGGTGCGCCTGCGCCTCACCAATGTGGACTACCGATCGGGTATCTCCTCGCGCCCCTTCGACGACAGCTTCAATCGCGACTTCAACCAGCGCCACGCTGAGGCCGACGAGTTTTACGGCAATGTGATTCCCAGAACTCTTTCTGATGACGCCAAGAATGTGATGCGGCAGGGCTTCGCTGGCATGATGTGGTCCAAGCAGTTTTATCACTATGTAGTAAAGCAGTGGCTGGAAGGTGACCCCGGCCAGCCCCCGCCCCCAGCCGAGCGCCTGCATGGCCGCAACTCGCAGTGGCAGCACGTGTTCAACGCAGACGTGATTTCCATGCCGGATAAGTGGGAGTACCCCTGGTATGCGGCATGGGATCTTGCTTTCCATTGCATCCCCCTGGCACTGGTGGATTCCGAATTCGCCAAGGAACAACTGATTCTGCTGTTGCGCGAGTGGTACATGCACCCCAACGGGCAGCTTCCTGCCTATGAATGGGCCTTTGGCGACGTGAACCCTCCTGTCCACGCCTGGGCAGCGTTGCGCGTCTATCGGATCGAGAAGAAGCGGCGGGGCGGCAAGGGCGATCTGCAATTTCTCGAACGCGTCTTCCACAAGCTGCTGCTCAACTTTACTTGGTGGGTGAACCGAAAAGATGCCGAAGATAACAACATCTTCCAAGGCGGCTTCCTCGGGCTCGACAACGTTGGCATCTTCGACCGCAGCCAACCGCTGCCAACAGGCGGCTATCTGGAGCAATCCGACGGCACCAGTTGGATGGCAATGTACACGCTCAATCTCGGGGCCATTGCACTGGAACTGGCGCGGGAGAACACTGCCTACGAAGATGTTGCCAGTAAATTCTGGGAGCATTTCCTCTACATCGCCAACGCCATGAACCATCGCGGCAATGACGGAGTGGGCCTATGGAATGAAGAAGACGGCTTCTTTTATGATGTGCTCAAGTTTTCTGATGGTTCGCATCATGCACTGCGGATCCGCTCCATCGTTGGGCTGATTCCGCTGTTTGCCGTGGAAACGATGGAGTCATCCTTCCTCGACCGGATGCCCGGCTTTAAGCGCCGCATGCAGTGGTTTCTCGACAATCGTCCTGACCTCACGGGCAACATTGCGGCGATGGATGTGGGCGGGGCGGGCGAACGCAGGTTGCTCTCCGTAGTGCGGCCGGACCAGCTTCGCCGGGTGCTGAAGATCATGCTCGACGAGGCCGAATTCCTCTCACCGCATGGCATACGGGCCTTGTCGCGCCGCCACAAAGATGACCCCTACTCGCTTCAGGTGGATGGCGCTGAATATCGCATCGCGTATGACCCGGCCGAGTCCACCACGGGACTGTTCGGGGGCAACTCCAATTGGCGTGGGCCCGTCTGGTTTCCGGTTAACTACCTGCTGATTGAGTCTTTACAGAAGTTTCACTACTACCTTGGCGATGATTTTCAGGTGGAATTCCCCACTGGGTCTGGCACCATGATGAACCTGTGGGAGGTGGCGAAAGAGCTTTCGCGCAGGCTGTCTCGTCTGTTTTTGAAGGATGCCAATGGGCGGCGACCCGCGCATGGTTCATCCAGCCTCTACGCCGACGACCCGGCGTGGCAGGATCTGGTTCTGTTTTACGAATACTTTCACGGTGATACCGGGGAAGGATTGGGCGCAAGCCACCAGACGGGCTGGACCGGCATCGTCACGAAACTGCTGTTACAAAGTGGGGAGTAGGCGTTAGTAGACATACATACGGGCCCTGCTGCTCCTACCCCTCCTCTCCAACTGCCGGGCTCGGCTGGGGGACTTTCATTCCCCAGAGTATCTCCCTCTAGTACCGCTCGATTGCGGCTCAGTTGCCACCCTGCATTTTCCGCCAATCAGGCTAAGGTTGGCCCGTGGAGCCGAAGGTCGGTGCAGGCGGGTCAGGCACATCGGGAGGGTCGGGTATGTTGCCACCCATAGGCTCTGACCATGCCGGCTGCATACGCCAGCTTATGGTGGAGGTCTTTACTCTCTGCCAGAAAGCTGGCTCGGTAAACGGGGCGTAGAACCCACGACGAACGTAGGTTCCTGCAGCGGGGTAGCCGAGAATGCGCAAACCTGCCTTCGACGCAGCGCCATCGCCCGCAGCACTCAGGGCGCCGTCAATGGTGTCGCCAAACTGCCTACCCTGTCCGTCCACAAAATCGAGTTTGCCTTCGAACAGAAAGCTCACATCCGACATAGTTTCCATGTTGCTTAGGTGAGCAGTAAACGTCCAGTTGCCGTCGGGTTGGCAACTGAGCATGGCCTGATCGCACACCAGAGGCTGCGGATTGCTGCCCGACTGGCTGTTCTGCGAAATGGGCGCGGGCAGCACAAAATTGGCTACGTCTTGCGCCACATCAATCTGGAACACCATGTCGCCGTTGATCTCCGGCTCGCGCGCCGTCCAGAAAAGATGCACCGGAGCCATAGGCCCCAGCGGCGCATTCTGCGCAATCTCAAATTCATACCCCAGAAACACGGCGCGATCCACAGTAAAGCTTTGCTGCCAAGGCGTGATGCTAAGGCCCGCGGGCGCGGCACCGGGCGTAATCAAGAACTGCGCCGGACTGCCGCTGATAGTCACGCGCAGCGCACAGCGGAACGAATCGCCTTGGTTTACCGAAAATGCGGGCGGCAAGCTCGGATAGACGTGCACCATGCGGGTCACGAGCAGCGCCACCTGCACAGAACCATACTCGCGCGAGCCATCCGCTGCCTTCATGCGGAAGATGAGGCTGTGTAAACCCTCCGGTGTTCCCAGCGGACACGTCACCGAGACTGGCTGGTCAACCGACGCGCCAGAGCCCAGCGTCCACGTAAGACTGGGTGCCGTGAAGCTGGCATCTGAAGTGGAGTCGAGCGCGAAAACAAACCCTACGTCATGCGGAAAAGACGAGCTGAAACGAAACGAGAGGTCTTGGGTTTGTCCCGGCAGAAAGGCCGGGGCATTAAGACTAGCTACACTCAGGCCGCCCAAGAACACGTTGGCGGAAACCAGAATGGAGACGGGGGCAGGAAGGCCCGGACCATCCGCAACCACCCGGGCAAAGAACTGGCTCTGCTGCGTATCGGCGGGGCAGGTAAAGCTCACTGAGACCATCAAGGCCTCATCGCCGGATACGGAAATCGGGCCGGGGCCGGCAATGGTTTCCACCGGCTCCAGTGTCATCACCGAGCCGTGCGGGCCATCTGGCTCCAGCACCGCAGCTTCCGTTTCAACCTGAAGGATCTGAAACAGCGATGGCGTGTCGCTTGCCAACGTCATGGTGACGTTTGCGTCGGCTTTAGGATAAAACCCTGCTACGCCGGAAGCCGAAGCTCCCAGCGAGACGTTTGCGAAGTGAATTTCGTGAGGGATCGGGGGAAGCTTCACAGGCACTCCTGCACGCAACACCAGCTCACAAATTCTAGACGCCCACTAAGTGAAGCATCAAGGCAGCATGATGGCGCCCCTGCGAGCAGCCCCATTCTAGAACACCTACGCGGTAGCGCGGGCTGTGTTCGTAGCTTCAAAATCGGCCACCGACATCTGCGGCGTCATCTTGTAGAGCTTGGCTACGATCTTCGCTTTGTCGGCGGCATTGGCCTTCACGTAGGTCTTGCGCAGCTTTTGCATTTTGGCGTCGCGGGTGCGGCGACGGCGAATCTCAGGACGGCGGCTTGGTGCGGACATGTTGTTTCTCCTCGATTGATTGTAAAGGATTTGCACATTTCTTGATTCATGGCACCGAAGGGCCATTGACCAGCTTTTCCAGCCGTGATGTACTATGGGCAAGCGATTCTTCATCGCAGACCAACGTCCCTAGGGGCTCGAAGAATCGGGTGAGCCAAGCCTAAGGTCTGGAGGATATTCGTGCGAACACCTCATTGTGCCCCCCCCCCCCGCAGTTCGACTGATCGATTTCTACCACCAAGCTCATTTCGCAGTTCGGTTTGTTGCAGGAACCCTGCTGGCCTTTGTTAGTGGGTCTTTGGTGGCGCAAGTGACCGTTAACACCACGGGAACTGGCACCGTCAACGGGATCACCATGACTGCCGGCAGCGCGCCCAGCGCGCCTACAGGGGCCGACATCCTTTGGTCGGATACGACGGATGGGCGTCTGAAAATGTACAACCATTACGCAGGCGTCGGCTCGGGGATAGATGTGGCGGGCTGGCCGTGCCGCACGACCG
>JANXUR010000073.1 GCA_025356095.1 Acidobacteriaceae bacterium | reverse complement strand
GCCCAACTTACTCTTGAACACACAACGCGGGGCTAGAAGCCCCGCTCTACCGTACTTGGCGTCCACATACTTCGACCGCAAATCAATCATTTAGCCTTCAATGGTTTACTGATTACACTAGCTTTGCCTTCGGACATTACTGATTGCAACATTTCTTTCTCAAACCGAGCATCGGCAATCGCGTTGCAGTCTTCATTGGGTTCCTTCTTCAGATCAGTTGTCCAACAGCCTTCCACGTGATTGCTGAAATCGCTGATAGCAAAGTAAATATTAGTTTCCCTACCTTGGCTTTGGAGGCGCCAAAGCTTTTCTAGCAAAAACGCTGCTCTAACTCGTCCGGCCTGATAGACAGGCTCGTCCGACCGTTCCCAGCCTCTGTGCATTACCTCAACAGCATCACTCGCGTCTCTGGCAGTCTCCATGAACTCTCTTGACGGAGTTCCACTACTACAGGCGACCATAGCGAGCAGAATGAACAGAACAAAGGGCAATCTCATGGATACACCTCCGTACATGACCGCACAAAATGCACGTCATTTCCCCCTCTTACTGCCCCGTAATCTCTTCCCGCCGCTTCGCGGCTTCCTTGGGGTACTGGGGTTCGGTCATGCTCGCCGGGTCGAGAATCTCGGCGATTTCCTGTTCGCTGAGCAAATTCTTTGCCCGGGCGATCTTGATGATGCTATCGCCGGTGGCCACGCTTTCCTTTACAATCTCTGCCGCCTTGGCGTAGCCGATGTAGGGGTTAAGCGCGGTGGCCAGGCTCACTGTGCTCTGCGCGTAAAAGTCGCAGCGAGCGCTATTGGCGGTGATTCCGGCGACGCACTTATCGGTGAACTGGCGCAGCATATTACCCATGATGGTAATAGACTGCAACACGCTATAAGTCATGGTCGGCATCATCACATTAAGTTCTAACTGGCCCGCTTGCACTGCAAGGGCAACGGCTTGGTCGTTGCCAATTACTTGAAACGACACCATAGCAGCTAGCTCAGGAATCACAGGATTGATTTTACCCGGCATGATAGAGGACCCCGGCTGCAGCGCGGGTAGATAGATTTCAGCGAACCCCGTATTCGGCCCCGAAGATAACAGTCGCAGGTCGGTAGAGATGCGAATCACTTCCAGCGCCAAGTTACGCAGCGCGCCACTAATGCGCGCCATGCAGAAGTTACTCTGCATCGCGTACCGCATATCATCTACTGGCGTAAGCGGCAGACCGCTGATGCGGGCGAGGTTCGCCACCGCCTTGGCCCGATAGTCCGGGTGCGTGTTAATGCCAGTGCCTACTGCGGAGCCGCCCAGGCCCAGTTCGCGCAACGATTCGCTGGCGTTGCGAATATCGGCCAGCGACCGGCGGATGGCACCGGCGTAGGCGGCAAACTCCTGCCCCAGACGCATGGGCACGGCATCCTGCATGTGGGTGCGGCCCGACTTCATGATGTCGTGGAACTCTTTACCTTTGGCGTCGAGCGCGGTGACTAGGCCTTCCATTACCGGGTACAGCCCTTCTAGATTCAGCAGCGTGGCCACGCGCATGGAAGTCGGGAAAACGTCGTTGGTAGACTGGCCGTAGTTCACGTGGTCGTTGGGATGCACAATCAAATAGTCGCCCAGCTTGCCACCCAAGATTTCGGTGGCGCGGTTGGCAATCACCTCATTCGAGTTCATATGGAAGCTGACGCCCGCGCCCGCCTGAAAGACGTCCACCATAAACTGTGTATCCCACTTACCCTCGTGCACTTCGGTGGCGGCTGCGATAATTGCTTTCGCGCGCTTGTCGTCCACCAAGCCGAGCGACTGGTTGGCCTCGGCGGCGGCCCGCTTCACCATGCCAATGGCGCGGATGAGCGCGGGATGCGCCCGCATTCCGCTGATGGGGTAGTTCTCCATGGCGCGCAGGGTCTGGATGCCCCAGTAAACTTCGGCGGGAATTTCACGGGTGCCGAGCGAATCTTTTTCCGTGCGAGTGGCGTTGCTCATGATGGCTCCTGATGACGGCGAATTGTGGCGGGAGGGCGTGGCGTCCCGCGAGGATTGAGGTAACAGAAAAGTATAGCAATGGGGGCGGTGGGCAGCGGCTCTGGCGTTCCTCACTGCTAAACTGAAACCTATGGCTGACGCGACGCAGATAGAACAGACCCCCGAACTGGTGTCCTGCCGTGAGGCGCAGGCGCGGCCCGAACATTGGGCGGACGCCATCATAATTGGCGCGGGACCTACCGGGCTGGCCTGCGCGATTGAGATTGAAAAAACTGGCCTTCGCGCCTTGGTGATCGAGAAGGGTTGCGTGGTGAATTCGCTCTTCCACTATCCGGCGAATATGGTGTTTTTTACCACGCCCGAACTGCTGGAAATCGGCGACATCCCCTTCAGCAGTGCGAACCAGAAGCCCACGCGCGACGAAGCGCTAGAGTACTACCGCAAGGTCGCACAGCGCTACAAGCTTCGCATCGCTCAGTATCAGAAAGTGGAGGCGGTGAATGGCAGCGATGGCGATTTCCGCGTGACCGCGACCGATGCGCAGGGGCGCATTCATGACTACCACGCGAAGAAGATTGTGCTGGCAACCGGCTACTATGACCGCGCAAATCTGCTCGGGATTCCGGGCGAAACCTTGCCTAAAGTTCTACACTATTATCACGAGGCACATCCTTACTACGACACCGATGTTCTGGTGATTGGCGGCAAGAATTCGGCAGCGATTTCCGCGCTAGAGCTGTGGCGGCGGGGCGCGCGGGTCACGCTGGTGCATCGCGGCGAAAAGCTGCATGACCATATCAAGTATTGGATTCGTCCAGACATAGAAAACCGCATCGCGAATGGTGAGATTCCTGCCTACTTCAAAAGTCAGGTGAAAGAGGTTCGTGCCGATTCGGTGGTGATTCAAACCCCGGACGGCGAGGTCGAACTGCACAACGACTTTGTGTTTGCGCTCACCGGCTACCATCCCGATTACGACTTTTTGCGGAGCATGGGGCTGGAGCTTTCGGAGGAGCAAAAGCGTCCGGTATGCGATCCGCAGACGCTGGAGAGCAACGTGCCCGGAATTTATGTGGCTGGTGTGATTGTGGCAGGCTCGCGCACTAATGAGATTTTCATTGAGAACGGGCGCTTCCACGGCGGCCAAATCGCGTCGGACCTACGCTCAAAGTTGAGCTGAGCGGCCCATGCGGTCCAGCCGCCGCAGCAGCGCGGTTAAGGGCATGGCTTCAGCCCCTGCACGCAGGGGAAAGGTTTCGCTGCCGGGATACACCACGATGCGCCTAGTGGCCTGCACATCGTCACAGGCGTTGAAAAAGCCTGCGGTCGGCGTGGGGTTCAGTGAGCGCTTTACCTCAATCGCCCAGCGCTCTCGCCCCAGTTCCACCACCAGATCAAGTTCCGCGCCGTTGGAGGTGCGGTAGAAGGTGGCGCGGGCCGCAGCCGGCATCACCGCCATCACATGCTCCAGCATCAACCCTTCCCAGCTCGATCCCGCGACGGGATGGCCAAGCAAGGCGTCCATCGAGTCAATCCCCAACAGCGCATGGACCAAGCCAGCATCGCGCACATAGACCTTGGGCGTCTTGACCAGCCGTTTGCCAGCGTTGGCAGACCACGGCGGTAGCCGCCGCACCAGCAGCAGATCCACCAGCAGGTCAAGATAGCGGGCGATGGTGTGCCCGCCCACGCCCAAGCTCGCCGCCAGCCGCGCCGCGTTGAGCATCTGCCCTTGATTGTTGGCCAGCATCTGCCAGAAGCGGCGCAGCAGTTCAGCCGGCACGCGTGGGCCAAACATGGGGACATCGCGCTCCAGGTAAGTGCGGATGAAGTCCATGCGCCAGCTCATGCTGCTGGTTTCACTCGGCGCAAGGTAGCTATCGGGGAATCCCCCCCGCAGCCACAGCCGATCCAGTGCGTCGGGCTCGCCATCCCTGCCCGCAACTTCCGCGACGGAGAAAGGGTTCAGTTCCAGCAGGGCGACGCGCCCGGCCAGCGTTTCCGACGTCTGCTGCAGAAGGTCGAGCGAGGCCGAGCCAAGCAACAGAAAGTGGCCCGTCCGCTTGTGCTGGTGACGGCGCTGATCCACAATGCCGCGCAGCGTCTCAAACAGCCGCGGCACCCGGTGCACCTCGTCCAGCACCATCAGGCGATCGTGATGCCGGGCAAAGTAAAGCTCCGGGTCAGAGAGCTTGGCGCGGTCGGAGGGAAGCTCCAGATCGAGGTAGACCGCCTTGCGTCCGGACTTGGCGGCAAACGCCCGCGCGAGCGTGGTCTTACCCACCTGCCGAGCCCCCAGCAGGACGACGGCAGGATACTGTGCCAGCCGTTTGTGCAGAAGTCCGAAGAGGTCGCGCTGAATGTTGTTCACCATGTAATTATGCTATCACATAGCACAATTACATGGTCATATAAATCCTCACATCAGCGTCGGCTGAGCTTGATGCTGCCGCCAGTCTGCTCATTCACCAGCCGCTCCACTAGCGGCAGCAGGTTCTCGCCGGTCTTGGCAAGCACAAAATCTTCTTCCCCGTTCACCCAGTCAAGCTTGAAGCTGGTGCTCAGTGCGGAGATCCATACCTGATGCACGGCGGCATTGGGCGAGATGATAAACTTACCCGGAGGATCTTCAAACGAAATATGCAGCGCCCCCGCATGGTCCTCTACCTCAATGTTGGCGTCGTCCTCTGCAGCAATCAGAATGCGCTTGAGCGATTCCAGAGCGCTTTCCACGTGGTCACGAAATTCTAGGTCAGTCATAAGTGGTGGGGCGCACGGTATACGTGGCGCTAACTCATTCTACCTGTTGCGCCCCCTCGGCTCGATGTCAGCCTAGGCATCCATGCGATATCCTCAAGCAGGAGCTTAAACAACCCTCTGCATGTCGCACGCCACCACAACTGACCTTTCCGCAGCCGAGCCGCAGCGGGTAAACGTTGCCGCATACTTCCGCCTGGTGCGGGGCAACCGCAACTTCCGGCACATGTGGCTGGCACAAATCGTCAGCGAGCTCGGCGACTGGTTCTATGTGCTTACCATTTACAGCCTGCTGCTGGAGTACACCGGGCGGGCACAGTCGGTGGCCCTAGCATTGATGGTGCAAGTGCTGCCACAAACTGTCATCAGCCCGGTTGCCGGCATCATCAACGACCGCTTTTCGCGCAAGACCGTAATGATTGTCAGCGACCTAGTGCGCGCGGCTGTAGTGCTGGCAATGCTGCTGGTGCGCTCGGCGAGCATGGTGTGGCTGGCCTATCTGCTGCTGCTGCTGGAAACGATGATGTGGGGATTCTTCGAGCCGGCACGCACGGCAGTGGTACCCACCATCTGTGAGCCAGAGGACATTATTGTGGCCAATACACTGGCGTCTACCACGTGGTCGCTGAACCTAGTGCTGGGTGCGGCCATGGGAGGCGTGGTGGCGGCGCTGGTGGGGCGCAACGCCGTTTTCGCCGTGAATGCAGGCTCGTTTCTGCTGTCAGCATTTCTAATTTCGCGGATGCAGTTCTTTGAGAAACACGCCGACCACGGCGAAACCATTCGCTTTGCTGACTTCTTCAACTTTGGCGAGATGCGCCAAGGCTGGGCATACATTCGCGCCGACGCGCGGCGCGTGGCGATGGTGCTGGTCAAGGTCGGCCATCTGTGCATCGGGCCCAGTTGGGTTATCTTCACGGTGATGGGGCGACAGGACTATCCAGTGCATCGCGTCGGCTGGGGTGCGGGGCTTAACGTAAACCTGAGTGTGGAGCAAAGCGCGCTGCTGGGCATGAGCGTTTTGATGTTTGCCCGGGGACTAGGCGCGCTGATCGGGCCACTGCTTTCGGCACCTTGGGCGGGCCAGAACCAGAAACGCCTGCGTCACATGATTCTTCTTGGCTTTGCCGCAGAAGCGCTAGGTTACTTCTGCATTGGCCTCTCGCACAGCATTGTCACTGCTGTGTTATGGATCGTCGTAGGCCACATGGGCGGCGCGATTATCTGGGTCTTCTCCACCACCTTGCTGCAACTCACCACCGACGACAAATTCAGCGGGCGAGTGTTTTCTGCCGACCTTGGCCTCTGCATGTTAAGTATCGCGATTACCGCCTTCATCTCCGGCTACGCGCTGGACCACGGCGCCACCACCCGGCAAGTGGCTCTCGCCACCGGCGTCATGATGATCATTCCCCTGACCATGTGGGCACTGGCGCAACGGCTGTGGCAGGAAAGAGCCAGCACCTCGCAAAATAACAAGATGGCAGCCGACAGCTAACAGCCCAGCCATGTTGGTTACTGTTCGAAATTCGCCGCCAGCAAGGTTAGCCGATTGCGTCAATCTTCGCCGCGAGGATGAAGTCGTTTTCCGTCAGTCCACCCGTCGGACCGGCGTCGTGGGTGAAGATGGTGAACTCGGCGCGTCCCCAAGTAAAGTTGATGTTAGGATGATGGCCCTGCTGCTCGGCCACCGCGCCCGCCTTGTTTACAAACGCAAGCGTCTGCACAAAGTCCGGAAACTGAAAGACGCGGCTCAGGTGGTGTTCGTTCACCACAGCCCACTGCGGCAACTGCTCGGCAAGCGGAGCGAGAGCTTCGCCCTTCAAGGCAGCAGCGCCACGGCACGAAACGCAAGACTTACTGGCAAGGTCGGTCATAGCTTCACCTTAGCAGAAGGCACCGTCCGGCGGAGCTTGCTGCAAACGGTTTCGCGTTTAAAAATGATGGGCGCACAGCAGCCAAACCACGCCCCCCACTTCGGCAACACTTTCCGACCATTGAATTGCAGCGCACCGCGAATTGCAGCGCACTGCAAAATCGCAGGTCGTACTCGCCTCATGGCTTAGAACGGCACGTCGTCATCGGTGATGGGGGCCGTAGGCAGGTCGTCCGGCGCGCTCTGGTCGTAACTCGCGCCGCCACCAGAGGATGACGCTCCGCTAGCCTTGCGGCTGTAACCACCGCCGCCACCGCCTTCGTCGCCGCCTTCGCGTCCGCCGCCCAGCAGCACCAGATCATTTACAAGGATTTCGGTGATGTACTTTTTCTGGCCGGTTTCCTTGTCGTCCCACGAGCGGTTCTGGATCTTGCCTTCGATGTAAACCGTACGGCCCTTCTTGAGGTATTGGCCTGCAATTTCAGCCGTGCGATTGAAGGCGATCAGGTTGTGCCACTCGGTCTTGTCCGTCCACTCGCCGCTCTTATCTTTGGCGCGTTCAGTAGTTGCCAAGCTGAACTTGGCCACGGAGACACCGCTTGGCGTCTGGCGCACTTCAGGGTCCTTGCCCAAGTTTCCAACCAGAATAACTTTGTTCACTCCACGTGCCATCTTCGAGCTCCTTGCAGGCTAGCAAAATTGCGCAATATTCGATTCGGCAGGGCACCCGCAGCCTTAACAGCGCGGACGCATCACAACCGAAGCGCCACTATAGCAGAAGGGGGCCGGTGGATGCTGAGGCTAAGTTCCAGAACGGGAATGGCGCGGGACTCAGCTACGCTCGCCGTCTGGCAATCTCTTCCACAAAATCCGACTCGAACTTCTCCAAAAGCCTAATGTGGACGTCGGTCGGTAGAGGCGCTTCGGAAAAGTACTTGTTATCAGCGAACGGCACCCCACCCCTGCGATGAATGCTGAACGACGCGCTCGGAACCGGTCGCTCGGTCTTGTCGAAGTCAACCTCAAAACGAATCGGAGCATATGACGTGCTGTAACCCAATATCCCAGTGACCTCTGCGTTCAGGCTAGACCGCAGGCTGGCCACCGCGGCGTTGAATTCGAGGATCGGAACGTCAGTGTTGAACGTAATGTCGCTGAGATACTGTCTGCGACGTACCATTGATGGTAGATAAGTGATACCGAATTCCTCGGAGGCCCAAGCCAACGCCTGATGGAGGATCTCCTCTGAACTTGAAGTGGAGGCGCTCGTATCCAGAACCAACGTCCCGCTAAAAATGGAAAGCTTGTCAACAGTGATTCCGCCGAACGTGCCCTCGAAGAAATTTATGCCCTTGTTCTCGTCGGTTTCCTCAAAGGTTTGCGGGTATTTCTGGAAGCAGAACTTCTCAACCAGACCCTTAAGCAGATCGGGAAAGAACACCGTTCCACGCGGGTTGAGGTCCACCGTTTCCAAATGAAATAGGACTCTAGCGAGTACCACTGCGGACAAGATCATTTAGATTCCTTTCCCCTCCAGCAACCGACGGTGGCCAAACTGCCGCTCGCCCAACCCGAGCCTCCCGTTCCCATCCATCGGCAATACTCACCACCCGCAGGCGATCGTTCGGCGGTTCGATCATCTCCCTGAGAACGTCGCCGCTGTCCGAGCGAGCGAGGTCATCTGAAGCACGTGAGAATCTTGCGGGCTCGATAAACGCAGCGTCGTCATCGATCGTCGTAACGTCGAAGCGATCCTGAGAAAATTCGTTCTCAAGGTCAACCATCTCGCTGAATGGCACGAACTGTACCGCAAGAGCCACTCTGAATGCAGCCGCTAGGCGGACCAGCGTCTCCAAATTGAAATTCACGGCGCCTGGCGACTCGATCGCGGACACGCGGGACTGCTTCATACCCGTCTTGTCGGCAAGTTCCTGCTGGGTCATTTCGCGCCTACGACGCAGGGCGCGGATCTGCGACGGAATATTAACGTTGAGCTTCGCACGCAGAAATGATCTGCGCGTCTCGGCATTGCCAACAAGCCTAGATATCAAGTCTGATCTTTCGTTCGACAAGCGTAGCCTCCTTCCGGGACAGCGACCTAGCCCTCTTGCGGGCCGTCTCAATTGCATCTTTAGGGGCGTAGACGTTCTGCTTGTGGTAACAGCCTGCAAACAAAACAGCTACACGCTCCCCTCGAAACTGCCCCAAGACTCGGTACTGGCGTCGATCCGCTCGAAACTCAAGTTCCCAAATGCGTTCGTCCGCAGCCTTACCCTTAAGGAACTTTCTAAAGGCAACCCAGTCCTGAAACTTGGCAGTCTTGGAGGCATCCTTTAAGATTGCGTCGAAATGAAATCGGGCTTCCTCCGACAGGTCCTCTCGCCATCGCTCGACGAAGTTGGTACCACTTTGGAAGAAGTCATAAAAAATCCATTCGCGGTCGTCACCATGACTCTTCACGAATGGTATCACTTTTTTATGATGCGTCAACGGAACTTACCTACCATATCGAGAGCATCTGACCACTGACATCCCTCAAACTACAGAAAACAATGCTTTTATTACCGAAACCTTGGTAACCAGCAACCGAATATCCGGACGACGACCTCAGCACTCCCACCGCAGCAACGTGCCGCCCACCGTAAACCCGGCGCCCACGGCGGCCAGCATCACCAGACTTCCCTTTTTCAGCTTTCCTTCTTCGCGGGCGGTGTGCATGCCCAGCGGAATGGTACCGGCGGTGGTATTGCCGTATTTTTCAATGTTGATAATGGTCGCGCCGTCGCGCAGGCCAATGCGATCACCCGTGGCCTGAATGATGCGCAGGTTGGCTTGGTGAGGAATGAAGACATCAATATCTTCGCCCTTCAGGTTGTTGCGGGTGAGCAGTGTTTCGCAGACGGTAGCCATATTGCGCACCGCAAACTTAAAGACGGCGGCTCCATCCTGATGGACGTAGTGCATCTTCTTTTCCACGGTTTCGAGGGTGCTGGGGTTCAGGCTGCCGCCCCCCGGCATATACAGCGACACGCCGCCCGATCCGTCAATCATGTGATCAAAATCAATAAAGCCGGTCTCGCCATCTTCGGTGCGTTCCAAAATCACCGCCCCCGCCCCGTCGCCGAAAATCACGCAGGTGGCGCGGTCGGTGTAGTCAATGATCGAAGACATCACGTCCGCACCGATGACCATCACCCGCTTGTGCGCGCCGGTGGCCACAAACTGCGCTCCCATCTGCAGCGAATAGACGAACGAGGAGCAAGCGGCGAGAATGTCGAAGCCCCAGACTTTTTTAGCTCCCAGCTTGTGCTGCACTAGGCAGGCGGTCGAGGGAAACATCATGTCGGGCGTCACGGTGCCGACAATGATCAGGTCCAAATCGTCGGGAGTGAGACCGCGCTCGGCCAGAGCAATCTTGGCGGCTTCCACGGCCAAGTCACTGGTGGCAACGCCTTTATCCACAATGTGGCGTTCTCGAATGCCGACTCGTGACATGATCCACTCGTCGGTGGTTTCCACCATTTTTTCAAGGTCGGCATTGGTCAGTAGACGGGGCGGCACATAAGTGCCAAGGGCAGTAATTTTTACGCCATAAGGCGCGGTGCGAGGGGTGGACAAGTCGGCCAACTCCAGTGAGTTCTAGGATGCAGTTTTGGTAAACAATTATTGTGCGGCAGGGGCGGGGCATGTGTCCACTGATGGCCCGGCGGGCGACTCAGCGGAAACTGTAACAGGAGCACTGTGAGCGCTACCAAGGCACCCAAGAAGCGCGGACGGCCTAAGGTGGCCAAGGAACACGCTAAGGCCTGTATTGTGCCCGTGCGGTTCAGCAGCGGCGATCTCGCGATGATCGCGGCGAGTGCCAAAGCGGAAGGCAAGACGGTCTCCGCTTGGATACGGGCTGTTGTGCGGGATCGGAGCAGCGATGAGTGAAATCAAATTACGACACAACCCGCCGTGGAAGCAAAGCTCGGACGGGAAGGCATGGCCACGACTGAGTCTGCCGGGTGATAGGCTACTGACACAGGCAGAACAAATTGCAGGAGCAAAATATGAGCCCGGTAAGCGAACAAGAACGATTGCGGCGGCTGGAAATACTGGCACCGTACCTGAACAAAGCGCAAGCGGAGAAAGACCCGAAGAAGCGGGAATTGCTGATTCGAGAGCTGGTGGAGAAGTCGGACGAACTGGCGAAGGCGAAATAGCTGAAAAGCGCGGCGACTTGCCTAGGTGGGCATCCCAAGCCAAACTGACACTTGGTGGATTGCACGTTTGAAGCGCCGGAGGCGGCGGCCCAGCATTGGGTGGGGATGGGCAACTATTCGTGCACGGACTCGTGGGATGATTCGTGGGAAGGCTCATTCAGCTTGCGCTCAACGTGTTTCTGCACCATCTCCCATTCCGAACGCATCACCATCTCTTTGATCATAAATTTGGACTCTTTGCGGGCATCATCCACCCGCATGGCGAGTTCGTTGTTCTGGAAGCGGAAATCCACCACTTCCGCCAGCGGCACCAACTGGTTGGAGGGTTTGCCAACGATGACGAAAACGACTTTGTCAGTCACGAGCGTATATTCGGGGCAGGATTCGTCGGCCATTGCACCCTGCGGTGGCCCGAAATTCTTCATGAATCCGCGATTCTGCAAAGCGCAATCGCCCATATGCATGCGGATGATGGTGCCTTGGCGATAGATGCTGGGGTTGACAGCCCATGCAGCCGAAGTGACGAGAACAGCAAATGCCAACAACCACGCGGATTTCATAGTCTTCCCGCCATAGTCTTCCCGCCATCGTCTTGCCGCCATCGTCTTGCCGCCATCGTCTTCCAATCATCAAGGCAAGTAAGCGCGAGCCCTATCTGAGCCTGCATGAGCGATCTAGGAAGTTTATCGGCGCTGGAGGGAGGAAACGTAAATTACCGAGGAGGAGGGCGGGGGAGAGCGGGGGGAAGCGCGAGGTGCCGCAAAATAAATACAGACATCGGGAGCCCACTGCACACGAACTAGCCCGTTACCGTTGCTTCCTTCCGGACCTGGCGGGGTTGGCGGGATTACGTCGCGTAGGACCGATGCCTGCCCTTTGATTTTAGCATTGAAGGATTTTAGCGGAGAAGCAGCAGCGCGGTTTAAGACTGGTGTGGTAAAGGCAGAGCAGCTTTCATCGCGCTGCTCTGCCCCAGAAATCTAGAACCAAGAAATTAAAAATGGAAGGCCACGCCGCCACCGAATACCACGTTGTGGTTGCGGTTGTTCAGCGAAGTCACACCGAGCCGCGGCACTTCGGCAAAATAGTCCCGGCCCTCGGCACGGAATGAGACCCACTTATTCAAACGGTAGTCCACACCAGCACCGAACTGCACCACGGTGCCAGTATTCAGCACGCGCGACTGAAAGGTGGAGGAGCCGTCGAGCAGAGTGACGCTGCCCTCCTGATGAGAGAAACCACCGCCCACGCTACCCCAAGGACGAATTCTGGAATTGGGGCGGAAGGTGAGTCGCACTCCGGGGGTCACGAAAAGCGCCGAATAACTGGCCGAGGGGTTGCCGCCGCTGGATTTGCCCAGAGCGACTTTAGGGATGTAAGCAACGGGCAGTTCCGCAGAAACCGTGGCCCACGGCAAGTCGGCCAGACGGCGGGCGTAGCCCAATTGCAACGACGTACCCTTTTGAAAGGTTAGCGAGTTAGTGCTAAACCCGCCGTTGGGCGAGATGTCGCGATCGGGTACCAGCGTGCTGCCGACCACCACGGAAAACTCGTTCTTAGAGAGGGCAACCGCTGGCTTAAGCGGATCAGCCGTGGCGACCGGGGCCGTCTGCGCCCGGGCACTCGCCACCGAGACCAGACAAACAGCGATAGCGGCCACCGAGAAGGCAACCCGTTGGGCAAAAGAGAATGGCATTTCAGACAAAACAGAAGACTTCAACAATCGCATCAGGAAATTGAACCTCACACTCGAATTGTAACGTTGCCCGGCGGAAAACCCGCACGGGCAACCAGAAAACGGCTAAAAATGGAAAACCAGCCCGCCCGAAACAATCACGTTGTGAGCGCGGTCCGTGGTCGAACCCGTGTTTAACACTGGAATGGCACTGTAGAAGTCGCGAACTTCGCCCCGCAGCGCGAGGTATGGCAGAAATTTGAGGTCAACTCCGCCCCCAAATTGGATCGCGCCTGCATTGGCGGCATTGCTGTTGGGGTTGACGGTGCCATCCACCAGATGGCCGTTGGGGCCAAAACGAGCTAAACCGCCGCCGACACTCACCCACGGCGAGATGCCTGCCAACGAAAAAGCGGTCAAACGCAGACCCGGCGTGAAGTAAAGCGCCGAATAATTGTTCGGCGGCAACACAGCGGTGTTGCTGGTCTTGACTGAAATGGACGTAGCCCCAACTACAGGCACCTCCAAGCTCAGGGACAAGAGCGGCGAGCTGAAGAATTTGCGGGCATAGGTGCCCTGAAAAGCCACATTATGGCCAAAAGAGAGCGCACCGGTTTGGCAGTTGGTTCCTTGCGTACATGGGACGGCGGTCAAAACCGAGAAGTCTTTCGAACTGGTGAAGTTGGTGCCGCCGAGGAAGGCAATTTCATTCTTCTGGGCAAAGGTCGAACTGGCTGCGAGCAGCAGCAGGGCGCCTGCGAGGATGCGGAACTTGAACATATGCGTTCCTCCGATTAACTTCGTTAAATTTGGTCGTGCAAATTTGGTCGTGCAAATTTGGTCGTGCCTCCAGCTTTAGATTCGCAGGTCTGGCGGCGAGTTGGCTGGATGCTCCGCTGGGTGCTCCGCTGGTGCTCCACCGGGTGCGCAAATGCAACGCACCAAGCACAAGCCGCGCACGTAAGGTTGCGATTCTCAGGTCAAGGGCTGCCTTCGGGCAGCCCCTGCCGACCTTCGGCCTCTCCCAATCGCTAGAAATGGTAGACAACGCCCGCCGCAAAGATCAGATTGCGGGTGCGGGACTGATTCTGCGGCAAGGCCAGCGCCGGTACCGTTGTGTACACGTCGCGAACTTCCGCACGCGCGGAGAGGTGCTTCCAGGGTAATTTGAGATCAAGGCCACCGCTGTAGTCCCACGCCTTGCCGCTGGCGGTGCGGGTTTGGTTGTTGACTGCTCCATCTAGCAAGTGGCTACTGGCGCTGGAGGTGGACCAGCCGTAACCAGCGCCCACCCACGGCGAATACCAGCGCTTTGGGAAGAATCGGGCCCGCACTCCGGGAAGGAACAGAAAGGATGAATACGAGGCCGCCGGGTCGCCGGGACTGTTCTTGCTGACATTGATCGAGGGTGCGTAGATCACCGGGACGTCCACTAGAAAGCGCAGCGGGCCAATGCCCCAAACGTCGCGCGAGTAGTTGGCCTGATAGTGGAGATTGCGGTCGAAGGTGAGCTTGCCTTGCGACGAACTGCGGTCGGGAATCTCATTGAGCCCAGCCAGAAAGGCAACTTCATTTTTCCGTTCGGCGGGCGGCACCACGGTTTGGCCAAAGGCCCGCGTAGAACCAACCAAAATAGCGAAGACGCAAAAAAATAACGCAAACGATGACTGCAAGCACTTCAGGGACTTCAGGTTAATCACCCACTACCTCCCAAGACACAGATTCTTCAGGTTGA
This sequence comes from Acidobacteriaceae bacterium, assembly GCA_025356095.1. GTDB lineage: Bacteria > Acidobacteriota > Terriglobia > Terriglobales > Acidobacteriaceae > JANXUR01. Next base: position 12,609 of record JANXUR010000073.1, on the reverse strand, counting down.
TGGCTATACCTTTGATTGTAAAGGGAGTGCCTTGGGTTGTGCAGGTTGTGCGCGAAGAATGCTTTGCGCACAACCAAAATGCGGCCGTGCCGTTTGACCCCCGCCTGTAGCTCGTTTACTTTTGCTAAGCGTACCCCTCCTCCAGAAGTCGTTCTGGAAGCGCACAGGTGCATTGGAGTTTCATGAGTCGAAAGCGGATCCTGATCTCGGTAGTCGTACTACTAGCCTTAGGCGCACTGATCTATGTGCAGGCCAAGGAGTGGCGTAATTTTGATTGGGCCGAGTTCTGGAGGCAGACCGATCAGGTGTTGCTGTACCGCGTCCTGCTGGGCGTGCTCCTGATTTACTCCGCTTACTTGCTGCGGGCCATTCGCTGGCGAATTCTACTGGGGCCAAAGGTCAAGGCTGGCATTTGGGCCATTTATGCGCCGACCGTGATCGGCTTTACCGGCCTGGCGCTACTGGGGCGACCGGGAGAATTCGTCCGGCCCTACCTAATTGCGCGCCGCACCGGTTTGACCTTCGCATCGCAAATTGCCGTCTGGACGATTGAACGCATCTTCGACCTCGGCGCTTTTGCCACGCTGATGCTGTGGGCGATCTTTTTCTCGCGAGACCTGAATGTGGCTGAATTTGGTGGAGAACACAGCGCAGCCCTCTCCACCTCGCTGCACCGTGGCGGGCTGCTGCTGGTGGGTTTTGTGGCGGTCTTGGCGGCGGTGGCATTTGTCATCAGCGCGCAAGGCGACAAAGTGGCGCAATGGGTCGGCAGGGTGCTGCCGGGAAGCCTTGGCCAAAAACTCGCCATCAAAGTGAAGGAATTTGGCACCGGATTGCACACCATCCACGGACCGCTGTCGTTCGCCGGTTCGGCTGTCACCTCTGTGCTGATGTGGTGGGTAATTGCGCTGGCCTACAAAGAAGTCGCACTGTCGTATGGCGAGCCCATGTCGTTCATCAATGTGCCGCGGGTGCTGCTCTTGATGGGGTCGAGCATGGTCGGTTCGATTCTGCAACTGCCGGGCGTGGGCGGAGGCTCACAACTGGCCACTATCAGCGCACTCAACAACATCTTCCACGTGCAGCCGGAAACCGCCACCAGTTGCGGCATTTTGTTGTGGTTGGTGACGTTCATGGCGGTGATTCCATTCGGGCTGATACTTGCGCGGCTGGAACATGTGTCGCTACGAAAGGTTTCGGCGGAAACGCACGCCGAGCCGACAAAGTAGAGTCTCCGAAAAATGGCAGTTTGCTGCTGCACGGCGGGTGGACTCGGCAAACCAACCGAAGGCAGGCTCACCTCCGCCGACCGCGAATGCCTGCAAGCTGCCCTGCTACAATCAGGCAAGTTCACCGTTCGCCTTGGCAGACAGTTGCGGGCGCGCAGAACCGTAAAATACCCATGAAATGCCCTTTCTGCGGTGCCCAAGATGACAAGGTCGTAGACTCCCGCGAGAGCAAGGAAGCGGATGCGATTCGCCGCCGCCGCGAGTGTCTGGAATGCGAGAAACGCTTTACCACCTACGAGCGGATTGACGAAATCCCCTACATGGTGGTGAAAAAGGACGGGCGGCGCGAAAAATTCGAGCGCCACAAGGTGCTGAACGGCTTGCTGCATGCCTGCGAAAAGCGGCCCGTAGCCAGCTCGAAGCTGGAACAGATTGTGAACGACGCCGAGACCTTTGTGACCGAGTCCGCCGAGCGCGAACGCACCACCAGCGAAGTTGGTGAGTTGATTATGCACCGGCTGCGCAAGCTGGATAAGGTCGCTTACGTCCGCTTTGCCTCTGTGTATCTCGACTTCAAGGACGTCAGCGAGTTTATGACCGAGCTGAACGACTTGCTGAAGTCGAAGGAACCGGTAAAAGAAGCGCCCAAGGATGCCGCCAAGGAAGCCGGCGCCAAGGATGCCAGCAAAGAAGCAATTAAGACGATGCTGGGCGGCTCTTCCAAGGGGAAGAGTATTCACTAGAGATTCGGATATTTTGCAGAATGCAGTGGCAAAATGCGCGCTGCGCTACACGGTTTGAGGAGAGTTTCCCCCATGAGCTATCGCGTTACGTTGATCCCCGGAGACGGCATTGGGCCGGAAGTGACTGCTGCCACGCTGCGCGTTCTAGACGCCGCTGGCCTGAAGTTTGATTGGGAACCGTTTGAAGCCGGGGCCATCGCCTTTGCCAAATATGGCGAGACCATTCCGCGCGCCTTGCTGGATTCGATTGAGCGCAACAAGATTGGCTTGAAGGGCCCGGTGAGCACGCCAATTGGCGAAGGATTTTCCAGCATCAACGTAGCCCTACGCCGCAAGTTCGAGCTTTATGCCAACTTCCGGCCCATCAACCCGCTGCCCAATGTTCCGACGCACTATCCTGACGTGAACTTGATCGTGGTCCGCGAAAACACCGAAGGCTTGTACTCCGGTCTGGAGCATGAGGTGGTGCCGGGCGTGGTGGAAAGCCTGAAGATTATCACTGAAAAGGCTTCTACGCGCATCTCGCGCTTTGCCTTTGAATACGCTCGCAAGCATGGCCGCAAGAAGATTCACAGCATTCACAAAGCCAACATCATGAAGCTGTCCGATGGCTTGTTCATTGCCTGCTCGCGCAAGGTGTCGAAGGAATATCCGGAGGTCACTTATGCGGAGCACATTGTGGACAACACCTGCATGCAGTTGGTGACCAATCCCTACCAGTACGACATGCTGCTGATGGAAAACCTTTACGGCGATATTTTGTCGGATTTGTGTTCGGGATTTGAAGGCGGACTGGGCCTGGTTCCGGGCGCGAATTACGGCGAGAGCGCAGCAATCTTTGAAGCCGTCCACGGCTCGGCGCCGGATATCGCAGGCAAAGGCATTGCCAACCCGACGGCGCTGATAAGGTCGTCACTGCTGATGCTGCAATACCTGAACGAACACGCGGCAGCAGCGCGCATTCAGGCGGCGGTTGTGAAGGTTTATACCGAAAAGCAGCACTTGACGCAGGACATCGGCGGAACCGCCAGCACTGGGGAGTTTACCGATGCGGTGATTGCCGCGCTGTAACTGGAGAAGCCGGATTTGGCGAGGCCTCGCTCCCGCGAGGCCTTGGTAGCGCCAGCGTCCGTGACGTTCCCGTTTCGGGAATATTCTTGTCAAGGGCTTTGGCTTTAGGTATTCCCGCTAACCTGCTGATTATATTACAAATAGAGTTTCTGCCAAAATGTACAATGACCCCGGCTGCGGTGCTATGCTTATTAAATAGAGGCGAATTTTATGCGAAAGCCCTAAAAACTTGGGTAAGGGTTGGTTGCGGGCGGGCGGCAGAGGTAGCGCTGGCTGCGATCGGGCTGCGATCAGGCTGTAATTTGGCGGGTGGGGGGACGCGACAAACGGCCGGCAAACGCGGTAAAATGGAGTGTTATCTCCGTGTTAACGCACTCATAAGAAAGGTTCTATTCCAATGAAGCATATTGTTCGTATCCTCTGCATTTTGCTGCTGATTCTCGACGTACTTACCGTCACCATGGTTGCCGGTGCGCAGGCCAAAAAGGCTGTGTCGGGCGCGGCTGCTGGCCCCAGTTTTAGTGGCACGGTGAAGTTTGAAGGCAAGGCTCCAGCACCGCGCAAGATTGACATGAGCGGCGACCCGGCTTGCAAGGGGCAGAACGAGGCAGAAAACATCGTCAGCGAAAACGGCGGCCTGGGCAATGTTTTTGTGTATGTAAAAGATGGCTTGAATGGCAAGAGCTTCCCTGCTCCGAAGACTCCGGTAACGATTGACCAGAACGGCTGCCGCTATCTGCCGCACGTGGCGGGAGTAATGGCGGGCCAGCCGGTTAAGTTCAATAACAGCGACGCCGCCATGCACAATGTGCATCCCCGCCCGCACAACAATCCAGACTGGAACGAATCGCAGCAGCCCAAGGGCGACCCGATTGTGAAAACCTTCGGCAACCCGGATGTGATGATTCCGATTGTGTGCAATCAACATCCGTGGATGAAGATGTTCTTGAACGTGGTGAACAACCCGTACTACGCGGTGAGCAGCAAAGACGGTAAGTTTAGCCTGAAGGGCCTGCCACCGGGCACGTACACGATTGCCGCCGTCCACGAAAAGCTGGGTGAGCAGACGATCAAGGTGACCATTGGCGATAAGGGCGCGACGGGCGACTTTACGTTTAAGGCACAGTAGGATTTGGCGGCGGCAACTCGGTCTGCGCTCGGTTCTGCGCCGTGCCTCAGTGCCTCCGGGGTGGATTTCGTTTTTCGGGCCTTGGCTTCTGCTAGAATCACTAGTTCGCTGACAAGTAGAGAGCGGGTGCAAGTGCCCACTCTTCCGGGTTTGTGGTCACGGTGTGCCGTGGCCCTTCGAGTGTATGTTAGGAGTCGGCTCTGAACGCAGTCACCACGCCCTACAACCGTGCCCATCACCGGTTCGCCGTGTTCACCGCGGTCACCACGTTTTTGTTGATCGTGGCAGGTGCGCTGGTTACCAGCAACGAAGCGGGACTTTCCGTACCCGATTGGCCGACCTCGTTCGGCTCGATGTACCGCTTGCCAGCTATGGTCGGGGGCATCAAGTACGAACATTCCCATCGCATGATTGCCGAGTTTCTGGGGTTGCTGACCATTGCCATTGCGGTGTGGACGATGCGCGCCGACCGGCGTCCCTGGCTGAAGAAGCTGGCTTGGGGAGCGCTGGCGACGATTATTGTGCAGGGCATTCTGGGTGGCATCACGGTGTTGAAGTTTCTGCCGCCCCTGGTTTCTACCGCGCACGCAATCGTGGGGCAAACGTTCTTCTGCATCGCGGTGGCGATTGCGGTTTTTACCGGACAGAAGTGGGTTTCGCAAGCACCGCAGCAAGTGCAGGAATACTCGCCATCGTTGCGGACTCTGACGCTGCTGTCGCTGGCGGTGCTGTATGTGCAGCTTTTTCTGGGCGGCATGTTCCGGCATAAGGGCATGGATTGGCAGCCGCATGTATTGAACGCGATGCTGGTGGTGGTGGTGCTGACGTGGACGGCGGTGGTGGCGCTGATTCGCTATCCCCGGATGGAGGCGATTCGTCGTCCGGCGATTTTGATTTTGGCGCTGGAGTTTGTGCAGGTCGGTTTGGGATTCTTAGCGCTCATCACCAAAGTGATGTTGGGTAAGGACGCACCGCAGCCGACGTTGGATATGGTTTCTTCGACCGTGGCGCACACCGCAGTAGGTGCGCTGTTACTGGCTTCCACGGCGGTGCTGGCGATACAGGCTTGGCGGCATTTGGCTGCTGCAAACATGCAGGCGATGCGGGCGGGCGATGCGACGGTGGCCGCATGAGCACGTTGACGGCACGACAGCCCCAATCGGGAGCGCGGCAACAGATGCGCGACTATGCCGAGCTGATTAAGGCTCGGGTCACCACTCTGGTGGTGGTTACCAGTGCGTGCGGATTCTTTTTGGGTGCGCGGCAGGGCGGCTTCCCGGCGTGGTCATGGCAGATGCTGGCAGCCGTGCTGGGCGTGGGTTTGGTTTCTGGCGGAGCGGCAGCACTGAATGAAGTAATGGAACGAGATATTGATGGGCGCATGCGGCGCACCGCGCAACGTCCTTTACCTGCGGGCCGCATGAGTTTGCTGCACGGCACGCTGGTAGGCGGAATTTTGACGCTGGGCGGAGCGGTTTATCTGGGACTGATGACGAACTGGCTGACCGGCGCGCTGGCGCTGCTGACGGCTGGGGTCTACCTTGCGGTGTACACGCCGCTGAAGCAGATTTCTCCAGTGTGCACGTTCATTGGAGCCTTCCCCGGCGCGATGCCCGGAGTGCTAGGCTGGACGGCGGCGCGAGGCCATCTTGATGTGGGTGCGGTGGTGCTGTTTGCCATTGTGTTTGTGTGGCAGTTTCCGCACTTTTTCTCGATTGCGTGGCTTTACCGCGAGGATTACGCCGACGGCGGGATTCGTATGTTGCCCGTAGTGGAAGGCGAAGGGTCGGAAGGCGGCAAGGGACATGGTCGCCGCACTTCGCTGCGCATTCTGGCATACTCGTTGGCACTGATCCCGGTGAGCACCTTGCCGTTTTTTATTTACATGGCAGGGATGGCGTATTTAGTAGGTGCGGCGGTGCTGGGGGTTTTGCTGATGATGGTGAGTTGGCGGCTGGCAGGCACCGGGCAGCAACTGGCGGGCGGCGTCAGCAAGAAATTGGCACGGCAACTTTTGCAGGCAACGGTGATTTATTTGCCGCTGCTGTTTGCCTTGATGATGATCAATACTGCGCGCCCGTAAAGGGATCGCGTGTGCTTCCGCGTGCGCTGATTGGTGCGCTGATTGGTGCGCTGGTAGGTGTACTGGTTGGTGCGCTGGAAGCACGAATTTTTGAAGCAGGAAACCTGGAAGCTGTGACTACTCTCGCAACTGTCGCACCACACTCTGCTGCTCCTTCTGCATCAACCCATTCGTTAAGCCGCGCCGTGATTCAGGTAGAGCAAATTGTGCATCGCTACGGCGACCGCACTGCTCTGAATGGCGTGTCCTTTGCGGTGCGGGAGGCCGAGATCTTTGGCCTGCTGGGCCCCAACGGTAGCGGCAAGACGACACTGTTCCGCATACTTTCCACCTTGATGCTGCCGTCAGGCGGGCACGCGGTGGTGCTGGGATTTGACGCGGCGAAGCAGGCTTCAGAACTGCGGCGGCACATTGGGGTGGTGTTTCAGGCGCAGAGTGTGGATAGCAAACTGACGGCGCGCGAGAATCTGACGCATCAGGGGCATTTGTATGGCTTGAGCGGAGCGAATTTGAAGCGGCGCATTGCCGAAGTGCTGGATCGGGTGGGCTTGGCGGACCGCGCGAATGATCTGGTGGAAACTTTCTCTGGCGGAATGCAACGGCGGGTGGAACTGGCGAAGGGGTTGTTGCACCATCCGTCGGTGTTGTTGCTGGATGAGCCAACGACCGGGCTTGACCCGGGGGCGCGGCGCGACCTGTGGCAATATCTGGCTATTTTGCGGGATGAAGAGCGCGTGAGTGTGCTGGTGACAACGCATCTGATGGAAGAAGCGGAGCGCTGCGACCGGCTGGCGATTTTCAGCGAAGGCAATTTGGTGGCACTGGGCACTCCGCTGGAACTGCGCAGCGAAATTGGTGGCGATGTGATGGTGCTGGAACCGGCAAATGTGGCCAACGCAGTGCCACTGGCGGCAAAGATTGAGGCGCGCTTTGGTTTGAGCGCAAGCGTGCTCGATGGCAAGATTCGCATGGAGCGAGAGCACGGGCACAGATTTGTGACCGATGTGGTGGAAGCCTTCCCCGGCGAAGTGGAGTCGGTTTCAGTGAGCAAGCCGACACTGGAGGACGTGTTTATCCATCGCACGGGACATCGCTTTTGGAGTGAGATGCAGGCGGGCGGCGCGGCGGAAATCGCGAACAGCAAAGCTGACAAGAAAAAGGGGAAACACTAATGGCGACCCAAACTGCATTGTTCCCCGTTACCAGCGCGGCCAGCGGCGGGTTGTTTTTGCCAGCGTATACGCTGTGGCAGCGCGAACTGGTGCGCTTTTACCGGCAAAAGGCTCGGATGGTGGGTGTAATCGCCTCGCCGCTGCTTTTTTGGGTGGTGCTGGGTTCAGGCTTTGGCAGCTCATTCCGTGCAGGGACGACAAGCAATCAACACTACCTCGACTACCTGTTCCCCGGCATGTTGACGCTCATCGTACTGTTCACCGCGATCTTTACCATGATGAGCGTGATTGAAGATCGCAAAGAAGGATTTTTGCTTTCGGTGATGGTGGCGCCCGTGCCTCGGCAAGCAATTGTGTTGGGCAAGGTGCTGGGCGGGACGACACTGGCGGCATCACAAGGATTGATTTGTCTGGTGTTTGGGCCGTTTGTGGGTGTGCACTACACGCTAGAGAGTTTGCTGCTCATCACACTGGTAATTTTTCTGGTGGCATTTTCCTTGACGGCGTTGGGCTTTGCGATTGCGTGGCCGATGGATTCGACGGCGGCGTTCCACGGGATTATCAACTTGTTTCTAATGCCCATGTGGTTGCTGTCGGGCGCGCTGTTCCCGCTATCGGGTGCGTCGAGTTGGATTCGCTTGCTGATGCTGGTGAATCCGCTGACCTACGGGACGGACGCGCTGCATGGGCTGCTGTATCCGGGAGCGGCGAGCGAATTTTCGGTAGGCTACGCGCTGGGGATTTTGGGTCTGTTTGCGCTGGTGATGTTTGGGTTTGCATTTATGGTGGCCGCGCGACGAGGGACAAAACCGGCGGCGTAGATTGATGGCGAGGCGGGCTGCGCGGGTTGGGTTTTGCGGGTGAGGTGGGATGCAGATGGTGGTGGATCCGCAGTACGCGATTTTTCCGGTGATAAACGCTTCGTTGAATGGCCTGGCGGCGGTCTTGTTGCTGGCGGGGCGGCGGTTCATTGCACAACAGCGCCGGGAGGCGCATCGCAACACGATGATTGCGGCGTTTGTTACGTCGTCGCTCTTCTTGATTTCGTATCTTTACTATCATGCGCATGTGGGGTCGGTGGCGTTTCAAGGGCACGGACTGGTGCGGCCGATTTACTTCACGTTGCTGATTTCGCACATGATACTTGCGATTGTGCTGGTGCCGATGGTGCTGCTTTCGCTGCGGCGGGGATTGGCGGCACGTTATGCGGCGCATCGGGCGATTGCGCGCTGGACGTATCCTATTTGGCTGTATGTTTCGGTGACCGGCGTGATCGTTTACCTGATGCTTTATCAATGGTTTACGGCGTAAAGTGGATGCGTACACTGAGGTACTGCGGTAGGCTGCTTGGGGGCGCGGGTTTCGGTCTTCTACGCTATAACGATAAAGTGGCTTAAATAATTCCTCGCGTTTCTGTGTGCTTTCTGTGTGCTTTCTGTGTGCTTTCTGTGTGCTTTCTCTAGCTTTCTGTGTGCGCTTTTGTCTGCGCCAAGGCCCGAAGATTCGGGCGATGCACAAACTTTTACAATTCCCTCCTGTATTCTGCCAGCGTTTGGGGCTATATTTTGCTTATGAAGATTGCAGGCTGCGGCACCGCGTTGGTCACACCGTTCCATGGGGATGGGTCGGTGGACTTTGACGCTTTGCGGCGGCTCGTGGTGTGGCAGGTGGAGTCGGGAATTGATTTTCTGGTGCCCTGCGGTACCACTGGTGAAACGCCCACGCTTGCGCATGACGAATGGCTGGCGGTGATTGACGCGACCATTGAAGCCGCTGCGGGGCGGGTGCCGATTGTTGCAGGAGCGACCTCGAACTCCACGCAGGATGCGGTTGCCAAAGCCAAGGAAGTAGCGGCACGGCCGGGTGTGGATGCGATTCTTTCGGCGTCGCCATACTATAACAAGCCCACGCAAGAGGGCCAGTATCGGCACTTTAAGGCGGTGGCCGAGGCGATTGAGCCGAGTGGCAAGCCTGTGGTGCTCTACAACGTGCCGGGCCGTACGGCAGTGAATATTGAACCGAACACGCTGGCGCGTCTGGCGGAGATTCCGAACATTGTGGCGGTAAAAGAGGCGAGCGGCAATATCTCTCAAATCGCCGAAGTAGTGCAGGCAGTTCCGGCCAATTTCGCGGTGCTCTCGGGCGACGACGCCATTACACTACCGGTCATCGCGCTGGGCGGGGTTGGGCTGATTTCGGTGGCGTCGAATGTGATTCCGGCGGAGATGACGGCGCTGGTGCAGTCGGCGCGGAACAACGACTGGGAGTCTGCGCGGACGCTGCAACGGAAGTTTTTGCCGCTGATGCAGGCGCACTTTATTGAATCGAACCCGATGCCGGTGAAGGCGGTGCTGGCGATGATGGGGTACATCGAAGAGGTGTATCGGCTGCCGATGCTGCCGATGAAGCGCGACTTACGGGCCAAGCTGCAAAAGATCGCCATAGAGGCGGGGTTACCGATTCGGGCAGAGGTGGGCAAAGCGGCGGAATCGCACGAATTTTTTGTGTACGAAAATTGGGCTTCGGGACCCCACAAGGCAGTGATGCATCGGGGGAGTTGTCCGCAGTGCAGCAACGGTAAGGGCCGCCCGGCGGGGCACCGTCCGGAGCAGGCGCGGTGGCATGGGCCGTACGCTTCGCTTTCTATCGCGCGCACGGAATGTGAGTCGCTGGCGGGAGTTTTGATTCGCAGCGATTGCAAGTGCATTTAGAGCGGTTTGCGGTTTCAGGTTTGTGGTTTCAAGGTTCAGGGTTTCAGGTTTCACGCGGTGCTGTTTCCTGCACGGCTTCCTCCGCTAAACTAGACTCATGCACACCATTCGGATTGCCATTGAAGTTTTGTTCAGTTCCGGCGCGGGCCGGAATGCGGAGTCGCTCGCCATTTTTGGTGAGTTTCGGCGGCTGTTGAATCGCGGAGAGATTCGTGCGGCGGAGAAGATCAACGGCACGTGGCAGGTGAATGCGTGGGTGAAGCAAGGCATCCTGCTGGGGTTTCGCATTGGCGAACTGGCAGCTTCTGGCGAAACGGACGCCACAACCGGCAGCTTGAGCTTTGTGGACAAAGATACTTACCCGGCGCGGCACTTCACAGTAGCCGACCGGGTGCGCGTGGTGCCGGGCGGTTCGTCGGTGCGCGAGGGTGCGTATGTAGCACCCTCTGTAGTGTGTATGCCGCCGATGTACATCAACGTCGGCGCCTATGTGGATGAAGGCACGATGGTGGATTCGCACGCGCTGGTGGGCTCGTGCGCGCAAGTGGGCAAGCGGGTGCACCTGAGCGCTGCGGCTCAGGTGGGCGGAGTGCTGGAGCCGATCAACGCGTCGCCGGTAATTATTGAGGACGATGTACTGGTGGGCGGCAACTGTGGCATTTACGAAGGAACGCTGGTGCAGAGCCGCGCGGTGCTGGGGTCGGGAGTGATTCTGACGCGCTCGACGCCGGTATACGACCTGGTGCGCGGGGAGGTGCTGCGGGCGACTGCGACTGCCCCGCTGACGATTCCAGAAGGCGCGGTGGTGGTGCCGGGCTCGCGTCCGGTGCAGAAGGGCAAGGGCTTGGAGTGGGGGCTGTCGCTCTACACCCCGGTGATTGTGAAGTACCGCGACGAAAAGACTGAGAAATCGGTTGAGCTGGAGGATTTGCTGCGATAGGGGGCGTGGGAGCGACACGCTCTGGCGATGGCAGTTTTTACGCCTCCTGCTCGACCGTCACTTCTAACAGGGAGCCTGCGGCGTCTAGCCTGGGGCTGATACGCACGGAGATATGGTCGAGGCCGCGGCAGATGGCGTCAGCTTGGGTGAGGCGTTCGGGGCCGTAGGTGCTGGGCACACCGATTACCTGCATGCCTGCGGCTTTGGCGGCTTCAATGCCAGCGGGCGCATCTTCAAACACCAGACATTCTGCCGGGCTCACGCCCAGTTTCGCCGCGCCCGTCAGGTAAGGCTCAGGATGCGGCTTACCGTGGGTGATGTCGTCGAAGGTGACGAAGACGTCTGGCGTGGGGAGTCCGCCGACAGCGATGCGCGAGGTGGCCAGTTTGCGGGTGCCGGAGGTGACGATGCACCAGGATTTATCGGGGATTTGCGCCAGCAGGGCCTTGGCCCCCGGAATGGCGGCGACGCCTTCGGTGTCGTTGATTTCGCGCTGCTCGATGAGCGGGGTTTCGATGGCCGCATCGAGGTGGGGCGCGACGTAGCGCACGGAAGCCTCGGTGGGGCGACCGTGAATGTTGTGGATGACATGCTCCGGGTCTAGGCCACGCTCGACGGCCCAGGCGCGCCACACGCGGCTCACGCTGGTGGTGGAATCAATCAGAACGCCATCAAGGTCGAATAAAATCGCGGAGCAGACAAAAGTTCGCATAAAGGTATTGTAACCGGGCGGTTTTTTGCTTTGCACAAACTGGCGGGCGAGGGTGTCCGGTGGCACAAGCGACGGGCGATGTCGGGCGATGTCGGGTGATGTCGGGCGATGCGTAGCTTGTAACCGCTAGCGTGGCACTATGGCGCGGCCGGGGGCCAGAGCCGGGGCCAGAGCCGGGGCCAGAGCCGACGGAAGCGGCTGCCCTTGCAGGGTGGCGCGGGCCATATCCTGACGGCGGGCGAGATGCTTGGCACGAAAATACTTCTGGGCGCGGCGTCCCCAGGCGCGGACGAAGTAATAGTTCATACCGGCTCCGAGCACGGAACTCACCAGAGGGATGACGCGGCCTGCCCACTTTTCCACGGCTTCTGCGCTGGCTTTGGCGGCGATGCGGGCGATGACGCGGGGCACAAATTCGCTGACCACCTTGCGCTCGATGAGGTCTTTGCTGATGTCCACGCCCGCAGCGGTAGCGGCGGCAATCCAGAGGTCGGCTACCTCTTCGTCGGTGGTGTACTCGAAGCCGTAAATCAGGCTGAGCTTCTGGATGGTGCGCATGGTGACGATGGCGAGGACGCCCATGTCTGGGACAAGGGTGAGCATGCCGCCGAGGCCGAAGCCTGCGCCTTCGGCGGCGGCGAGTTTGGCACCGCCCCGCAGGGTTTCGTCGGCAAGGTCGTCAATAATTTGCTGATCGAACAGGAACATGTCGCGGAAGTCGCGCGCGGGCAGGTCATGCGCCCGCTGCAGGTGCTGGAGGAAGTGGGTCGGCGTGACGCCCACGCTGCGGTAGGCTCCGAGAAACGCCCGCTGAAAGCG
>JANXUR010000045.1 GCA_025356095.1 Acidobacteriaceae bacterium | reverse complement strand
AATCCGCCGAGCCTCAACTTCGGCACCCAGATCGTCAATCAAGTTACTCCCGTGCAGATGGTGACGCTGACTAACACTGGCAACGCCACCCTGAACATCACTAAGATGGCAGTCACCGGCGACTTCCTGATGCGCAGCCCGTGCCCGGCCACGCTAGCGGTGAACGCGAGCTGCACCTTCGCCGTAGCCTTCAAGCCCAGCAGCAAAGGCGCAAAAATCGGCGCGGTCACCTTCACCGACAACGCAGCCGGCAGCCCGCAAAGCCTCCCGCTGAGCGGCACCGGCACGCTAGTAGCCTTCTCGCCCATGAGTCTGAACTTTGGCAACGTGAAGAAGGGCACCACCAGCGCGCCGCAAACCATCACCCTGACGAACAATGGCACCTCGGCGCTGAACGTCACCAAAGTAAGCTTTAACGGCAACAACGCCAAGGATTTCGCGCAGACCAACACCTGCGGCACCTCAGTGGCAGCGAAGGGCACCTGCACCATCAGCGTTACGTTCACGCCGTCGGTAGCCAGCTTCCGCCAAAGCAACGTAGCGGTCTATGACAGCGGCGGCGGCAGTCCGCAACTGACGCCCGTAAGCGGGAGTGGCACCAATTGAAAGGAAGGGGGTGCATCCCGCTCGTGCTTCGCAAAGAATAGGCCCGACCCGACAGCAGGAAGCGCCTGCCATCCATGGGCCGGACACTGACTTCCGTCCGATGCCACCGCCCTGAAGCTCATTCAGAGTTATCATTGGATTGGTTGGAGTTTAGGGCAGATGCTTCAAGCGTGATTGACAAAAGGGAGTACTAACCTCTATCGACGCAGCAAGCGATTACTGACCAGAAAAAGCGGGGCTTGCCCGATGTCACCGGGTTGAGGTCTCCGGGCTTGTGCGTACGCGTTTTGCCCGCTCCCCGTGGAGGTTGTAGAAGTCATGAAGTCTATTCTGTGCCTGCTTATGTGTTTCTGTTCGGTGGCCGTCGCTCACGCCGCCGTGAAGGTTACGCTTACTCCCGCCAGTCTCACCATGGGGTTGGGCTCAAACCTTCAGTTTGTCGCCACGGTCACGGGCAGCACCAACACGGCGGTTACGTGGAAGGTCAATGTGCCCTCGGTGGGCACAGTGGACTCCACCGGACTCTACATCGCACCGACCACTATGCCGTCCTTCCCGGTGCGCATCACCGCAACGGCTGTCGCCGACGGCATCACCTCTGCCACGGCGCATGTGACGCTTGCCAGCACTGACCCCGGCGGTACCGTGACCAGCAAGGGCACAACTACGTGCGCGCCCGGCGGCGCGGGGCCAAGCGTCTGCTATTCCTTGACGGTAAGCTGCCCGCAAGTGCCAGATCTATCAGCGTGGGTCAAGGTGACTCAGCCAACCATTCCGGCCATCGGCACGGTGGAGTTCGTGATTGGTACCGGAGGCAACGGACTGTACGATACCGCGTTCACCCATGGGCTAGACGCAGTGAACATCGTGCTGGGCGCGGGCTATCAGGTGGCGCAGGTGACCTATGGTGTTCCGTTCGTCAAAACGCAGACCAATGGCTGGCTGCAGGGCCCGGGGGGCACACGGCGGCTCGCCTGCCGATTCGCTGCGGTCTCCCAGTGGGTACACGACAATCTGGCAACGGCGGGTACGCCCTATTGCGCTACCGGCAACAGTGCTGGCGGTGAAGCCATTGGCATGGCTTTGGCTCACTACGGACAAAATGGTTTATGGAACTTTGTGGAACCCACCAGCGGACCTCCATTCGCGCGGCAGGACTACGCTTGCGTTTGCACGCAAGCCGGACTCAATGCCAGTTGCCATGGAGGACTGGCCAATCTGTGCGTCGGCACCGCCACAGCAAAATCCGTTCTAGACCCCACTTACAGCAACACGAACTGCTCAGACGCGGTCAGCTCCCACAGCACCGCGCATCAGGCGCAATTCCTCTCCGATAGCGTGGTAACGCCCGAAGCTGCGGTGAGCTATCCCAATACCGTGGTGCGCTTTGTGTATGGGGGGCAGGATAACGGTTCGGCGGAGATTCAAGGCGCGGAGTGGGGCAACAGCATCACCACGCCGACGTCTTCAGTTTGCGTGCCGACCGCGCCGCACTCACTGCCCAATGATCTGGCAGGTGCCCAGCAGGTGGGGAATGACTTGGTGGCTTTTTGCCATAAGTAGCGGCATGGGTGCCCGGATGGGCACCCCGTTTGTGCACTAGGGTTGGGGAACTGCGCAGGCGGCGCGGATCTCTTTCCACAATTCGGTGCGACCGGCATCGGTTTTGGCGGAGAAGGGCAGAATCTTGTCCACGCCCAAACCGTTGCGCAGCAGCTTGAGCGACGATTGCAGCTTGTTGGCGCTGAGCCGGTCACACTTCGTGGCCACGACTAGATAACTCCTGCCCGCGCCTTGCAAGTAGTCCAGCAACGCCTTGTCGCTGGCTTGCGGTGGCACATTGGAATCCACCAAAGAGAGGCACAACGAGAGCGTAGGCCGCTCGTCCAGATAGGGATCAATAAACTTGGCCCAAGTTGCGGTGAGTTCGCGCGGGAGTTTGGCGTAGCCGTAGCCGGGCAAGTCGGCAAAGCGCAGTTCGGGGGACGAGTTGGCTTTGAGCGCGATATCGAAAAAATTGATGAGGCGGGTACGGCCGGGGGTCTGGCTGGTTTTGGCCAGCTTTTCACCCAGCAGGGCATTCAATAAGCTCGATTTGCCCACGTTGGAGCGGCCCAAAAAAGCCACTTCCGGGATGTCCGCCATGGGAAAGCCTTCAGCAGCGGCGGCAGAGGTGAGAAATTTAGCGTAAACGCGCACAACTTAGTGTGAAGGTTTGGGGGGCGAGATGCAAGTTTTCGTCAGGGCTGGGGCGATGGAGCAACGGTGAGCGCAGCCGCCAGCGCATCTTCTGCGCTAACGATGGGGCCGACGGCAATCGTAGGTGCGGGCGGCTCAGCGGCCCACTGGGCACCGGCAGGGAAGTACAGCGCGCAGTCCCATGCGGGCGGATTCTTCACGTAGGTAGCATCGCCCTGCGCTGCAACGGAATCGCGGGCGAGCACATCCTTCCACGCTTTCGCCACCAGCGTGTTGGCATCGTAATACTGGCGGGCACGCAGGTCGGTCATGCGGGCAATGCTGTCGTTGGAGGGCGGCGTCCAATCGCTAAAGGTAATCTCTTCCCACACCACGTAGACGCGCACATCGGCATTGGGGTTGCGGGCGAGCAACTGCTGGATTGCGGAAACTCCGCTCTGGCAAAGGCCTCAAGTGGGTGAAGGCAGCAGAATGATGCGGGCATGGGCGGAATCGGCATTAAACGTGGCTTTGAAGTCGGCCAGACTGGCGGCGTTAAGCATCACCATGGGAGCCTGCCCCGGCGGTGTGGTGCGTGGGGAATGGTTGCTCCAGTAGCCGTAGACCAGCAGCGCCGCCAGCGCGGCGGCGACTGTGAGATTACGCGGTTTGATGAAGAATGCGGGAATCGCCATATAAGAATCGCCTACTGATGCGCGGGCGTACCTTCCGTTCCAGGCTCAATCACCGGCAACGGTACCTCGTCAACTTCAAGATGCTCGGGCAGTGGGCCTTCGAGGGCGAGCTGCAACACTTCGTCCATACTTTGGACGAAGTTGAGCTTCATCTCGTCGCGCAGATTGGCCGGTACCTCCGCTAGGTCCCTGCGATTCTCCGCCGGCAGAATAATTTCGCGGATGCCAGCACGATGCGCCGCCAGCAGCTTTTCTTTGAGTCCACCGATAGGCAGTACCTTGCCGCGCAGGGTGATTTCACCAGTCATGGCAATATCGCGACGCACCGGAATCTTGCTGAGCGCGCTGGAGATGGCGGTGGCTATGGTGATGCCAGCGGAAGGGCCGTCCTTGGGGATGGCACCCTCTGGCACGTGCACATGGATGTCGAGATTGCGGTAGAAATCGCGAGGCAGGCCAAGGCGCGAGGCGCGCGAGCGGATATACGACATTGCCGCCTGTGCGGATTCTTGCATCACGTCGCCCAGCTTGCCGGTGAGGGTGAGCTTGCCTTTGCCATCGGTAACAACGACTTCTGTGCTCAAAAGGGAGCCGCCAACCTCTGTCCACGCGAGGCCAGTGACGAGGCCAATCTCGCTCTTTTCGTGGGCCATGGTGTCACGATATTTTTCCACGCCCAGAAAGTCGCTGAGATTTTCAGCCGTCACCTTCACGGCATATTTCGCATCTTTCACCACCTTGCGCGCGATTTTCCGGCAGACGTTGCCGATCTCGCGTTCCAAGTTGCGGACGCCGGCTTCGCGCGTGTAGTGGCGCAAAAGCGCAGCCAGCGCATCGTCGGTGAAGGTGACATTTTTGTCGGTCAGGCCATTCTGCTCCAGCTGCTTACGGACAAGAAATTGGCGCGCGATCTCCACCTTTTCCGGCTCGGTATAACCATGCAGCCGCAGCACTTCCATGCGATCTTGCAGCGGTGCAGGAATGGTATGCAGTACGTTGGCCGTAGCAATGAAGAACACCTGCGAAAGGTCGTAGTCCACGTCAAGATAGTGGTCGCCAAACATGAAGTTCTGCTCGGGATCCAGCACCTCCAGCAGCGCCGAAGACGGATCGCCGCGGAAGTCCATGGACATCTTGTCCACTTCATCGAGCATAAAGACTGGATTCTTGGTGCCAGCCTTCTTCATTTGCTGAATAATTTGGCCGGGCAAGGCGCCGATGTAGGTGCGACGATGGCCGCGGATTTCCGCTTCATCGCGGACGCCGCCCAGCGACATTCGCACAAACTTACGTCCTGTCGCCTTGGCGATCGACATGCCCAGCGACGTTTTGCCGACGCCCGGAGGGCCGACAAAGCACAAAATCGAGCCTTTTGGATTCTTGACAAGCTGGCGCACCGCGAGGAACTCCAAGATGCGCTCTTTGATTTTTTCCAGACCGTAGTGGTCTTCGTTCAGCACTTTCTCGGCGCGATTGATGTTGCGGATCTCTTTGGAACGCTTCTTCCACGGCACCGCCAGCAGCCAATCCAGATAATTGCGCGAGACGGTGGATTCGGCCGACATGGGCGGCATGGCTTCCAGCTTTTTCAGCTCTTGCAGCGCCTTTTCGTGAACTTCCTTGGGCATGCCCGACGAATCAATTTTCTTCTTTAGCTCGTCGTATTCACTTTTTTCGCCGCGGCCCAGTTCCTTTTGGATGGCCTTGATCTTCTCGTTGAGGTAATACTCCTTTTGCGCGCGTTCCATCTGCTTCTTTACGCGCGACTGGATGGAGCGATCCATGTTCAGCTTTTCAATCTCGGAGTCGAGCACATCGCACACGCGGTTCAGGCGCTCAATGGGGTCGAAGATTTCGAGCAGTTCCTGTTTCTCTTCAATCGAGAGTTGCAGGTTGGCGGCAATAATGTCGGTGAGGCGGCTGGGGTCTTCTACCCGCACGGCCGCAATCATGGTTTCGTAGTTCAGCGATTGGCAGAGCTTGACGTACTGCTCGAACAAGCTGGTAACGCGCTGCATCCCCGCTTCCACGACGGGGCCGGTTTCCTCGTTGTAACGGGCAAGGCGCACTTGTGCAGTGAAGAAGCCATCGGTATCGGTGACGTGCAACAACTTGCCACGTTCCACTCCTTCCACCAGAACTTTGATGTTGCCATCCGGCAGCTTGAGGCTTTGGACGATGGTGGCGAGGGTGCCCACCTGATAGATTTCGCTGGGCTTGGGCTCGTCCACCGAAGCGTCATGCTGAGTGGCGAGAAAGATCTTCTTGTCGCCAGTCAGAGCCTCTTCCAGGGCGCGGACGCTAGACTCGCGGCCCACGACGAAGGGTGTCATCATGTGCGGAAAAATGACGACGTCCCGGATGGGCATCATCGGCAGCTTGCGGGTCTCGAATTTGTCTCTATCTTTGTCTTTTTCTTTGGGCGTCACAAATCAACCTAGGAGAGTGCGAATAAGTGCGTTTATGGCAACGGCCGGGAGTGGTGGGCGGGGAAAAGGCGGGGTTAGCCCGCCTTCTCCAGCATGCCCAAACTGATGTTGCGTTTTTCCACCATCTCGCGGGTCACTTCAAATTCCTTTACGCGTTTTTGTCCGGGCAAGTGATACATCAAGTCGAGCATCAACTCTTCCAGAATCATGCGCAAACCGCGGGCACCCACCTTGCGGGTCATGGCTTGGCGGGAGATGGCGCGAAGCGCTTCTTCGGTAAACTTCAGGCGTACATTTTCGAAGTCGAACAGCCGCTGATACTGCTTGACAATCGCATTCTTGGGACGGGTAAGAATGGAGATCAAAGCATCTTCATCCAAATCTTCCAGTACGCCGATGACAGGCAGACGGCCTACAAATTCAGGGATCAGCCCGAACTTGATCAGATCTTCTGGCTGCACGGCACTGTAAATCTGGCTCTGCTCCTTGCGGGCGGCGGCCGCCAGCTCGGGCGAAATTTCTTCCGGTCCGCTGCTGCGGAAGCCCAATGCCTTGCGGCCTATGCGGCGGGCAATAATCTTATCGAGTCCGACGAACGCACCACCGCAGATGAACAAGATGTTGGTGGTATCCACGGGAGTGAATTCCTGATGGGGATGCTTGCGACCGCCCTGGGGCGGCACATTGGCCACGGTGCCTTCCAGAATCTTCAGCAGCGCCTGCTGCACACCTTCGCCAGAAACATCGCGGGTAATGGAAGGATTCTCGTCTTTGCGGCCGATCTTATCCACTTCGTCAATGTAGATGATGCCGGTCTGCGCACGGGCCACATCGCCATCCGCCGCTTGCAGCAGCTTGAGGATGATGTTTTCCACGTCCTCGCCGACGTAGCCGGCTTCGGTCAGGGTCGTCGCATCCACAATGGCAAAGGGCACGTCGAGCATGCGGGCAAGGGTTTGCGCCAGCAGCGTCTTGCCGGTGCCGGTGGGGCCAATCAGCATGATGTTCGACTTGGTGAGCTCGACCTCACTGCCGCGCTGGCGGTTCATGTAGATCCGCTTATAGTGGTTGTACACCGCGACTGCCAGACGCTTTTTGGTCTCATGCTGGCCAATCACATATTCGTCGAGGAAGGTCTTGACCTCCAGCGGCTTGGGCAGCGCGGCCGGAGGGGTGCTGGCGGCTGCGATCTCGCTGCGGTCATCTTCCAGAATCGAATTGCACACGCCGACGCACTCGTCGCAGATGTAAGCCCGCGGGTAGTCGCTCGGTGAGGAGATCAGCTTGGTAACTGCGTCCTGCGACTTGTGGCAGAACGAACAGCGAAGGACGTCGTCCGTTCCTGATCGCGTTCTCATCCTGACTCCTTTCTCACTGCCAGCCTGAACTGGGAGCTGTTGGCTCTTCCGGCTCGCCCATTTCGGGAAGCACTGTTCCCCATCATACCCCTGTTGGCGTTAACGGGTCTTGTAAATGATATCGTCTATGATCCCGTAGTCTTTACCCTGCTCCGCGCTCATGATGAAGTCGCGCTCTACGTCCTTTTCTACACGTTCCAGCGGCTGGCCGCTGTGCTTAGCCAGCAAACTATTGGTCAGCTCCCTCATACGCAAAATTTCACGGGCGTGGATGTCAATATCGGTCGCCTGACCGGAGAGTCCGCTCATGTGGGGTTGATGAATAAGAATACGCGAGTTGGGCAGGGCAAAGCGCTTTTTGGGCGCGCCCGCCGTCAGCAGCAACGATGCCATACTGGCCGCCTGCCCCAGACAGATGGTAGCCACATCGTTCTTCACGTACTGCATGGTGTCATACACCGCCATGCCCGCCGTAATGGAGCCACCCGGCGAATTAATGTAAAGCTGGATGTCTTTTTCCGCATCTTCCTGCGCCAGAAACAGCATCTGCGCAATGATGACGTTGGCCACGTTGTCATCAATCGGGGTGCCGAGAAAGATGATGTTGTCGCGCAGCAGTCGAGAATAAATATCGTAGGCGCGTTCGCCACGACCGGTCTGCTCAATCACCATCGGTATCAGCATCATCTTCGGATCAAAGTCTCTCATTGCGTCCTTCATAAGCCTGAATTTTCCCGCTGCCCGCGTGACGGTTGGCCGTGGCGCAACAGCGCGTTTGCACTACGCCGATTGCTGGTACAAAAAGTCCACCGTCTTTTCGCTGCGGATTCTGTCCCGGATTCTATCGAGGGCACCGTCATCGGTCAAACGCTGGCGAACTGCTTCCACCGTTTGCTTGGACTGCCGCGCTAGGTTCTGCACTTCGTGATCCACTTCTTCCTCGGTGGCATCAATTTTTTCTGCATCGGCAATCTTTTCGATAATCAGCGAAGCCCGCACATCTTTCGCGGCCTGTTCGCGTTGCGCGGCGCGTAGACGATCAAAGTCCATATTGCGCATTTGTTCGGTGCTCATGCCCTGAGCCGACAAAGCGCGAAGCCCGCGGTCGAGGCGAATATCAATTTGATGCTCCACCAGTGCATCTGGCACCGGGAACTCGTGGCGGGCGATCAATTCTTCCACCAACTTATCCTTGGCCTCGCGCACCTGATTGCTTTGCTGTTCGGCTTCCATATTCTCGCGAATCCGCGTGCGGATGTCTGCGACGGTGTTGAAGTCGGTGGAAACTTCCTTGGCGAATTCGTCTGTTAGCTCGGGCAACTGCTTTTGCTTCACCGCTGTGACCTTCACGTGATACACGAAGGTCTTGCCCTTAAGGCGCTCATCGGAATACTCATCCGGATAGACCACGTCAAAAGTGTGCTCGTTGCCGGGTTCGGAGCCGCGCAAGTGGGCGCTAAACTCCGGCAGCGTATTAGTGCCGCCAATGTCTATTAAAATTTCGTCCATCGTGATGGGGTCACCTTCGCCGTCTTTGGGCGTGCCGGTCAAAGAAACCTGAGCATGATCTCCATCGGCAATGGTGCGGCCTTCTACGGGAACGAAGGTGGCTTGCTGCTCGCGCATGCGCTGAATGACTTCTTCCACCTGCTCATCGGTCACAGAGACGACGGGCTTGGCCACGGCGATGCCTTTGTAGGAGGCCAATTCGAACTCAGGCAGCACTTCAAAGCTGGCCTTGAAGCGAATCGGTTCCGCTTCGTGCGCGTTCAAGTTGGCGTGCAGATCAGTGACCTGGGGCTGCGAAACCGGGTTTAGACCGTGCTTTTGGGTGTCGGCCTGCAAAGCATGTGGCAGCAGGTGGTCGAGAATCTCCTGCTGAATCTCTTGCGCGTAGCGCTGGCGGACGACCGAGGCTGGGGCTTTGCCCTGCCGAAAGCCGGGCAGCCGAACCAGTCGCTGGTACTTGGCCAGAACGGCGGCGGACTCTTTGGCGACGACGTCGGCGGGAATCTCAACGGAAAGCTCGCGCTTGCACGTATCGGCGCTGGGAGTCGTGCTGGGGTCGTTACTGAGGTTGGTGCTGGTGGTTTCGGTCGGACTCACGATTTGCCTTTTGAGTTGTGATTTTTAGGTGCCGGGCGGCTGCTTGGCAGCGCGGTTTCGCCACGCTGATCCCGGCAAAAGTACGGCGCTCCGGCCTGCACAGGCAGTGTCGGGCGAGCAGAACTTCGTCTCTTGATTATCAAGCGTATGGGGTGCTAGGTCAAACCCACTTTGGGACAAAAGTGACGGCAAGTCCTCGCCCGAGGCTCGTGGATACAATCATCTCATCATGTCTGATTGGCTAACAGTACTGAACGACGAGGTCGTGGCTTGCCGGTTGTGCCCACGGCTGGTGGAACACCGCGAGGCCGTAGCGCGGCAAAAGCGCAAGGCATACCTCGATTGGGAGTATTGGGGCAAGCCTGTGCCCGGTTTTGGCGACCCCAAGGCACGGGTGCTGGTGCTGGGGCTGGCTCCCGGTGCGCATGGCTCAAACCGCACCGGGCGTCCGTTTACCGGGGATATGTCGGGAACCTTCCTGTATCCCGTGCTGTTTGCGGCGGGATTCGCCTCACAGCCGACGGCGGAGCACCGCGACGACGGCTTGCAGTTGCGGGATATGTACATCACGGCGGCGGCGCGGTGCGCGCCCCCCGGGAACAAGCCTCTACCCGAGGAACTTGCCCACTGTGCACCGTTTTTGGCACGCGAAATTGGTGGACTGAAGCAGGTAAGGGTAGTGGTGGCACTGGGCAAGATCGGCTTCGACGCCTATTTGAACTACCTGCGGGGGCAGGGAGAAATCGCCAGCCGGGCCGGGTATGACTTTGGTCATGGGAGGCAACACAGGACGCCAGACGGCAAGGTTCTACTGGCGTCGTATCATCCTTCAAACCAGAACACCGCGACTGGCAAGCTGACCGAGGCGATGTTTGCGGATATCTTTCGTGAAGCGCGGCGGCTGGCGGAGGAATGATTGCGATCGTGCGGCAGCCTCGCATTCAACCTGTAAAGTCAGGTAAGCGGGGCGATTAAGGTCGGCTGCGCTCGCGCCGATAGAGCTAACAGATGCCAGCACGGTCACCCCTAAAGCGCGGGGGCTGCCGGGGAAATTGCGAGATTGGAGGCGGGTGCGTTTCGCGACGCAGTGCCTGCCCACCGAGATCCAAGACCGTGCCGGCGTCATAAAACTCTGCTCAAAAGCCCAGCATGACTGGCTCGGGCTCCAGTCGCACTTGCCACCGTTCTTCCACACCATTTTGCATTGCATCTTTCAGCGCAACAATCTCTGCTGCGTTGGCGCTGTTCAGCCCCACGCCGCGATTGATGATGGCAAGGGTATGCCTGCTGCTGATGCCAGCGCGTCCCAGTGTGAACCCTTTGTGGAAGCCTGCATGTTCGACCAGCCACGCGGCTGGAATTTTGTACTGTTCATGGCCTACGGCGTTCGTCGAAGGATAGGCAGGCAAGGTGAGGCCGCGTTGGGCGGCTCGCTGCTGAATGGCTGCATAGGCAGCCGCATCGAGCACGGGATTCTTGAAGAATGAGCCTGCGCTGCGGCAATCGTCGTCACCTTGCACAAGGAGCATCGCCTTGCTGCGGCGAATAGCCCGTACGGCGTCACGCACTTGGCCCAGCGTGGGTGCGCCAGACTGTAGCGCGAAGTGCTGCTGCAAGTCGCGATAGGCGAGCTGCGGAGCTCCACCCGCAACCAGGGCAAATGTAGTGCGCAAGATGAGCCAACGCCCACACTCGCTGGTGTTAAAGCGGCTGCTGCGATAGCCAAAGCCGCACTCGGAGTTGGAGAAAGTGTTTACAGAGCCGCTGGCAATCTCCAGCGCTTCCACCGAGGTGATGGTCTGCGAAACTTCCTGACCGTACGCTCCAACATTTTGCACCGGCGTGCCGCCCACGCTGCCGGGGATGCCGCTTAGGCACTCGATCCCCGCGCAGTCGTGCGTTACGGAGCGTGCTACAAAGTCGTCCCACGATTCGCCCGAGGCGACTGCAAACCCGCCATTGCCAGCCTCAGCGATTCCGCGCAACTGAACGCGCAAGACCAGACCCGGGAAGCCGGAATCGGCTACCACGAGGTTGCTGCCGCCACCGAGGACGAATAGCGGTAAGCCCTTCGAGTGCGCAAAGGCCAGAGCCTCCCGGATCTCGTCGAGCGACGCGGGTTCGGCAAAATAGCGCGCGGGGCCGCCCACCTGCAGGGTGGTGAACGGGGCTAGCGGGATGTCTTCCAGAATCTGCAAATCCGTTCCCTTTTGGTGGCGGTTGCACTCGACTGCGCTTCCTGCCCGCAAAACCGGCGGATTTCGCCAATCAGTGCGGAACGCAGCATACAGGCAACACTCTCCCTATACACTAAATGCTCCGATGAAACTGTGGCATGCCATTGATGTGGAAGTGGAGCGCGAGGGGGAAGAACTCGCCTCGAACGAACTGTGGGCGCTTGAGCCGAGCGGCTTGCAGGTAGTGGCAGAGCGCGCCGACGCTTTGACCTTACGGGCTTTCTACGCCGCGCCTGTGGACGCGACCGAGGTGATCAGCCGCATTGAAGACGCGCTGACATCGGCGGAATTGCCCACCGGCCTGCTACGCCGGGTGAGCTGGAGCACGCTGGAGGACCAGGATTGGCTGGCCGAGTGGAAGAAGACTTGGGAAGCGATGCCGGTAGGCGAGCGCTTTATGATCGTGCCTTCCTGGAAGATGGGAACCGCCGAGCCGGGCGAGCGGCTGGTGATTCAAATTGATCCGGGAATGGCGTTCGGCACGGGCACACATGAGACCACACGCGGGGTGCTGCAGATGCTGGAACGGCATTGGCCGCCAGCAGGCGAAGCGATTCGTCTGCTCGATGTGGGTACCGGTACTGGAATCCTGAGTTTGGGAGCGGTACTGTTGGCGCGGGCGGCGGGCACAACGCTGGCGCACGCGAAAGTGTTTGCTTGCGACACAGACCCGGAAGCGATTGGCGTGGCAATTGAAAATGCGGAGATCAACCGGCTGCAGGACGCGATTGAGTTTCGCGTGGCTAGCGCGAGTCACTATGCCGGGCAGCAGTTTGATCTGGTGCTGGCGAATCTGACGGCAGATGTGATTGAGGCCATCGCGCAGCAGCTAGTGACGGTGCTTGCACCGGGCGGCAAACTGATTGCGTCGGGCATCTTGCTCGATCAGCTCAATGAGGTGCTGGCCGTTTTGGCTCCACTAGGGCTTGCAGAAGTGGAACGACTGCCCGATGGCGAGTGGGTAACTGCGGTGCTGGCGCGGGGGTAGGGTGGTTGGCAAGACTGGCACGACGGGCAAGACTGGCACGACGGGCGGTGGAACAGAACTTGATGAATTATTCCGGGTAATCCGATTGCTTCAAATCGAAAGGGGAGGTGTAAATTGTTTCCTGAACTGATGGTGGTACCGATGCGGGAAGAGTTGACGCGATTAGGCATTGCCGAAGCGCGCACAGCAGAAGATGTGGATCGCGCGGTGGCGCAGTCCGGCACCACGATGGTAGTGGTGAATTCGGTGTGCGGCTGCGCGGCGGGCAAGATGCGTCCTGCGGTTCGGATGGCGTTGGCGAATGCAACCAAGCCGGAGCACATGGTGACGGTGTTTGCTGGGCAAGATCGCGATGCGACGGAGCGGGCGCGCCAGCACTTTGGCGACATTCCGCCGTCCTCGCCTTCGATTGCCATTCTGCGCGATGGTAAGGTGACTTACTTTATGCCGCGTTACATGATTGAGAGCCGCAATGCCGAAGCCATTGCCACGGACTTGGTGACGGCCTTTAACGAGCACTGCGCCACGGTTACGCAGTAGCTGGCCTTGGGACTGCTGATTTGCCGAAGTTAGGAAGTTCGATAGAAAGGCTCACGCGTTATGCGTGAGCTTTTTCTATTATGACTACACATCATTGGTACAGGGTAAACACGGGTCTAAAAGCGGTACAGGTAGCTTACCTTGACGAAAAAATGGCGGCTGTCGTTGATGAGCTTGTTGTTATGCAGCGGGTTGGAATCGGAATCCACTCCGAGCGGCTGGGTCAAATCTTGCAAATTGGAGTTGTATCCCGCGTAAATCGCGGTGCCGGGGTGAAGTAAGTAGGATGCCAAAAAGTCAAAGTTAAGATTCTTCTGCGGCTTTAGGGAAGTAAACTCAGGATTCGCCAAAACTGCATTGTATTGTGCGATAAAGCGCAGCGACAACTCTTTATTGATCTGATAATTCCACTTAGACCGCAGGATGTGGTTGTTCATGATGCCTGCCGAAGAGTTTATATCGGTAAGGCGGAACAAAAGATAGTTGTTATCAATACGCAATTGCTTCAATGGATGCAGGCCTGCGTACAACTCTGCTGACACGCGATTGGCCAAGAACGGCGCTTCTCCTGCTGGCGAATCGTAGTTAACTCGCCTGCCCCACCGTACATGAGCTTCCAGATTCACCAGCTTGAAACGGTTGCTGCGCAAATTTAAGCCTGTAGTATTGCGCACGTAGTTTGTGTTGCTAGTTAGTGAGGAATAGTCTTGCGGCCGCAACAATTCTGACTCACGTCCAAAGAAGACACTGGCGAAAGTCTGCCCTTTCAGTTCCACAAAAAAGGCGGGGAACACTCCTTGATTCAGGTGGTGGCCTCGATAGTCAAAAGCCTCGAACTGCTCGATCTCGGGCCCGTACGCGATAAGTATCTTGCCTTCAGGACGGAAGCTGTACTGGAAACTCTGGGCTAGGTTGCGCACGTCTGAGCGTTCGTAAAATCCGGTGGTGGTGTAGTAACCGGGCGAGCGGTCGCTGTAGTTTGCAAAGTAGTTCAGTTGGCGACCTTGGCGGGAGACGGTTGCCTCATAAGCTGGGCCGTAATTATAGGTACCGTCGGCAAAGCGCGTGGAGGTTACTGCGGCTTGCGCGTCCGCCGTCCAATGGTCATTAATGCGCAGGTGGGTGTCTATGCCGCCGCTGCGGTTGAACTGCCCGTCAAATTCGCGGTCGGTATAGATTGCGCCAATGCTGGACTGCTTGCCAACCTCGCGGCTGACGCGCGCCACGTTAAAAAAGGCGCGTTTGCCATACTCCGGGTCAGAGGGGGCAACGCTCTGCCCCGGTGCGCGATCGTCGGCAGAAAGCAGGCCAACCGCCCAAGGGCCGTCCTTGCCAGTAAGGCGCAGCCCAGCGGTGGGCGAGCCGATGTTGCGGGTAAATACAAGTTTGATTGGGGTTTGAAAATAGCTGGCGTTCTCCAGAAAGAACGGTCGCCGCTCGGGGAAAAATACGGCAAACCGCTGATTTACCGTAACCTGTGGCTGGTCGCTCTCAATCTGGCTAAAGTCCGGGTTAAGGGTGCCATCCAGTACGAATTTATCTTTCAGAATTACTTTGACATCACCGCCCACCCGGCCATACAACTTTCGTTGGGAAAAAAACGGATGCGCCGGGTCCACGAAGTTAGGCTCGCGTAGCGCTCCCAGAAAGCCGTAAGGATTGATCTGGATGTTTCTTCCCGGTGAAATCTGCTTCATGCCAGTAACTTCTGCCTCTTGATTCAGGCGGCCCGCAATACGGCTGGAGATCGCGGGCCAATATACCTTTTCACTGCGCCGGGGGATTCCGCGATGCAGCACCACGCCCCAAGTCTGGGGGTCGGCATTGGCAAAACGCAGGCTGCGAAAGGGAACCGCAATCCAGACCACGTAGCCTTGCGGCGTCAATTTGCCGCGCGAATTCCAGATGGTATCAAAGGTAAAGTCGAAGGGCTCGCCGTTGTTGTTGGCTTCGTTGTAAATCGCATCGGTTTGCACGCCCAATGGATTGGAAATAAATGCATAGGCGCGACGATGGTCATCAAACGTATCGAGCATGATTTCGACAATATCGTCATCGGTCAGGTCGTCGCGATGCGCCAGCGGCGCACGCACCGCACGCGGATTGTCGTCAAAGCAGAGAAAGATGGCGTAGAGGTTCTTGTTGTCATATCCAAGGTAAGCTTCAGTGCGGTAGGTGGCGGGTGCGCCGTCGGTAGGCTCGCGCTGAATGAACTTGTCTACCTTCAGGAGCTTGCCCGCCCAAGCTGCGTTTGGCTTCATGTCGAGAAAGTCTTCGAGAGTCGGCGCTTTTTCCAGACGTGGCAGGTCCAGCCGCTGCCCTACCACCGGAGTCGGCAGGATGGCAGCAGATTTGGCGTTTGCGGACACTGGCAACAGTGCCGGCAGCAGCGCGGGCAACAGAAGCAGCAGGCAAAGCGCTCGCATTTTGGACGCACCAGTACTCCGCACGCGACCCCTCAAGCAGGTTGGACGTGCTGGTTGCGTAAATGGAAGCGCCCGGGACATCGAAACCCTAGTTTTGTTTTGAGGAGAGATTGAATGCCTTGACGGCCATCTGGCGCGGGCTGATGCCGGCGGGAATCATGGTGAGCAGCGGATATTGATGGGAAGGGATGAGTGTGGCTTGCAGTTTGCCGAGTACGGCGACGTCGCCACTGCCTGCATCCAGCACCAGAATGTGATACTGGTCGCCGGTGAGCGCGACTGCTGCGGGACTGTCGCCCGTCGGCAAGCTCCCCAGCAGCCGGCCGTTGTCAACGTCATATACCGCGAGCGAGTTGGTGCCCGCGTTGGCTACGTAGAGCAGACGATTGTCGGCGGTGATTACCGCATCGGAGGGCTTGTCGCCGATCAGGAAGGTGCCGCCAACCTCGTTGCTACTCACTTCGATGCGGGAGATGGAATCAGAATCGCGATTGCACACAAACAACTCGCCACCATCGGGCTTCAGCACGATCCGTACCGGCGAATGGCCCACATCCAGCAGCGCCAGCAACTGTCCGGTCTTTAAGTCCACGGCCGCCACTTGCGACGATCCCGTGCACACGATAAAGGCGCGGTTGGAGTCAAGGTTAATCGCAATATCTCCCGGCCGTTGGCAGATGGGAATCGTGGCGGTCAGCCGCAGTGTCTGCGTGTCGAGTAAAGAGACACTATTGCCGCCGCGATTGCTAATGACGGCGATCAACCCATCGGGCGAGACTCGAACCGCTTCCGGATCTCTGCCCGTGCCAATGGTTGCAATCACCTTGCGCTGGTCGAGATCGAGCACCGATACATTCGCTGAAGCTGAGTTGGTGACGTAAGCACGCTTGCCGTCAGCAGAAACATGAATGGCGCTGGGGGCGGCGTGCACACCAAGGGTAGCGGCCACCTGATTCTGCTCCGCGTCAATCACACTTACGTTGCCGGAGCGGGTGTTGACGACATAGACCTCGTTCTTGCGCGGATTGACCGCAATCGCCGCCGGCCCTTGGCCGGTGACCAGAGTTCGAATCGCGCGAAAGCCCTGACTCGGCTCAGGGCCAAAGCGGTACACCAGATCCATGACGGTGACAGTGTTGCTGGTGAAGTTGGTGACGTAGGCGTATTCGTGGTATGCCGCGCCATGCAAGGGGAAGGGCTGCGGGCGCAGATACCACCACACGGCGGCACCCGCAGCCATCAGGAATAGGACGAGCACCGCCAGCAACCGTTTCAAGCTAGCGGGCCGCCACGGTTGCGGGATGAGGCACAGTTTGAGTTTCCGGAGCAGTGCGGCCGACAATCGGCGCAATTTGCCGCACCTGGTTCATCAACTCATCAAATTGATCGGGATAGAGCGACTGCATGCCATCGGAGAGAGCCTGCTCTGGATTGCAGTGTACTTCTACGATTAGGCCGTCGCAGCCCACTGCGACCGCAGCGCGGGAGAGCGGCGTGACTTTATTGCGCTTGCCGGTGCCGTGGCTGGGATCCACCAGAATGGGCAGATGGCTAAGCCGCTGCACTGCAGGTACCACGCTCAGGTCAAGCGTGTTGCGGGTGTGGTCGGCAAAGGTGCGCACTCCGCGCTCGCACAGCGCCACGTTGTAGTTGCCTTCCGACATCACATATTCGGCGGCCATCAAAAATTCGTCAAGCGTGGCAGACATGCCTCGCTTCAACAGCACCGGCTTGCGTTGGCGTCCGGCCAGCTTAAGCAGGGAAAAGTTCTGCATGTTGCGGGCACCAATCTGCACCATGTCTGCATATTCAGAAACCTTCTCCAAGGATTCGTGGTCCACGGCTTCGGTGACGATGAGCAGACCGAAGGCATCGCGAACTTCCGCCATAATTTTCAGACCCTCTTCGCCGAGTCCTTGAAACGAGTAGGGCGAGGTGCGGGGCTTGTAGGCACCGCCTCGAAAGAAGCGGGCACCGGCTCGAAAGACGCGTTCGGCAGTGGCAAAAACCTGTTCCCGCGTTTCCACGCCGCACGGGCCAGCAATAATCGCCAGTTCGCTGCCGCCAATGGACGCGGTACTGTTCGGGAAGCGGATGATGGTTTTGTCTTCTTTGACCTCGCTGCTCACCAGCTTGTAGGGCTTGCTGACGGCGATGACGTCGCCGACGCCGGGCATCTCAGAAAGGGACGACTGTTCGACTTCGCCACGATTGCCAGTGATACCGATGGCAGTGCGCTGCGCTCCCGGCATGGGATGAGCGCGGTAGCCAAGACCTTCAATTTTCTGGCATACGGCGCGGACTTGTTCATCAGTCGCGTGCGCCTGCATTACGACAAGCATGAGGTTTCTCCGGAAACTCTTAGTTTAGCCGGGAAGCGGGAACGGAGCAACGCTCAATTGCGGAAAGGAGAGAAAATCACTAGCAAGGGCACATCAGAGCAAAAGCAAACGGGCCAGAATTCCGGAATTTCCGGAACGCTGGCCCGCATTCGATCAGGTTCGTGATCAGGTGAAACAGCCGGGTTTAGTGGCAGTTGGTGAACTTGAACGAGGCGATGCGAGTCGCCCAGTTAAAGCTGCCCGTCGTCTTGATGTACTCCTGCGTGTACCAGAAGGTGCAATCATCGGTCGGGTCAATGGTCATGGTGCTGTAGTCGCCGAAGCGGTTGGAGGTGTTCTTCTGAACGCCGGTGCCGGTCACGATGATGTTCGCGGCCTGCATGGTGCCCTTGGTGTCGGTCGCCTTGCGTCCGGTGTACCAGACGCTAGGATTGGTGGAGGCATCGGAAACCGCGAAGCCCAGAGCGATATCGCCGACTTTGTCCGCCGCGATGCTCGACATCCAGTAGTTCTTGGTGCCCGCATCCTGGAAGGTGCCGGACTGGAATACGCCAACCTGACCATTCGGCTTAAAGCGGAATTCGTACCAGCGAACTGCCGCCGTGGCTGAAGTGTTGTTGACCGGGCCAACAGTGTGCGAGACCAGCCACTGCTCGTGGGCGCTCGTGCCGGTGACGTTGCGATAGGCGAAGCGGTACATCAAGCGGTCGCCAAGCGAATCCAGCTTCTCGCCGCCCGTGGGCTGCGCAATGCAAGAACGCGTGTCGCTGCCGACTGCGCCGCAAATCTTGGTGAAGCCGGTTACGACAACCGCCGTCGGGCCGGTGAAGGTGGAGTTGGTGGGCACAGCATAGTCAACATGCAGGGTCCAGAAGTTGATGTGGCCGGTGTCGCTGAAGTCAACCAAGCGTTGGTCTGCTCCGGCGGGCGGCGCGGTGAGGCCATCAATGTCAGCAGGCATCAGGCCGTAGTAGGTGGCCGAGCTGGTGCTGAAGCACTGGATGGTGGCAGCGTTGCCAGCCAAAATCGCGTTGCGGTCGGCAGCGCAAACATTGGCATGCGATAGCGTCTGGCCATTGTTGAAGTCGTTATAGGTTTCGGTGTAGTTGCCCGACCATACGCCCCACTTCGGGTAGTCCGGGAAGGCGGTCGTCGGGGTCACGGCGAAAGCGTAACGATTGTAGGTGCCGGTGGCATCGTTGCCGGTAGAAACCGCGATGCACTGGGTATAGGGGGTCGAGAAGGTGTTCTGCGCAAAGAACCAACGGCCTGCGATCTTGTCGTAGAGCACAATCGGATCGCCGGAGTTGTTGGTCTGGCAAGCGCCGCCGAAACCGGACCAAATCGCATTGCCCTGCACCGGGCCGAGGGTCTTGGCACCGGTCGTCTTGTCATACACGTTGTATTCAAGGTTGACCCACTGCACGTACTGGGTCGCGCCTACTGCACCGGTGGTGTCCGGGGGAGCCACGCCATCCGCATTCTGGCCGTCGAAGTTGAGGCCAGCCGTGGTGGCGACTGCGGGGGTGCTGCCGTTCACATCGCCGCGAACGAGCTTATCTGCTGCCGAAAGAGGCAACTGCTTGATCGGGAATACGTGACGAGCATCCGCTTCGTGCGGGGCTACCTTCTGCGCCGCAACCTGCTTCGCCATATCGCGCAGCGGAGCCGAGGTGTCATGTTTCACTTCGTTATAAACCCGCACCTGGCTCATGGCAACCGAGCTAAGCGCACACACAGCGACTGCAACTATCGCAAGTTTCTTCAAGCTAACCTCCACAGGGGTCGTTTGGATTGGGAACCAATCGCGATCTGCGGGGGAGGCGCAGACGCGGAAGACTAAACAGCGCGTACTACAAGACATAGTACTGATGTGTGCAATGGTGCGCTCTTGACCGGGTGGCCGTCAAGCGGATTCATAAAAAAATACTGGAAGCAGCGAATTCACGCTGCGAGTGAGTGCCGCCGCAGAAAGCTGCGGCGGCAAGAAAAGCAGGGCAAGAGAGAACTCTTGCGCCAAACTCCCCTATTTGGCAGGTATGGCTGCCGCAATCCGGGCTGCAACCTTTGGCGCAATCTCCAGAAAACCGTCTGTGAGCTTCGCGGTGGCAGGTGCATCTTCGGCACCTTCCATCACGGCCTTCGACGCGTGCCGCTTAAACAACGCGAAGTCGAGGCGGAGTTGATCGGCCCGGATGGGTGCCGCCTTGTCGCTGGGCGAAGCTCCTGCCGCGATCTCCGAGAGTAATACGTAGTCGCAGTGGAGTCGCTTGGCGACCAGTTCATTTTTGTACGTCATGTCGAGCTTGTTGGCCAGCATGGTAGCAGTGGGCGAGTCATCGGCGTTCAGCCCCGCCTTGAGCATGGCCTGAAATAGGCTTTCTTTCACGTCGTCTGCGAAGACGGGTTTGTTGCTGCTGTTGGCGGTTTGCGCTACGCAGAGTTTGGGGCCTTTGTGGGCTGGCGCGGCAGTTTGGCCCGGCAGAAACGACGGTGCGGCGCACAGAAAAGCGAGGAAAATTAGAGCATAAAACGGCTTGCAGCAGGTTGACATGTCAGCGGTCCTCTTCAGCAGTAGAATTCCGATAAACTCAATCGGTAGTACACGTTAGATAGTAGACGAAATTGAAATCTTATAGTCGTAGCGCTTCAAAATTCGCTTGACGCGCACCCATTATGTCTCTATGCTCAAACAGATTTCCACCCCATCAATTTGTCTCCCTTGGGTTCCGGGATCAAAACTCTGTTCGGAGGATTCATGCGCAAAACCTTTGCCATTGCCCTTCTGGGATTGTCGTGCCTTGCGGCCGCCAGCGCCCAGCAGGTTAAGCCCCGCTTCGTGACCCTGCCAGCCAAGCCTGGCACCGGTGCAGTACCGCCGGCGACTCTCGCCCAGTAGGCTGGTTCGTACGTCTACAACGGAAAAACCATCAACTACACCATGGTGGGCGCAAACCCGGCCACCAGCAACGTTACCACCACGATCAAGACCTTCATTATCCCGGTTCAGATCACCATCACCAAGGGTACGACGAAGACGGTATTTGATCCGAACACGGTTCTTTCCAACGGCAACACTGTGATCAAGAACACCACGACTTCGCCGGTGTTCGACAGCACCACGGACTACGTGCAAGGTGGCGTGGACATTGGTGCCGCACAGTATCTGGACGCATACCAGCGCGCCAACTTCTGGGGCAACGTTTCCGTCAACAGCAACTACCATGTGACGCTCGGCACCCCGACGGTGCGCCCGACGCTGAAGCTGAGCCCGCCCGCCTCCAAGGGTGTGACTGGCAACCCGTTCGCCCTGGGCACCCGCGGCGAAGTAGACATCACCTGGTTTGACACCCAGCTGAACAGCTACTTGACGCGCAACGCGGCGTCTATCACTCCAGACACCTTCCCCATCTTCGTCACCTACAACACCTTCCTGACCAGCGGCGGCTGCTGCATCGGCGGCTACCACAGCGCGACCGGCGCACAGACGTACACGGACTTTGACTACGACAGCGCCCCGGGCTCGTTCTCGCAGGACGTTTCGGCCTTCTCGCACGAAGTGGGCGAGTGGTACGACGATCCGTTTGTGAACAACGTGGCACCGAGCCTCTGCGCCCAGCACGGCAACAGCCTGCTGGAAAACGGCGATCCGCTCGAGGGCTACACCAACTACGGTGGCTTTGCATACGTACTGCACGGCTTCACCTACAACCTGCAAGATCTGGCCACACTGCCGTACTTCGGCGCTCCGCCGAGCACGACGGTGAACGGCTGGTTCTCGTTCCAGAACCATACGCTGACGGTTTGCCAGAACGGTGGCTAAACGTTCGTGCCTAGCTTGAGGTGAATGGCCTGCTCTTAGGAGCGGGCCATTTGTTTTTGCATACAGGTTTGCGGACAGGGTGATGCTACCGGCGGGTCTGAGGGGCGGGGTAAGCGGTTTCACTGCAATGTTTGCAGGAACAGAAAAAGGCTGGCTCCCTGGAGACATCCCATGGAGCCAGCCCTTTGCCGATCACAGCCGGACTAGTTGCAGCCCGGGAACTTGAACGAGCCGATACGGGTGGCCCAGTTGAAGCTGCCCGTTGTCTTGATGTACTCCGACGTGTACCAGAAGGTGCAGTCGTTGCTGGGGTCTACAGACATGGAGCTGTAGTCGCCCCACCGGTTGGAAGTGTTCTTCTGGACGCCGGTGCCGGTGACCAGAATGTTGGCTGCTTCCATGGTGTTGACGGGGTCGGTTACCAGACGTCCGGTGTACCACAGGCTGGGGTCAGTCGCGGAGTTCGATACGCTGAAGCCCATGGCGATGTTGCCCTGCTTGTCTTGCGCCAAGCTAGGCAGCCAGTAGTTCTTGCTGCCAGCATCTTGATAGGTAGCCTGCTGGAAGATGGTTGGCGTACTGCCCAGGTTACGGACTTCAAACCAACGCACGGCGGCGGTGGCGGTAGTGTTGGCTACGGGCTTCACGGCGAGACCCACCAGCATGGATTCGTACGTACCGAAGTTGCGGTACGAAGCGCGGTACAGCAAGCGGTCGCCGAGGCCGTCCAACTTTTCTCCACCCGTCGGCTGCGGCACGCAGGAGCGCGAAACCGTGCAGATTTTGGTGAAGCCATTGATGACGACTGAGGTGGGGCCGGTGAAGGTGGAGTTTGCCGGTGTGGCGAAGTCCACGTGGAACTTCCAGAAGTTCAGGTGCGTTGTATTGCTGTAATCCACAAAGGTTTCTGCTTCCCCGGCAGGCGGTGCAGTGGCGCCATCAAGGTCCGCAGGCAGCAAGCTGAAGTAGGTGGAAGAACTGGTGTTGAAGCACTGCACCGTCGCGGCATTGCCAGCAAGAATGTTGGTACGGTCAACTGCGCAAACGTGCGAATTGGTGGCCGTCTGACCATTGTTGAAGTCATTCCACGACTGGTAGTAGGCATCGGTCCAGACGCCCCACTTTGGGTAGTCAGGGAAGGCAGTGGAGGGTGTGATGGACCACGAGTAGCGGTTGTAGGTGCCCGTCGCGTCATCGCTGGTGGAGACTGCAACGCAGATGGTGTAAGGCGTGGCGAAGGTGTTCTGCGCGAAGAACCAGCGGCTGGCCGCCTTGTCGTACAGCACAATGATGTCGCCGGAGTTCTGGCTCTGGCATTGGCCGCCGAATCCTGACCAGATGGCGTTGAACGCCAGCGGGCCGAGGGTCTTTGCGCCGGTCGTCTTGTCGTACACGTTGTACTCGGTGTTGACACCCTGAACATACTGGGTCAAGCCCACAGAGCCGTTGGTATCCGGCGGAGCTACGCCGTCTGCAGACTGGCCATCCATGTTCAAGCCAATGGTGGTGCCCACCAGCGGACGTGATCCGTTGACGTCGGCCTTGACTGCACGGTCGGCTGCGCTCATCGGCATCTGGGTGGTGTTGTAGAAGCGGCGAACGTCATTCTCGCGGGGCGCGGACTTGTCGGCCGGAACCTGCTTCACCATGTCGCGCAGTGGCTGGGAAACGTCGTGCTTGGTTTCATGAAATATCTGAACCTGACTGGCGCCGAAGGCGACAGGAGTCAGGCAGCAAAGGGCAGTGGCAAAAAGAGCAAGTTTCTTCAAATGTTCCTCCGAGGAGTCTAGTAGAAGTGAGACGACAGGAATGCGGACACGACAGCGCACCCGCAAGAGACCGCGAGATTTCTTACGCACCGATTGCTTAAAGCTCGACTATGCGCGTAGTACGTCAGTACGTAAGAGTGCACTCAAATGGGCAAAGGCGTCAAGTAAAAACGGGAAGAAAGTGTTGAAAACACTTTCTTCAGCAGAAAACCAAACCCGCCACCAAAGGCGGTTACACTGGTGGACACTGGTGGAAAATGACTGAGACATCCCGTTCAAATTTGAATAGCAGCAAAATAGGGCCGTCTGGGGCTAGCCCGCGAGTTCGTATTGGGATCCACACTTCTGGGGCGGGCGGACTGCATCTGGCAGCGCAACGGGCGCAGGATCTGGGCTGTGGTACGCTCCAGATATTTTCGGCGAGCCCGCGTCAGTGGAAGGCGGCAATGCCGTCCGCGCTGGAATGCACTGAAATGCGGAGAATGCGCTGCGAACACGACCTGACCCCGCTGGTGATTCATGTGAACTATCTGGTGAATCTGGCAGCCGTGAAGCCGGACGTATATGCCAAGTCCATCACTGCCTTTCGCGGTGAGGTGGAGCGGGCGCTGGCGCTGGGAGCTGAGCATCTGGTGCTGCATCCGGGGTCGTTTAATGGGTCTACTCGCGAGGAAGGGTTGGCGCGCGTGGTCGCTGGCATCACCGAGGCCACGAATGGACTCGACATGGCCGGGGGTGGACTGAGCGTACTGATCGAAAACACCGCTGGCGCGGAGTTTTCGCTGGGCAGCAAGTTTGAGCAGGTGGCCGAATTGGTGAATCGCCTGACCCCGGTGATTCCTGTAGGCGCATGCATTGACACCTGCCACTCTCACGTGGCGGGATACGAGATCACGACGCAGGCTGGTTTGGCGGCAACGCTGGCAGCGCTGGACGCCACGGTTGGGCTGAAACGCATTGCGGTATGGCATTGCAATGATGCCAAGGCAGCCTGCGGATCCAAGCTCGACCGGCATGAACACATTGGCGAAGGTACCATTGGTCTGGCGCCGTTCGGGTGGCTGCTGAATGACCCGCAACTGCGCCATGCGGCGTTCATTGCAGAAACGCCGGTGGACGAAGAAGGCGACGATCGCCGTGACGTGGAGGCGCTGAAGGGGCTGGTTGATTAGGAAGGCAATTGGCGGTGACTTGCGATGGACACAACTCTGAAACCCGATGGAGAGCCCACAAGCAGTCCTAAGCGACTGCTCTCAATTGATGGCGGCGGCCTGATGGGGCTGATCCCCGCAGAGGCGCTGGTGGAGATGGAGCGCCAACTGGACTGCATCACTGGCAATTCCATGCCGATTGGGCGGCGTTTTGACCTTATTGGCGGCACCAGCACTGGCGCGATACTGGCGGCAGGTTTGGCGATGGGCATCTCGGCGGTTGAGTTGCGCGACTTTTACCTGCAATACGGGAAGGAAATCTTCACCAAAGTCTGGCCGCCGGAATGCTTCTGGCACAAGTATTCCAGCAAAGGTTTGCAGAGGCGTCTTAAAGAGAAGTTCGGGCCCAGCACGACGCTCGGCTCCGACCGGCTCGGCTCGCTGGTGATGATTACGACCAAGAATGTAACTCACGGGACAACATGGTTTTTCACCAACAACCCCAATGGAACTTATTACAACGTGGAAAAAGACATGTTGTTGTGGGAAGTTGTGCGTGCCAGCACTGCGGCACCAACCTATTTCCCGCCACAAAAGCTCACGGTGCGGAACAAAGCCGGGCAAGTGCGCCGGGATGAGTTTGTGGATGGCGGGGTGACCTCCTACAACAATCCTTCACTGCAAGTATTTTTGGAGGCGGTGCTGCCTCGCTATGGGCTGGGGTGGCAGACTGGCGTGGATAATCTGTTGCTGATGTCGCTGGGGACAGGATTCAACACCCTCACCATTCCTGCGGGTGCTGCGGCAGGGTATCAAATGATTGATTGGGCGCAGTACATAATTCCGGAACTGATGGGGGAAGCAAATTTGCAGCAGAATATGTTGCTGCACGTAATCGGGAGGGTGCCGGAGCCCCCGCAGGTGGCAGCGAAGGCTATGCAGGCAGCGTCGGCCAGCCAGGCGGAAGCGGCTGCGACGCAGGAATCAGGTGCCGCTCCAGATAATGCAGTAGCGGCGCTCATCGCCGCCCAGTTGGGTCGAGCCAATGTTGGGGGTGCATCGTTGCATCCCGATGCCGCCAAGCTGCTGACGTACCAAAGGATTACGGTGAGCCTGACGCGAAAGCGCTTGGACGGGCTCGGCCTTACTGATATTGATGCGGAAAAAGTGAGCCACATGGATGCAGCCGACCAGCTTCACAATTTGCAGCGGATTGGAATTGCCGTGGCGACCGAACAAGTGCACATGGATGGGCTAAAGCGCTTCTTTTTGTGAATCGCAGGAAGCGTGTTCGATTATGCTTGCTCGCTGCAAAAGGAGGCGAAGAGGCACCATGTAAAATCAAGTTTCAGCCCTAAAGCCATGAATCGCAGGTCTAGCCTTTTTATGTCACAGGAAAATCAGCCGTCTACTACAACTACCGCGAGCGAGCGCGAACCGGAAGCCCGTTACGAACCGCAGCGTATTGAACAGAAGTGGCAGGCGCGGTTCGATGCCGATCCGGCGCTGTATGCCGCCGACGACCCGGCACAACTGCATGGGCAGGGAACCCCGCCCAAGCCTAAGTACTATGTGCTGGAGATGCTGCCGTATCCTTCAGGCGCGCTGCACATGGGCCACGTGCGCAACTACGCCATTGGCGATGCCCTGGCTCGCCACATGTGGATGCGCGGCTATAACGTGCTGCATCCCATGGGCTGGGATTCGTTTGGCTTGCCTGCGGAAAATGCCGCGCTCAAGAACAAACGCGAGCCGCGTGAGTGGACCCTGAGCAACATCGCCGCCATGAAGGCGCAGATGCAGCGCCTTGGCTTTGCCTACGATTGGCAGACCGAAGTCACTACTTGTCTACCCGATTACTACCGTTGGAATCAGTGGTTCTTTTTGAAGCTGTTTGAGCAGGACAAGGTGTATCGCAAAAAGAGCCGGGTGAACTGGTGCCCGGAGTGCGCTACAGTGCTTGCCAACGAGCAAGTAGTAGATGGATGCTGCTGGCGGCATGAGACGATTTCCGTGGAGCAGCGCGAGTTAGAGCAGTGGTTTTGCCGGACGACCGATTACTCGGATGAGTTACTCGATGGGCTCGACAAGCTGGAGGGCTGGCCGGAGAAAGTCCGAACCATGCAGCGTAACTGGATTGGGCGCAGCCGTGGCGCGGAGGTTACATTCAAGCTGGAGGGTGTACCCCCGGTAAGTGCCGACGGTGTAGTTCCTCAGGAAGTTACTGTTTTTACCACGCGCGTGGATACGATCTGCGGAGCCACGTCCGTGCAACTTGCACCGCAACATCCTATTGTGGCGGCGCTGGTAGCGCAGGATGCAGCTTTACGCGCCGAAGTAGAGGCGATGATTGCCGAGCAGAAGCGCGCAAAGGCTGCAGGCGATATGGGTGAACTGGCAAAACATGGTGCGGCGACGCAGGCGGTCGCAGTCAATCCGTTCAACGGCGAAAAACTGCCGGTGTGGGTGGCTAACTACATTTTAATGGACTACGGAACCGGCGCGATTATGAGCGTGCCCGGCCATGACGCGCGTGACTACGAGTTCGCCCAGAAGTACGGGATAGAGATTCGGCGGGTGATTGCGCCTTTAGATGCTACGCCTGAGCAACTTACTGACGAAGCGCTGCCGCTTTTGACGAAGGATGGAGTCGTCGTCAACTCGGGCGAGTGGAATGGACTTACTTGCGCCAATGCGCTGGAAAAGATGGCGGACTACGCGCAGCAGCATGGCTTTGGCAAGGCGACAACTACTTATCGCTTGAAGGATTGGGGTATCTCGCGCCAGCGCTACTGGGGTACGCCGATTCCGATGATTTACTGCGAAGTCTGCGGGATTGTACCTGTGCCGGAAGAAAACTTGCCGGTGCTGCTACCTGAGCAGGTAAGTATCACGCAGCAAGGCGGCTCGCCGCTGGGTCGGGTGCCGGAGTTTGTGAACGTAAGTTGCCCCAAGTGTGGCAAGCCTGCACTCCGCGAGACCGATACTATGGATACCTTTGTGGATTCGTCGTGGTACTTCTATCGCTACACGGACGCTCATAACTCGACCGCGCCTTTTGATTCTATAAAGGCGAATTATTGGTTCCCGATTGACCAATACATTGGCGGGGTAGAGCACGCCATTCTGCACTTGATTTACTCACGCTTCTGGACTAAGTTCATGCGTGACTTAGGCATGATACAAAATGACGAGCCGGCAACGCACCTGTTCACGCAGGGCATGGTGATCAAAGACGGGGCCAAAATGTCGAAGAACTTGGGCAACGTGGTGTCGCCGGAGGAGATGGTGGCGCGCTATGGTGCCGATGCAACCCGGGCATATACGCTGTTTGCCACGGCTCCCGACCGGGAACTTGACTGGCAGGACGCAGGCGTGGAAGGCGTCCATCGCTTTCTGAGCCGCGCGTATCGGTATGTGGCGCGCCATGCCAATGGCGGCGACGCGGAATGGCGGGCAGCGGCGCGTGTCCCGATTCCGGAAGAGCTTTCTTCCGAAGTGCGGGCGTTGCGACGCAAGCTCCACCAGACGATCAAGCGGGTGAGCGACGACTTTGCCGGACGCTGGCACTTTAATACCTGCATCGCCGCCATCATGGAGTTAGTCAACGCAATGTATGCTGCGGAGGACACAGCGGCGCAGGGCGGGGCGGCGATACCGCTGCCAGTGCAGGCCGAAGTGATGCGTGATGCTACTCTGCTGCTCCAGCCCTTCGCTCCCTATGCGGCGCACGAGATGTGGGAGTTACTCGGCGAACCGGGCAACTTACTCAAGGCACCATGGCCGCAGTATGACGCGGAGCTAGCCAAAGAAGAAGAAATCGAGATACCGATACAGATCAACGGCAAGCTACGCAGCAAGGTGATGGTAGCGGCAGGTGCCTCCGAAGCAACCATGCGCGAGGCCGCACTGGCGGATGAACGCGTGGTCGCCGCGATGGACGGCAAGCAATTGGTAAAGACGATTGTGGTGCAGGGTAAGCTGGTGAATTTGGTGCTGCGGTAAAGACCATGTCCACTTTCTCTCCAGTTGGCGCAGGTTTTCGCACGGTCGTTCGGCAGCCGGGGTTGCTGCTTCGCGAGCTGGCGTGGCGGTGGACATGGGGCGGCACCGCGCTCGTGTTAGTCACTTTCACCTTCCGCGAGTATCTGCGCAGCTTGACGGTAACCACGACTGACCAGCTACTGTTGAGCTCGGGTCAGCCGATTCTGGTGGGGCGAGCGATTGCCAACATCTTTCGCGGCAGTGGTGAGCGCCTGGAGTCAGCCCTGTTGCTGGTGGTGGTGGCGTGTGCGGTGCTGTGGGTAGTGTTGGCGACGCTGGGCCGTGGGGCGATTGCAGCGCGCTTGCAGGCATCGGCTTCGAGAGGGCCCGGCGGTAGGGCATTCGAGGGGCAGTATCCTCTACGCATCGCCGAGGCTATGCTTAAGCTACAAACCCTTCGCGCGGTGATATTTCTAGCGTTTGGCGCGGCTGTGTATGGATCGGGTTTGCTGCTCGCCCACCTGTTGCCGCAAAGTGGCTTTGGCGTGTGGGCGATTCTGTTTGTAAACGTATTTCTGCTGCTTTCAGGGGCATGGTCGTTTCTGAACTGGCTGCTGTCCTTATCTACGTTATTTGCCAATGATGCCAACACCGCGAGCGGTGCCATGGTGCGCGCGATTGACTTGTGGCGCGAGCGGCGAGGCCCTATGCTGACCGCAGGCATTATTTTTGGGCTGCTGCATCTGGTGGCGATAGTAGGCCTGAACGCTGTGCTGTGGCTGCCGCTGGGGTTTGCCCAGTTGCTTCCGGTGCGCCCGGTGCTCGCGGTAATGGGGTTGATTGTGCTGCTGTACTGCGCGGTGGTGGATTTTCTGCTACTGGCGCGGCTGGCCGCGTATGCGGATATGGCTGCGGAAGGGGTCGAGCCAGTCGAGGCTTCTGCTGCACCAAGGGCCGGGTAGCGGCAGTGACTGGGTAGCGGGTCTTCGCCCGATTGGGCGGGCGCAGAGTGACAAGCACACCCTGCACACTGCAACCCTACCCACCACACCTAGCACACACCTAGCACAAACCGAGCCGTGGTTAGCCGGTTCTCCACACGCTTCTGCTTTACACTACTTTGTCATCGGCCTACACTTAAATATGAATACTCAATCCGTCGTCATCCTCGACTTCGGCTCGCAATATACTCAGCTCATCGCGCGCCGCATCCGTGAATTCAACGTATTTTCGGTGGTTCTGCCGTGTACCGCGCCATTGGCAGAAATCCAAAGCTATACGCCTGTGGGCATTATTCTTTCCGGCGGCCCCAGTTCGGTTTACGACGCCGATGCACCGCCATGCGATGCGCGGGTGTTCGAGTTGGGTCTGCCCGTGCTCGGCATCTGCTACGGATTGCAGTTTATGGTGCATACCCTTGGTGGCAAGGTGGTGCCGGGTCGCAAGCATGAGTATGGCCACGCTTTGGTCGAGATTCTAAATCGCGAGTCGAAGATATTTGCCGGATTGCCCGGCGAAATTCAAGTCTGGATGTCGCATGGCGACGAGGCCAAGGAGCTGCCTGCTGGCTTTTCGCTGATTGCCGAGTCGGGCGGTGTGGTTTCAGCGATGCAAGACGAATCGCGGCGGTATTGGGCGGTGCAGTTTCATCCTGAGGTGCACCATACGCCGCTGGGCAAGCAGATTCTGAGCAACTTTGTGCTGACGATTTGCGGCGCGCGCGGTGATTGGACGGCGCAACACTTTATTGACTCCACCATCAGCGCAATTCGCGCCCAAGTAGGTTCGGGCCATGCAATTTGCGGGCTGAGCGGTGGCGTGGATTCGTCGGTGGCGGCGGTGCTGGTGGATCGGGCGCTTCGGGATTCGGTAACGGGCGAGTCGCGGCTTACTTGCATTTTTGTAGATTCAGGCACGCTGCGCAAGGGCGAGTTCGCCGCCGTGCAGCGCAACTTGCGTGACAAGCTAGGCCTGAACATAGACGCGGTGGATGCGAGTACGCGCTTTCTGGACAAACTAGAAAACGTGAGCGACCCAGAGCGCAAGCGCAAGATTATTGGCAATGAGTTTATTGCGGTGTTTGAGGAAGAAGCGCACCGCGTCGCGCGCTTGCATGAAGGGGAAGGCGAGCATGTGGAGTGGCTAGTGCAGGGCACGCTTTATCCTGACGTGATTGAGTCGCGCTCGGTGCGCGGGCCATCGCAGACCATCAAGAGCCATCACAATGTTGGCGGGCTGCCGGAAAAAATGAAACTCAAGCTGATTGAGCCGCTGAAGGATTTATTCAAAGATGAAGTCCGCCAGATTGGCCGTGACCTTGGTATGCCCGAGGACGTGATCCAGCGGCAGCCATTCCCCGGGCCGGGATTGGCGGTGCGCGTGCTGGGCGAACTCTCTAAGGAGAAGCTCGACATTCTGCGCGACGCCGATGAAATTGTAGTGGACGAAATCCGCAAGGCCGGACTCTACACCAAGATATGGCAAAGCTTTGCCGTGCTGCTACCGGTAAAGACAGTGGGCGTAATGGGCGACCAGCGCACTTATGCTTATACTTGCGCGATCCGCGCCGTCCACTCCGAAGACGGCATGACTGCCGACTGGGTGGAGTTACCCTACGCGGTGTTAAAGGCTATCTCCAGCCGGATCGTAAATGAAGTAAAGGGCATCAACCGCGTAGTGTACGACATCACCTCAAAGCCGCCAGGCACTATTGAATGGGAGTAGGGGGTTGGCGCATCGCTCCTCGATGGCCGCGACTAAGGCTTCCAGCCGCGGGATGTCCGCATCGGCACCTGCTACTTGTGGGGCTTTGTTATTTTCCCATTGCTTCCACTGTGCGGACAATGCCGCCATTTCGCGCCGATTCGGCTCGTTTCTGAGAGACCGTGAGATAAAGTAACCTGCGACAAACCCGAGCCCGATCGTGATCAGCACCGCGG
The DNA here is from genome assembly GCA_025356095.1 of Acidobacteriaceae bacterium. Lineage (GTDB taxonomy): Bacteria > Acidobacteriota > Terriglobia > Terriglobales > Acidobacteriaceae > JANXUR01. The sequence goes on along the minus strand of JANXUR010000045.1, from coordinate 157 downwards.
GAGGGCCCAAGCTCTTGTACAAGAAGGGCGCAATCGTAAGGAGGACAACGGAAGACAAGCAACCTGAAGCGCATCCTACCCAAGGATTTCCTTCGACCCCCGCTTCTTTCTCGGTGATATAGCGAATGCGCCCCGCGATTTGGTCTTTTTCCGCCAT